>JANQNL010000021.1 GCA_028279585.1 Thermoplasmatota archaeon
GAGGGCGGCGACGGCGACGGCGACGGAAACTCCGACGACGACGGCGATGGCCTCTCCGACATGGCAGAGATGATGATGGGCACTGACCCTAACAACCCTGACACAGATGGCGATGGTCTCCCAGACGATAAGGAGATCGAGTTCGCAACAGACCCTAACGACTGGGACACTGACAACGACCTTCTGATGGATGGCAACGAAATAGGCATCGACCAGGAATCGACCGATGGCCACTTCGTTGATTCAGATTACGACGGATTCTGAACACCCACCAAACATAAAACTGGCCCCAAACTTCGGTGCGGGGCTTTTTTTATGTACAAATTCCGGAATGTTCCTTGAAACTAACTGGGAAAAATTGTCCATTCATTGGCTGAGTTCTCAATTGCTATCAAGGAATGGACAACCTTCTTCTGGTTTCAAGGAACGTGGAGGAATTTGTCTAGCCAGGTCTTCATCCATCTGACCATCACCCAACCAACACATTCCCCATAGCCACTACCTTTCCGTTCTGGTTCTTGACCATCACATCATCGCATGTCTCCACGGGATCACCGTTCCTTGCTATCCCCTTCCCTTGTGCAAATACAGAGGTCGAACACATGAGAATGGTCCCATCATTTCCAGGAGGGTTCTGGAAGGATGGTCCTCCCATCGGAACATGAGGAGGGATGTTGGTGCATGTGGACCCTTCTACTGCCACGGGCATGTTCTGAATGAACACCTTCTCTGAAAGACCACCATCGATCACGCCGTTGAAGACATGACCCGGAATAGGCGTTGGAACACTGCCCGAGGGGGATGGGACCATCACAATGTGCGTATCACCCGGTCCGCTTGGAACCACCATATCACCTTGTTTTGCTGCTGGTTGTCCCATCGTCTCACCTAGTTCAGGTCTATTCTCGACCCTTTCACCTTCACATTCGAGTCGGATGACATCTCCACTCCACCCTTTCCGGACAATACGAGCTTTCCTATCGCCCTCAAGGAGAGGTCCTTGTCTGTTTCCACCGAAAGACCATTGGCCTTGACCTTGACCTCACCCTTCACTTCCAGCTGGACATCCTTTTCGACCTTGATCTCGACCTCTCCGTCCTTGTCGATGGTTATAGTGGTCTTGCCCTTGGTCAGAGTGAACTTCGATCGCTCGATGATGACATGATCATCCTTTCCGACCCGGACCTCAAGACCCTCACCATCACCATTACCCTCGAACAGGATCCTTCTGCGCTCCACTCCAGAGCGGGGTGCAGGGTAGGAGGTTACGTACTCTTTGTGAGAATGGTCAGGGACATCATCGGTCTTCGAAAGGAGACTGGCGACAACGACGGGGGAGTTAGGGTCACCTCCGATGTATGCAAGGACGACCTCATCGCCCACAGCGGGATGCCTGACTTCACCAGGACCGCTGGACAGCAGCGGGACATCGAGCATGACGGGCCCTTCCTTCCCATCTGGACCAACGACCCGGACATCGCATTGATGTCCTTTTGAACATAGACCAGTGACCTTTGCGCGTCTCATGACATCGAACTGCCGGGCCTTATGCACCCTGTCGTTCACCATGTTTCGAAGGATGTTCTCAACATTGCCCATCGGACCGACCAGAATGGCCGTGGTATAAACAAATTACAGTTCTATCGGAAACTGGGTCCAGGGGGTGTTCCCAATCCAATTTCCATACTCGAAAAGGATTAATAACCGCGAGGGTGTTACGGGGGAAAGGCGCTCTAATGAAACGAATCAAGGTTATAAACGAGCCTACTGAACTTGTCTCGATGCTCAGGTGTATGGACACCGAGATAAAGCGTCAGGTCTTCGAAGAAGTGGCCAAGGATTGGTGCACTGAAAAGGGCATCGAAGAAAAGTTCGGCCAGGAGGGAGTGGACTCCCTGCATTTCTTCGAGAAGATGCGGCTTGTTGAGATAATGTGGCAGTCCGGGGAGGGGAACAGGCAGGAGAAGGCATACCACAGCTACTACAACTCGTTCCATATCAACACCACCTGTGGTGTTGCAGAGATCACGGACGTTCTGTTCGCCGCCGTCATGCCTGACGAGGAGTTCAAGGCCATCGAGGAAAAGATCGTTGAGATGGTTGGTGACGAAGGGAAGTTTGCAGGCGATGTCGAAGAGAGCATAGAGATCCGACCAATCCTTCTAAAGGGCCTGATCAAGCGGTCCGCTCTCCTGGAATACAGGGGACACAGGATCGAGAAGATCAAGGGATAATCACCCATGATCACTGTTCTCCGAATTGGCCATAGGCCCCAACGTGACAAACGGGTCACGACACACGTTGCACTCGTAGCTCGAGCCTTCGGGGCAAAGAGCGTCCTTGTTAACTCCAACGACCCAAAGCTCGAAGCCACCATCAATGCGGTAAGCGAGAACTTCGGAGGGGATATGGAGATCACCACTGGTACCGGCGTTTTTGGACCTATCAAGAAGTTCGAAGGTCTCAAGGTCCACCTTACAATGTATGGGGTCCCACTGTCCAAGTTCATCGAGGAATACGAGAAGATGGACAAGGACCAGGACGTATTGCTCATCGTCGGTGCCGAGAAGGTCCCGCGACAGGTCTACGAGATGGTGGACCACAACGTCGCCGTCTCGAACCAACCGCACTCCGAGATAGCTGCCCTGGCCCTTATCCTTGATCGCATGACGGGTGGAGCTTGGGAGGACCTGGAACTCTCTGATGGAAAGTTCACTATTATCCCTGACGACAGGGGTAAGAACGTTGTCTCTAACGCCTGGGTCCCAACCCCTGAAGAGTGTATCAAGCTCAACGAGGACAATGGGGTTTCAGAAGAGGTGATCGCGCACCAAAAGGCTGTTGCCAAGCTTGCAAAGGCCATTGCCTTTGCTCTCAAAGAAAAAGGTGTCGATATTGACGTTGAGGTCGTCGAGGCTGGTGCTCTGCTCCATGACATCGGCAGAGCTGTAACACACGGCCCATTGCATGCCATGGAAGGTGCAGCCATTGTTGATGAGGCTGGTGTGGACAAGCGGGTCGTGGCCTGCGTCCTGAACCACATCGGTGCTGGGCTGGAACCAGATGAAGCGCGGTCACTTGGTCTTCCAGAGACAGAGTTCATCCCATTGACCATCGAGGAAAAGGTCATCGCCCACAGCGACAACCTGAACTTCGGCAAAGAGATGGTCCGCCTCGAGCAGGTCCTGCATAAATGTGATGAGAAGCAGCTGGATAGAGCGGCTATCAAGATCAAAGCGTTGCATGAGGAGCTGGAGGGATTGCTTGGAACATCCCTCAACGAGTTCGAGGTTAACTGAAATAGCTCAGATCGTAGAGGCTCACATCGAACTCCTCCTGCTCGATGTCCTCGTCTACGAAGTGGTCGAAGTCCATATGGTAGATATCATCCTCGGACAGGATGATGTCTGGAGAGAAACCTTCAGGAGTGGTGTACTTCCGGGCCTTGACCTCCTTTTTGAAGTCCTTGTAGAGCTGCTCGCTCCAGAACAGTCGAAGGTCGTTGACCGAGCAGTACTGGCTAACGGTTCCTTTAATGAGCTCCGGCCACTTTCCGATGAGCGAGCGGACGATGAGGGCGCCTTTGACCACTCTTGCTCGGAAGCCTCCGATGAGCTCCGGGCCGTTGAAGATCAGATGGAACCTGCCAGTACCGAAGACCCTCTTGACCATTGGGCGAAGGACCTCGTAGATGATATCGTCGGGCCCTATGACCAGAAGGTGCCTGACATCCAGGTCCTTCTCCTGGTCAGAGCCTAGCACCTGACGGTCCGAGGACCAGGACATGATAAGAGCGTCATACGAATCCTGGGTGCAGTAGAACGGACGGGAGCTGTCCATTGTGATGAACGACCGGATCCTCCGGTCACCCATCAAGACGCCAAGGGCCCATCTCAGTTCGTAGAAGGAGAAATATTCTCCCGTGTAGCGTGAAAGGTTGATTATATCTAGGACGCCGAAGGACCTGAGGGTGCGCCAGACCAGCTCGAGGAACGCATCCATGGGGGTTCCATCATATGGATAGACTGGCCGGTAGTGACCATTGGGGTCAAGGTAGACTCGACCGGAATCCATGAGCCTTTTGAGCGCTTTCTCTAGCCTGCTCTCTTTCATGTTCGAGGTCGCATGAAGCCGTTTCAGAGATACGGGTCCCGAACCCACAAGGCCCAAAACATCCCTCATGGTCCGGTCTATCTTGGCATCTAAGGCTTGCTGGAAGAGGCCGATGTTCTCCAATGTCTGATACGACCTTGTGGACCGCGGGGATGCACCTCTGACCACCAGGCCTGTGTTCTCCAATTGGTCCATCCCAGTGTACCTGGTTCGGCTCGAACCAAGGTCGAACCCGCCCTTAGTGGTCCTAGACCGGACCTCCTTTTCACTGTTTATCCAAAGCAGCTTCTCGACCACATCAAGTGGACCGTCCATTGCATTGTCTGAGAACAATCCCTGGGTGGAGAACATCTGGGCAAGGATCTGTTCCTCGGTTATCGGCAGTCGTTCCACATCCATTGGATGACCGATGGTCTGCGAACCGCTGAACGTGGAGTATTTACTATCCATGATGTCCGTGAGACCCTGATGGAACCATTGCCTATCAGGGACGATGATGACGTTGGAGATATTCACCATCGAGAACCGATGATCGTGAAGCAGGTGGTCGATGTAAGAGATGAGACCTCGGCCGAGAGCTGCACCCATCTTCCTTTCTACCTCTTCGAAGGGCTCTGTCAGGAACGTCCCGAGAGAACCCATGACAGTGTCCATGCGGTGCAGGTCCACCATGACCTCAACAAGCTCTATCCTGTCATGGTCCTTCAAAAGCGAGATGTGGCCGATGCTGTTTCCCATCAGCATGATGACCGCGTGGTCAGACCGCATGTCTTTCGGTTTGACCTTCCCCGAGAACGGATCTCCCCATGGGACTATCTGGAACGGTTCCTTCATAAGTAGGCCAGGATCAATAGTTTCACCATGAGGACCATATCCTCGGGTCAGATGGGAAAGACCTTGGAGTTGGTCCATCGAACCTTTTGGCACAGTATACTCAACATCCGCTTGCAAGGACGGGGAATGAACGACCTCCAAACTATCTGAAGGAGGACTTGTTCCTTTCACCACCGACGAGACGATGTCCGGTGCCAAAGAGAGGTGAGTGCTCACATGGTTCACGTTCACAGGACCCCAATCCAGAAGGATGTCCCATATGGTCTGTGGTACAGAACCACCTTCGCTCATCTGCGAGAACTTGATGAACGTCCCAGACCCGGGTATCCGAAGACCTGTGACCTCCTTCTTCACCTCAAAAGAACGGGCAAGGTCGCCGATACCAAGACCCTTGTCATCGAGGTTCACGGCCTTCGTACTTACGAACAGGGAAAGGTCTGGAACGTTCTTTGAAGGCGATGAGCTCAATATCTCCATCTGTTGAAGACCCGTGCGTGTCATGGTCTGTGGATATATGCCGAGGATTCCTGTGGCCAGACCTTCCTTGATAGCTACGGAGGCCAATTGTTTGGTCATCTTCTCATCTTCGATGAGGTCGTTCAATCGGAACGAATGACGGGACCGGAACTGGTTTGCTGTCTCAAGGGAAGCCTTCGTGATGTTGTCTGGTCGTAGGAAGAACGTATCGGAAATGTGCTCGCCGAACGCATCCTTCCTAACGATGGCTGGACCGTCGATGTCCACCTTGGCATATCCTGCTTCATCCTGGAACAGCCAAGATTCTTCGAGCGGGATGTTGTGGAGTAAAAGCGAGTAGGTGTCCCTGAGGAAAAGGTACCTCTTGAACAGGTCCTCCTCTTGCTGCACCCCATATCTGGATAGGCTGCAGAACGCCTTCATGAAATATCTGTCGAAGCAAACATTCCCTTCCTTTCTTAAGGTGAGAAGGTCGTCTGCCAGGACATAGTACTTCCTTGCCTCCACACCTTCGATGGAGATCCTGTCGAGGACGTCGTGTTCGACAAGTTGGAGCAATATCGATTGGACCTGGGTCGTTGATAGTGTCCCATCCATGACCTGTTCTATCTCTGCAAGCTCCATCGGCCCATAGGTGCGAAGTAGGAAAAGGACGGCTGCATTCTGGGTGCCTTTGTGGAGGTCTGCAAGCTCGGTCGTTCCCTGGTCCTTGCTCCCTATGAGCTCACCAATAAAGTGGCCCGTGCAGTTGGAGATCAGAGGTTTCCCTTCTACAAGAGATCCAAGGATCGAGTTAAGGTCATCCCTTGCAGTCAGTAACTGTTCCTTCCTAGCGTTCTGTGGATCGAAGACCTTCTTGAGCCCTTGCGCAAGTCCGAGCTCCTTGCATCTTTGGAAGTGCATCGGCTCGATCTGTGCGATAGATATCTCCTGGGGGCCAAGCTCGCTAGTTGCTCCGAACGCATCTCGGATGTTGTCAACTAATAACCTCGTGAGAAGCGACCTCTGCTCCACCGTCATCAGGTCGATGTTGGTGGAGACCATCACAGAGTTGCTAAAAGGTGTTGGGGTGAGGGAGTAATCGCGAGTACGGATCTGGACCTTACCGGACTGTACCTGGTCCAGCAGTCGCTGGGCTCCTTCGACATCGAAGTCGACCTCGACCAATCTGTCCTGGGCCATGGTGATCAAACGCTTTGCAGAGCTTGCATCCGGGTCCTTCTTCCCCAGGTCGGACCGCTCAATGCTTTGTCGCATCCCTTCCAGGAGCCTTTCGCTCTTGACAAGTGGCGGAACACGGCTCACACCGCTCCTGAACCTGTTCGGGACCACCATGGACCTGACATTGAACTGCATGAGGGCCTGTTCCATCTTCTCCTCAAGCCCCACGGTCTTCCGGAAGTCTGCCCTGTCGATATCTGTTGAAAGGCCTTCCTTGATAACATCTAGCGGTACTCTGACGCCGACGTTCAGGTCGATGGAGTCGTCGGTGACGGAGAAAGGTATAGTGCGACCTGTGCGGCGTTCGATGAAAGACACCATGTGCCTTGCAATGACGCCGTTTATCATACGGCCAGCCCAGGTGTGGAGTACCACTTCTGAAAAACCTCGTGGGTCTTCTACACCCTCGACGAAGAGGATGCTCTCTGTGGGGATGTGGCCATTGGTGGCCTGTGCCCTGAGATAACCTTCGGCTACTGTTGCAATCTCTTCGGACGCTCCTTGATCATCAACCATCCATTCTCTGAACTCATCTCCAGAGGGTAGGTTCTCTGATACATCTTGGAGGAACTTCCTGTATGTTGTGGACAGCTCTCGTGACCGTGCCATGACCTCTCCCTGCCATGAGGGGATGGTCGGTCGTTTTCCGGTCACGCGGTCCACCAAGACCTTGCGTCCCTCCACCTTGACGACCTGGTAGATGGAGCCACCTAGAACGAACACATCGTTGAGGCTTAGCCTTGAGACGAAACCGCTGCTGAGGTTTCCGACCTTCTGGTCATCATCTGTTGTCAATGCGTAGAAGTTATCCTCATCAATGATGGTCCCTGAGTTGAGGTTGAATATGACACGGGTCCCTCGCCGTGGTTTGACCGTCTGGGTCTCCTTGTCGAAGTTTACCCTTGAGTAGATCTTGAGCGCCCTCATCTGGTCGGGCATGATGGAGCCTGAAAGGATGTCCACGATGAACTTGAGCTTCTGCCGTGACAGGTCCTTGAACGGATAGCTTCTCGTGGCTATTTCGAAGACCTCGTCCAGGGCCATGGGCTTCCATAGGCAGGTCCCGATGATGAACTGTGCCAGCACATCATGAGGCTGCATCGGAATGCGGACACGGTCTGGTTTTCCCCTGGTTATGGCCTGTGTCAGTGGGATGGACTTGACCACTTCGTCAGGGGTCTGGGGAACGATGATCCCCTTGGTGGTCCTGTAGATGGAATGGCCAGAACGACCAAGTCTCTGAAGGGCTTTTGAGATGGAGTTGGGCAGGCCCACGAGGCAAACCACATCGACGCTTCCGATGTCGATGCCAAGCTCCAAGGAGGTGGACGAGATGGTCGCCCGGAGCTGCCCCTTCCGAAGCATCTCTTCAACTTCCAATCGCTGCTCCCTTCCCATAGAGCCATGGTGCGCTGCGATGTCCTTTATACCTCTATCTTTGAGCTTCTGGACTATGCGTTCGGTAGCTGCTCTTGTGTTGGTGAAGACCAGGGTGGAGTCATGCTCATCGATTATCTCGATGAGCTTATCAACGGTTCCGTCCCGTACCTCTTTGATGCTTGCGCCGAACATGTCATCGACACAAAGGACCGTTGAGATGTCGATATCGTGGGATGGTTCTACCTCTACTATGGAGACGTCCCGCCACCCCTTCTTGGTCCTTCCACCGAGGAACTTGGCGATCTCCTTTATCGGAGATTGGGTTGCTGACAGGCCTATCCGAACCTGTTCCTTGCCACTGTGTTCCGTTAACCACTCGAGGCTTAGAGCCAGTTGGGTCCCTCGAAGGGATGCACAGAGGTCGTGGACCTCGTCGACCACAACAAATTCCACACCCTGGAAGTTCTTCGAGAACACGGGTGATGCTAGGGCGAGGGCTAGGGATTCGGGAGTGGTGATGAGGATGTGCGGAGGCTTGGAGATCATCTTGTTCTTTTCGTAGGCTGAAGTATCTCCTGTCCTGACACTAACCCGTATCTTGTCCTTGTCCAATCCGCCTATCTTGGCCATCTGCTCCAGTGGCCTTGAGAGGTTCTTTTCAATGTCGTTTCCCAGGGCCTTGAGGGGGGAGACATAGACGCAGTAGATCTTCTCCTCAAGCTCTTCCGACTTTGCCTGGGTGTAGAGTCTGTCGATTATTCCTAGGAATGCTGATAGTGTCTTCCCACTGCCGGTGGGGGAGGAGATGAGCGTGCTCTTTCCGTCCATGATGAGCGGTATCGCTCTCTCTTGTGCTTCTGTGGGTCCTTCGAACTTGGACTCGAACCATTTTCGAATGTCGGGGTGGACCTTCGATGTGAATATATTATGCTCCAGGACAGGTTCCTCCAGTTAGAACCTGTCTCTTACGCCTTACTGATATTAAAAGTATTCTGGGTTCACAACGCCCTATCCACGATCTCCATCAACCTGACCTCATAGGTGAGCGTCTTGTCCGCAAGCGGATGATTGAAGTCGAGCCATACAACATTGCCCTCCTTCTTCGTGACGAGGGCAGGAACCTGCATGCCCTCTGCAGCATTGACCATCGTCAGCTTCCCAGGCTCAACCTTCGCAAGGTCCTCGGCTGGGAGTTCCACCTCCTTGACCAGGTTCTCCTTCCAATGTCCATGTCCCTTCTCAGGTGGAACGTCCACCTTCTTGGTCTCACCGACCGCCATCCCTTCCACAGCCTCCTCAAGACCTATTGGGAACCTGTTCTGGCCGATGATGAACTCGATGGGGTCCTTGCCGATGGTGCTCTCGACAATGAAGCCATCTGGTAGCATCGCTTTGAAGTGTATCAGGACCTTGTCCCCGAACTTGGCTGGTTCTTCTGACATGTCTAATCCCGTTCCAATGAGGGTGCCCAACTATTTCAATCTTGCCAGTTGTAGTACTGATAGTAACGGCTTATGTACCTCTAGTTTCTAAAAAGATATTTTAGGGTGAAGCCCATCGGGACGACTACCTGGCCTACGTGGAGGAAAGGACGTGACAGAGTTCAATCCCATAGAGTTCGAATCGAAATGGCAAGCAAAGTGGAGCGATGCCAACGCATTCCATAGCGACTACGCTCCTGGTCAGGAGAAGTTCTTCATAATCTTTGCATACCCCGGGATCTCAGGCTATCTCCACGTTGGGCATATGCGGGGATTCACCTACGCAGACGTCCTGGCCAGATACCACAGGATGCAGGGCAGGAGCGTCCTGTTCCCCGCAGGTTTCCACGCATCCGGCCTTCCTGCAACAAGCCTTGCAAAGAGGGTCGCCAGGCAGGACGAGAAGACCATGACCTACCTACGCAAGAACGGATGTCCAGAGGACGTCCTCGCAAAGCTTGGTGACACGGACCAGGTCATCAAGTACTTCTCCGGTGTATATGTCGAGGACTACTGGAAGAAGTTCGGGTTCACTATCGATTACCAGAGGGCGATGACGACCATCTCCCCTGGTTATCAGAAGTTCATCCAGTGGCAGTTCCACAAGCTCGAGGAGCGGAACCTGCTTGTTCACAAACCGCACGTTGCACCGTTCTGTCCGAACTGCGGTCCAATAGCTGTGGACGCTTCGATGACCGATGTTTCCAAGGGCGGCAACGCACAGATCCTCGAGTTCACCGCTTTGAAGTTCAAAGATGACGAAGGTAACATATGGCCTGCAGCCACACTTCGTCCGGAGACGGTGTTCGGTGTAACGAACATGTGGCTCAATCCTAACGTCAAGTACCAGAAGATCAAGATAGGTGATGAGACCTGGATAGTCTCCCCTGAGGCTGCCCAGAAGCTTTCGTTCCAGAGGGACAATGTCGAGATGCTTGAGCAGATCCAGGGCACTGATCTTATCGGTGGAGAGCTCACCGTACCTGTGACCGAGAAGAAGGTGCTCATCCTTCCGGGTGACTTCGTTGACCCAGCTGTTGCGACCGGGGTGGTCATGTCGGTTCCGACGCACGCTCCATTCGATTGGGCTGCGTTGCTTGATGCACAGAAGGTCGCAGAGGACCTGCAGTCGCAGTATGGGATCGACCCGGAAGCTGTCCGAAGCATCGAGGTCATCACGCTCATTCATACCTCCAAATCCAAGTCCGACAATCCTGCGAGGGACATTTGTGACAGGCTCGGTGTTAAGAGCCAGACCGATCATGACCTTCTGGAGCAGGCCACCCAGGAGATCTACAAGGACGAGTTCCACTCCGGTGTCCTGAACGATGCTTGCGGCGAGTATGCAGGCACCCGTGTCTCCCAGGTCAAGGATACACTTCGTGAGGACTTCATCTACAAGGGTGTCGCCACTCCGTTCCACGAGTTCTCCGAGCAAGTTGTCTGCAGGTGTGACACTCCTGTTGTCATCAAGAAGGTCCCGAAGCAGTGGTTCATCAAGTACAGCGATGAGGACCTGACGTGGAAGACCAAGGACCATGCCGAGATGATGAATATTGTACCTAAGGAGTACTATAATGAGATGCCCAACGTCCTCGATTGGTTCTCGGACAGGGCATGCATCAGGCAGGGCTCATGGCTGGGAACCGAGTTCCCGTTCGAGGAGAACTGGATAATCGAGCCGATCTCCGATTCCACACTTTATCCGACCTACTACATCCCATCCAAGTATGTCAATAAGGGAAAGCTTGACCCATCCGAGATGGACAATCGCTTCTTCGACTACATCTTCCTCGGTATGGGTAATCCAACCGAGTGGGGTGTCGGTGACGATAAGGTGGAATTGTATAATCAGATCAAGGCAGACTTTGACTACTGGTATCCACTGGACATTAACCTTGGTGGCAAGGAGCACAAGACCGTTCACTTCCCAGTGTTCCTGATGAACCATTGTGCCATCCTGCCGGGGAACAAGTGGCCCAGAGGCATCTTCGTCAACTGGTGGGTCACCATGACCGGCGGAGAGAAGATCGCCAAGTCCAAGGGTGGAGCAGAACCCATCCCAGAGGCTATCGAGAAGTACGGTGTGGATGCCATGAGGCTCTATTACTGCCATGTTGGCTCTGCGCACCTGGACATTGAGTGGGAGCAGAAGATCGTTCTACATTATAGGTCCAGGCTCAGAAAGATCTGGGACATGGTCCACGATGCGCTTGAGAATGAGGCTGATGTCGAGAACGAGATTGACCAGTGGCTTATTTCAAAGTTCAATGAGCACAGGACCAAGGTCCTGAAGTTCCTTTCAGAGATGGACATTCGAAACGCTGCGAACGAGGTCTACTTCAATATCTACCACACCTTCTCGTGGTACAACAAGCGTGGTGGACAGAACACCAAGATCCTCAAAAAGATGTATGCCGAGTGGATCAAGACCATGGCACCCATCACCCCCCACGTTGCTGAAGAGTTGTGGGAGAGGATCGGTGGAGAGGGACTGGTAAGTACAACAGAGATCCCAGCCGCAGGAGAGGTGGACAAGAAGGTCCTGGTCCAGGAAGGCTACGTTGTGGACCTGCTCGATGACATCAGGAACATCATGGGACTTCTCAAGGATAAACCGTCCAAGGCTATTCTTTACACCACACCACAGTGGAAGGTCGATGTGCTCAACGAGGTCCTTTCCATCAAGCGAGACGACCCCGAGGCAAAGAAGTTCGACATGGGAGCGGTTATCAAGAAGTTCATGGGCACACCTGGGATGGAACCATACAGAGAGGACATACCGAAGTTCGTGGGAACCCTTACCAAGATGTTCGCATCCATCACACCAGTTGAGCTTGAGCAGAAGAGCATCCAGTTCGACGAGTTCGATTATATCGCTTCTGCAAAGGAGTTCCTGGAGAAAGAGCTGGAGTGTCCGGTAGAGGTCTATCGCGCAGATGGTGAGGACATCCCGGACCCACAGGGAAAGAGCAAGCAGGCACAGCCTCTGCGCCCGGCTATTCTTGTTCAGACTTGAACTCCCACTCGATGCCTTCAGCTCTGATGACCGTAACATCACCCGGAGGTAGGACAGACAAAACCTCTTCCTGTGGGACGTTCAGGTACTTCGCGACCATATTGGCGAACTTGGTCTTCTGGAACTGACCAGGAACGATGACCACATACTTGCTCGAGCGAGAGCTGACAGTGGATAGTGGTCCGAACATGACCTTCCTGTTCCCGTCTATCATGACCTCGCCTATCGCACCCTCGATGGGGATGTGGTCGATGAGGTTCCTTTTACCGCGGATGATGAATGCTCCCTTTGGAACGAACTCTCCAGCCTGGGCGGTCTTGGAGACCTGGGATGGAAGGACCCAGTAGGCAGAAGCTGAACCGATCTTTGCGTGCCATGCTCTGGACATGATCGCTGCGAAGTGACAGGCCTCGGATAGGGTGGACTCGGGTATCTCGACCCTGTTGCTTCCGTCCAATGAGAGTGAAGATTTGACCACGCAGGATGGAGCGCCGTGATAGTCTGCGTGTGCGTAACGGTCCCCTTCCTTGAGATGCTTCTTGACTAACTTCTCGTTGGATATGGCATCCTTGCCTCCCATGATGAGATGACCATCGGAGGAGATGCACCACTTGTAGCTTTCGAACCAGAAGTGTTTGGTTGGAGCGACCGACTGCGATTTCTGTCGCTTGAGTCCTTCTTTCTTTAATCGCTCTATCTCCTTCTCTGTCTGCTCCAGAGCTGTCCTTGCTCCTGCAGACTTCTCCATCATGGTCTTGGCCTTTTCGTAATATGTGGAGGCGTTACCGTTGACATCCTTTTTGATGTTGATGTCCAACTTGTGATCCTTACCATCCTCGTCTGTGATCTCGATGGTGATGAGAGAGTCGGGAACGTTGATGTCCTTGATGGCTGGAATGTTCTTTGCCTGCTCGATGACCTCGTCCCATCCCATGGACTCCTTGGTCCTGAAGATGGTATCGATGAGAGTGTCCAGCTTCTGATAGTTGGCGTAGATGAGCTCGCCAAGTTCCCTGACCTTCTGCGCCTCTTCTTCCTTCTTCTTGACCGTATCCTTCTGCATTTGGTACCTTCTTTCTAGACGCTTGAGCTCGTTCTCGAGCGGGTCGTCCGAGACCTCCTCCTCCTTTCCCTCCAGGCTGAAGAACCGGTCCATGGCCTCAAGGTAAGAGGGGGCTTCGAACACGGGGATGTTCTTGTAGTTGACAGCTGTGACCTCGTCGAGGGTCTCGTCCTCGAGTGCTTCATCGAGGTCTTTGTGTGATGGGGAGTCGGTGTAGACCATTCCCTTGTGGTTGGTCACTGCTTGGATGACTATCTCCTTGGATAAGGTAAACAGCAGAGTGATGTCCTCGGGGGAGAGGTCTGCGGTGTTCGAACCCTTCTCGATATCTGCTCGCTTGCAGACCTCTTCAGCTGCTCGACCTGGAATGTTGACCGTTGATACTAACGTCCGGACGAGGTCCTTGTCGCTTGCTATGAGATCAGTTGTGAACTGTTCGAGCTCGAGCTTTCTGGGATCGTTCCTAGAAGGGGGAAAGACGAATGGTTCCTTCGCCTTGATCTCCCTGGCCTTCCAGTGCTGGGTGAACAGTGGGTGGACGATGATGCCGTCCTTGACAAGGACCATGTTCCCATCCCTAAACAGCTCTGCGACAATGGAATAATCACCTTCCTTGGTGGAGAGCTCGAAGATCACCACACGGTCCATCCCATGCTGCTGGATATCATTGAGGCGTGACTTGCGAAGGTATTTCCGCAGGAACATGACGAAGGCCGATGGTTGGTCGGGAACCTTCCATGGCTTACGAAGTGTAAGTGCCTTGCCGAGATGGATGGTGATGTCGAGCTTCACATACTTGCCCTGACCTTGCTGGAATGAGATGTCTTCCTCTTTCTGCTCGGTCTCCTCCTTCTTCTCAATGACGTATCCAAAGAGTTCAGGTTCTGCTGACAGTTCCTCTCGAAGGACATTGACCCGGATGGAGAATATCTCTGGCGTGGGCTGATAGATGTTGTCCACATAGGCACCTTTCAGTGCCTGGAGGTGATGTATCGTTGTGGCAAGGTCTATGCCTGAGATGCGCTGGTCCGGGCGGGCCATGGGTCAGGAATAGGGCTGTGGTTTAAAAGAAATTGGGTCCTATTTCTTCTTCTCACGCATGGGTTCAATGATGTTCTTGCCGATGATGTCCCTGAAGAACTTCTGCGTGATGAACAGGTGATAGAGAGGGATCATGTAGTATGCCTTCCAACCGAAGTTGCGGCGGAGGAAGGTCCGGTGGTTTATCCTGGTCCACTTCTTGTAATACTTCACATCCATCCTGTAGCCGCCAACCTTGTTGTGGATGTGGTACCTGACCGCGTCCGGGACGACGACTATCTTTCTTGGTGGTGAGAGCTTCTGGATCTGAAGCCGCTGGTCGGTCTCTCCGGACATGCCATTGACGGGGTAGTCGTACATGAACTCGTCCAGGCCCTCGTATATTTCTCTGTAGCACCAACCGGTCGTGATGGTGGTGACAACGTGCTCGTTGCTACCGTCGGTCGGATGGTAGGGGATGCCTGTGAGGGGGTGGATCCACTCGTCGTAGGAGCGGAGCTTGCCGGAGGGTTTGGGGAAGTCGCCGAGCTCTTTGACGTTGATGAAGATGCCGACGACGATGGTGTACTTGTCGTGCTTTTTGGATTCTTTGTAGAGCTTCATGAAGTAGTTGGGGGAGAAGAACATGTCGTCTGCTGTGATCAGAATCACATCACCGGTCGCCATTTTGAAGGCTTTGTTCCAGTTCTGGGGAGCCGAGCCTACGTTCTTTTTATTTCTGACAATAGTGAAACGTGAGTCCTTTTTAAACTCCTTTAGAACACCCCAAGTCTCCTTGTTGGAGTGATCGTCGACGATAATCATCTCGATGTCCCAGCCCTTGGGGCGCTTGCAATCCAAGATGGATTGGAGGATGTCCTTCAGGAGATATCCTCTGTTATATGAGGCCATGATAACGGAAATCTTGGGCATTGGGCACACCTTGGTTTATCTTTAAAATTCTTTAATGTGATTTTGAGTTACGGATTTTTCACGCAATCGAATAGTTATATCATCGGATTGACAGCTTTGAACTCCGCTTTTTGTTTCTATCTGCAGATTGGTTATTGGTTCTTCTAGTTTTTGATAGCCAATATTTTCACCAGGTAACGTTAAAGAGCAAGCTTTGAAAATAAGGCTCTCTAACGCACAGTTATAATCCGTCTGGACACCATTACCAAAAACAACGTCGATATCGTTTGATTTTAGATACGAAATGATCTCCTTACACTTCTTTATGCTCCCACATTTCTGTAGTTTAAGTTTCACTAATGGAGTGATATGATTATCAACGACATGCTTTGCCTGTGAGAGTTCATATATTGACTCATCAAGCATTACTGGAAAAGGCAGCATCGAATCCAACTGCTTATGAGCATCAACTCTGTTTTTTGCTAGTGGTTGCTCTAGCAAGGCAATATCATAATTACTTAGTTTCTTTACTATTGATTCAATCTCGAACGAATCCAATGATTGGTTAGCATCAACACGAATCGATAAACGACCGGCATTAATATTTGTGATAATCTCAAGTCGGTGAAGATCCTCATCCGAAAGACCATTTGTAATTTTTGTCTTGATTGTGTCATATCCCGAGGAAATTGCATTATTAATCTCAGTATGTATTTCATCGTGGCCATTTCCATTAACAAGGGCAATTATTGGAATCTGATATTCAATGTTTGATATGGGTTCATCAATCATCTCGTAAGCAACATTGAAAGCGGTGACTAAGAAGGGATACTCAGAATAATACTTATTTGATTCTGACTGAATAGCAGCTAGGTGTGAAATCGAGTTTATGATCTCTTTCCCTTTTCTAAAGGCATCTTCAGGAGTTTCATCACTATAACCTGGAAGAAAAGTCGCTTCTCCAAAACCAATGAACCCATTTCTAGTAATTTTCACAATGATAGTATCGTAAGTTTCTACATTTGAGTATGATAATGAGTATGAAATATTTAATGGGAACCGACATAGATACATAGCAATTGAATCAGACATTTAACTATACCTCATTCATAACCAATTGCACTATATGCTGTAGGACTAATATCCACTCTCTTCTTCCCCTGATGCACAATATTTGTCGACTCAATGAAGGATGTGAAAATTGATTCATTATTCCTATCGATCATCTCACCTTTATGGAGGTAGAAAGTCAATCCCTGATGGAAAATTGTATTGTGCCTAACAAAGGAGGTCAATGCTCTTAGCTCAAATAATCCCTGGGTTCCAATTTCATTAATAGATAAGGTTGTAGCTACTACGTTTGTTAAGAGAAAATCATCACGGCGAATATACCGAGAGCGTTCAATAAATCTCTGATAGACCGATACAATTTCTGCAGACTCATTTAAGAATAATCCACACAGCACAATGCCATCTGCTGAAATTATCTCCTTGTGAACCTTTATCATATCGTCTTTTTCATTTATGCACTTATAATCTTCACCCTTGTCACCGTTCGGACATATATTACAGGCAAAACATCTGTGGAAGGTTTCAGTGGTCATATCTAATATTTCATACGTAGCTAACTCAGTTGGTAATTTCTTGATGAGGTCCTCAACAGTTTTTCTGACGGTACTTTCTTTCTCCTGTAAGATGAAAAATTTAATCACTGGTTTCTCAGATGAATCGGAATCATCTGATCCCTTAACTAGGATTTTAGTGACCTCTGCAATCTTACTACCAGTACCTATTGAGGTCATAATACCGAAATAATCATTCTCCATAGTTCCAACGTTACCGCCAACAGTGGTACCTCCAAACTGGGATGTAGGGGGTCCATTTCCAACAACTAGTCCTCCTTGTTGAATTATATTATACATACCATAAACATTCGTTGTCTCTTGCCCACCATTTCTCTTTGCTCCCACGGCTAAGAAGGCACACACTTTCCCTTTAAATAAATCAACTTCAATTTTTGAATCTTCAATGAACTCATCAAATAATGACGGGCGATCACCAAAATATACAGGTAAGGAGAAGATAAGACCATCAGCTTCCCTGATTATTTCCATTAGAGATTTCACGTTTTTTCTGGTTCCATTAATTACATAGTAATCATTCAAATGGATGTATTTCAAATCAACTTCAAAAGGCAGGGTTCCGTAAACTGCAGCTATTGCACAGCCCTCAGAATTACTAATCTTCTTTTCCCTACCGATCTGTTCGATGTATTCATAAAGAAAAGCTTCATGCTTAATTTCGCGTACATTGTCTATGGTAATCTCTTCTGAAGCTCTATTACGAACGCTTCCGCCAATGATGAGTATGAGAGGTTTCTTTGCCAAAATTCATCACCTATATCTTATGAAGGAAGTTATATGTTGATTTGATAACGATTTTTGATACTAAAGACACGTCATCAGTACCAAACTTTTGTACCATCGAATCTAGCATATCATTTTCAGCTAATATCTCTTTTAGCTCTTCTGAGTTGAATATTTCATTTGTAAAAGGAGGTTTCTCCCCTGTGGATTGAATGGCATTTACGATCTCTCTGAGGAAATTAGCATTAATTAAAAACTTTATGCCCATACACTCATTTTCACAATACTCTTCTACCTTCTTAAAGTCCGATTGCGTTAGGACATAATCAGAGTTACCAGAATTATATTGAATTAAAGGTTCACTGTTTTCTTCCATATTACCGCCTTCTACTCTATATTGATATTTTGGCCTTTCATGGTATCTGGTTTTGGAATGTCGAAGTATTTGAGAATCGTTGGAGCTACATCTATCATTTGATACTGGTTAATCTGGAGGTTCTCCTTGGATAAACAATCTTCTTGAGCTAATGAGACTTTTGGATTAGAATTGAAAATAACAATCCCATTCTTATCATGGTTAGCATTATCTATAGCTGTATCTTCGAATAGAAACAGGTGATCATTACCAATATTTCCAGTAACACGCCAATCCAATTGACCGATATATACCATCATATCTGGTGGTATTCCATTAACCTCTTCATAGCTATCTTTAGGCAAGAAATAATCATTAGTGATTGGATTTCCATCCAAATCACACAAACCACTTAGCTCGTGGATGATTTCATTGGTTATTTCATTGATTTCAGAATATTCAAGGATTCCTTCTGGTTCTCGATCCTTTACATTGAAATATAGTTTACAATAATATCCACCAGATCCCCAAACTCGTGTCTTTTTCCAATTGACTTTGTTTGGATTTAGGCGGCCTTTATGATTTGAATCCTCCACCACTAGATACCCTTTTGAGATTAACCAGTCATTTATACAAAACGTACCTTGCAAAGTCTTAGCCCCATGATCGGAAGTTATCATTAATTGGGTATCCTCTGGAAAGGCTTCAACAAGCTCTCCAATCAAAGTATCAATGAACATATAGTAGTCAATCAGAACGTTTTGGTATCTAGCATCCTCATCGCTATGTGCATACCGCCAAAAACCGTGATGCAATCTATCAATACCCATTTCAACGGACAGGAACATATTCCATTCCTTTTTCTTAACATAATTTGTTAGAATCTTAAATCTCCTTCTCGTCATCTCATAAATCTCTTCCAATAATTTTTCCTTATCAGTTGTCCTGAAGTTGCTAACATCAATGATATAATCTCCATCAGCAATTTCATCAAGCTCCTCCTGAATGTTAGAAGGAGTGGCATACACCAATTCCTTATCTGGGGTAAGAAAACTAGAGACCATGATTCCATCTATAGCTCTTGGTGGATATGTCAAAGGTACATTGAAAACTATGGATTTGTAACCTTTCTTTCCTACATGATCCCACAAGGCATCTCGGCTTAACGATTTATGTGTAACAATGTAATTATTATCGTACGAGTAATCTGCTCGATCAGTGAATCCAAAGAAGCCTAATTGGCCAGGATCCAACCCAGTCATCATTGACATCCATGCTGGAACGGTAACAGGTGGGACTGTAGTCTCAAGATTCCCGCAAATTCCATGTGAGATCAGTTTTGAGAGATTAGGCAAGCGATCATAATATTGATCGAACACAAGTTGTGGTGTGGCGCAATCTAAACCCAATAGAAAGATTCGCTTCATTTAATCCCTCATAGATATCTATCAATCTCTTTTTGTGTGCAAATTGTTGGTAATGTGTCTAACTCTCTTATCATATACTTTCCTTCTTCATAATCTAAACCCTCAATCGGTTCAATGGGTAAATCCATTGCACACCGGATATATGCCTCTGCAGTGTTTAACTTCCCAGAGAAATCGAAGATTGGAGTAATCATACAAAATCGTCCAATATTAAATTCCGTAACACACATTCGACCCTTGGCGTCTCCTTTTAGATCCATACAATAATTCCCATGAGGTTTTTCAGAGATTACGGAAATTGCTTTTAGAATTGTCTTGAGAGTTTCAGGATCATTAACGGTCTTTGCAACTTGCGGAGTACTGGACATGCCACTGAGGCGGAGGGAACCAAAGAAGTATGACAATCGTTCTACGATCTTCATAACGATTGGTTTCCCATCCTTCCAAACACTCTGAAATGCATAATCACGTCCTGGTAAGAATTCACTTATCGTGAACGCTTCAACTGGATAGCCCCTCAAGTCTTCCCATAATTGGATCCAATTCTTAGCCTGATCTGGTGTTTTCACCCATGTTGCTCCTTTCGATCCGGAACCCTTTCTCATCCTGACCCAGTACTTGTCTGCAGGAGGAAGATTATTGAAGGCATTATCCACATCATCATAAGATTTCAAATCGTAGGATCCTGCCATTGGGATATCATAATCCAAGAATAGTTTATACATCTCAAACTTGTCTTGAGCAAAATCGATAGCCTTAGGATCAGGAAGAAAGACTCTACAATCTATTTCATCTCGCAACTCAGATATTGCTTTTATTTCCCGATCGTTGTTAGGAATGATTAAATCGATATTTTCCTTTGCTATTAACTCCTTCAATGACGTCAGATATCTCTCTCTTGTTTCTCCAGCAAACTCCTCACCGAAATCTCTTGAACCTGCTGGCGGCATAAAATAGCTGATGTCTGCATTGCTCTTCGCCAAGGAATACGAATCGCAATTAGTGCCAATAATATGGCAGTTTAATCCGCTATGTTTGATGCTGTTGATTAGATTATTACCACCACCACCACCAGCCCCTGTAACAATAATATTCAACTTTTCTGTCATTGAATCACTTTCCGGCATTGATTTCACCAATCCACTGTGTGTTAAGATATCTGTATCGATTAGTCTGAATGACTATTGATCTTGATTACTTGAACTAGATTGTCTTTCTTGCATGAGGCTGCTATGGAATCGAGAGAATCCAACTCTAACTTCTTTCTTGTTAGTATCTCTCCCACCTTCAACCCAGCCGTATGAAGATCTATCACCGGCTTCGGTCCCAGGTCAGCAAGCGTCTTTGCCATCCTATACTTACCCACCTTGTATTCTGGAAATACCTGATACCCTTCTCCCATAAGCCCTTTAGCATCAACGCCACCAATATATTGGAGTATAGAAATCCCAGGAGAGATGGCCTTGAGCTCCTCGATCGTGAGATCTCCATTATCACCTATGATCTCATCAGATTCAATATCAGCAATAACTAGGACATCCGCCTCCTTGAGGACGGCGAGGCTCGCCTGTTCCAGTAGATCAGGAACAAGTGTTACCTCAGCTCCCATGGACTCCAAGTAATCCTTGGTCCTGGGACCGAACTTATCCTTGCTGACGAGGAGTATCTTTGAGCGAAGTACCTCGATCTCCATCTCGTTCAGGAGCTTTCCACAAAGTGGGCCAACATAGTCAAAGACCTGGACCTTTGGAGCATCCTCATTCGTAGCCATCACAGGTATCCCGCGGTTCTTGCATTCTTCCAGGTCAAGGTCGCCTTCTCTGAACTCCCATGCCTCATACATGTAAGGAATAACTGCCTGGTCTCCCATCATATCTATTAAGGCCTTGTCAATTGGACGAACGAATCCGAGATTAGTTATGATATCAGCTTGTCCGACAATACCAGGATTTCTCTCGAAGATCACATTTACCTTATCTTCCACACTACAGAACTTCGCAAAGGTCATAGTGTACTCCTTGATGTCAGACGCTGCTCCGAACCTGGAATCTTTGGTTATGGCATAGACTTCAGCTCCAGCCAATGCTGCGATGATAGGAGTAACCACAAAGTTCTTTGAAGCGGCCTCTGTAAGTACGGTCATACCAGTTAGGTCGAGCTCCATTCTCTGTATGGCCTCTTTGATGAGTGTGCGTACGCGAGCGGGATTCTTCAATCCCATCTTCACCAGGTAATCAGTGGTCGCAATATCGCTCATATCATCAATGCCCATTCATTTCGATCAGTATCTTTCGATGTGATCTATGATGTCCTTACCGACTTCATTCAGCCCATCGTCGATGTCGATCTCTGCTTTGAATCCAAGTATACTCTCTGCCTTGGTTGTGTCCGCTCGTCTTTCAGAAACGATGACCTCGCGAGGTTCGAAGATAGGTTCAATGTCACTTCCAACGCTGTCACGGAGGATATAAGCCAATTGCTTGATCGTTGTGGACCTTCCTGTACCTAGATTGAAGACTTCATTCTCCACAGAAGGATCAAGTGCCATCATGTTTGCACGTACGATATCTTTGACGTTGATGAAGTCCATCGACTGCTCACCATTTCCGATGATCTTTGGAGCCTGTTTATTCAGCAGCCTTTTGAGGAAGAGAACGATCACAGAGGTGTAGTATGCATCTGTGTGCTGCCTTAATCCATAGACGTTGAAATAGCGGAATATGACATATTTCAAACCATGTCTGGCATAGAACTTCAGAAGTAACTCGCTCGATAGTTTTGAAACACAATATGGAGTGATCGGATTCAGCTCATGGTCCTCTGCCATTGGAAGAACTTTTGGCTGTCCATAAACAGATGCGGATGAGGCGAACATGACCTTCTTAACACCGTGGTCGAGGGCACTCTTGAACACAACCTGTGATCCTCTGAAGTTGATATCAAAGGATTCTTCTGGATATTTCTGCGACCTGTTGATGTTGGTTGCTGCCTCATGATATACATAATCAACATCTTTCATCGCTGTGTCTACTGCATCTTTGTACCTGATGTCTCCATCGATGTACTCGACATTGCCAGCATCCATCAATGGCTGAATGTAATCGAGAGTTCCTCGATGAAGATTATCCAATACCTTCACGTGATAGCCAGCTTCAACAAGCTTCTCTACCAGATGGGATCCAATGAATCCAGCTCCACCCGTTACCAAAACAGTTTCTTGATCGCTCATGAGAAGTCCCTCAGTGTTTTTTCTACAACGTCCGCAGCGAAATCGATGTCAGACTCGTTCAGCAGATAGAACATCGGTAACGCCAAGGCTCTATTAAATATATCCAACGAGACAGGGCATTCATACTTATTCCCATATACTGGCTGGATGTGAGAGGCATAGGTGCCGATCTGACATTGTACGCCTCTTTGTGATAGTTCGAAGATCAGCTTATTTCGGTTGATACCTTCATCAACGAGAGTGATATAACTTTGATAGATGTGGGTCTTGTTCTCATCCTCGTAAGGTGCTGTGATGCCCTCGATATCTTCGAGCTTGGAGTTCCAGTAAGCTGCAAGTTCCCGCTTGCGAGCAATTATCTTCTCAACCTTCCGTAGTTGAGCCACACCAACAGCTGCTGTTATGTCGCTCATCTTGTAGTTGTATCCGAGCTCATCGAAGATGGGGATGTTGATCTCATCCTGTTTCTCTCTATCCCATGCACTAGATATGCCAAATACAGTCTTCTTGCGGATCGAGTCTGCAAGGTCTTTGCTATGTGTCGAAACTAATCCGCCTTCGCCAGTAGTGATCCCTTTTCGAGCATGGAGGGAGAAGCATCCAATGTCACCGATAGCTCCAGCCATAGTTCCCTTGTAACTTGCACCAAAGGCGCACGCTGCATCCTCGATGACTGGAAGGTTATGGTCCTTTGCTATCTTCATAATGGGATCCATTTCTGCGATCTGACCGAATGTATGGATCGGTATGATCGCCTTGGTCTTATCGGTGATTGCTTCTTTCATCAACGCTGGGTCCATGTTGTATGTTCCCGAGTCAACGTCAATAAAGACAGGTTCAGCTCCACAGAACAATGCTGAATGTCCAGTAGCTGGATAGGTGTAATCGCCGACGAGTACCTCGTCACCCGGCCCAACTCCTACACTCAATAGAGCAAGGTGAAGTGCTGCTGTGCAGTTCGATACTGCGACACAATGTTCTACGCCAAGCTTTTCAGCTGCTCCTTGCTCGAACTCCTTGGTCTTCGGGCCCTGTGCAACCCATCCGGAATCTAGGGCCTTCTTTACCTCAGCCAGCTCGTCGTCGTCGAAATATGGTCTTAAAAGAGGGATCTTTCTTTCCATGAGCATCCCGAATCCGCGGTCTTTCCCATTGATTGTAGCAAATTATAGTTTTGCTTATAAGGGATTAATGGTCGATTCTTTTACAGTACAGCAGAGTCACTATTGTTAACTAGCTTAGAATGTCGAAAGTTATTATTACAAGGCGTCCACATTCCCTTTTGGTGATATTGTGGCCCATCATCGAGAGGGTTGTAGAGCATTGTCATTGCTCTGTGTTATTGTGATGCTTGCATTTCTTGGATTATCCATATCGGTACTGGCATATGGACCAAGTGATAGTAATTCTGAGAATATGATCGTCGGCCCATTGGAGGTTATGACAAGCATTCAAGAAGCCATCGACAATGCAGAATCAGGGGACACTATCGAAGTCTTACCAGGAGAGTACCATGAGAATGTATTCATCCCAGAAGGTAAGATGTTAAACCTTGAAGGATCTGGATATGAAGTAACACACATCATTGGTGATGGGACCACAAGTACGATGTTCATCCAGGCAGATGGGTGCAAGGTCAGTGGATTTGGGATTAGTCGCAGCGGGGTTGGGGCTTCAGATGCCGGTATCTTCGTTGATTCCAATGGCAATACTATTGAGCTGAACAATGCTAGCAGGAATAGAATCGGAATCATCCTTAACCAATCAAATGGAAACACTATACAGAAGAATATTGTTGACAGTAATTATGGTATCCTCAATATAGATGATGGCTTAGTTGGTCATTGGAATATGGATGAATCCAAATGGGATGGGACGACCGATGAGGTCAGGGACCTTTCTGGAAATGACAATCATGGCACAGCCACAGGTGCTGTGAACGTCTATCCAGGTAGGAATGACAAAGCGGGTAAGTTTGATGGTGTGAATGACGATGTCCAGGTACCTGATGATGCTACCCTGGACCTTACTAGATGGACAGTGTCTACATGGGTCTATTTCGAAGATTTCAATAGTAATTACATGAGGATCATAGACAAGCGGCGAGATGGTTACAACGATTACTATGTGAACTACAAGATCTTTGCAAAGAACATTGATAATGAGATCAACCATGGTTTTGCGATCGGTGGAAGCTCAACCTCAAATCAGGCCACCCTTGCAATGGATGATATTGAGGCAAAGACCTGGTATCTTGTCGTTGGAAGGTATGACGGAACCGAGATTATGCTCGATGTGATCGGAGATGGCGTCCATTTATCCGATCGGACATCTGAAAGTGGAACTCCATACACGACTGGATCTCAGGCCCTTAGCATGGGAATCAAGAACACCGGAGCTGGAAGAGAGGATTTCTTCAAAGGAAAGATGGATGATGTTCGTGTATACGATCATGCTTTTTCAGATCAGCAGGTATTGGCCTTGTTCACAGAAGGCGAAGGTGCTGGTATCAGGGTGTGGGATTCATCGAACAACGATATCAATAACAATACTATTCTGAACAATACTGGCTCTGGAATCCAGATGCTAATGTCCAATAGCAATACTGTTCAACACAACAAGATCGAGAGAAATTTCCAAGATGGTATCCAGGTTGATGACTCCCATAACAATGTGATCCGAGAGAATGATCTTTCAGATAACCGAGCAGTGGCTGTTCCTACTGATGGGTTGCTTGGTTATTGGAAAATGGATGAGTTTGCTTGGTCCGGATCGAGTGAAGAGGTGAAGGATTCGTCGGGATGGGGGAAGAATGGGACTACGTACAATGGGCCTACGATGATATCGAATTCAATTCATGGAAGAGGGGGTAGGCTAGATGGTTTCAATGATTATATTGAAATTGAGGATGAGAGTCATTATGATGTGGATGAGGAGTGTTCAATTTCCGCATGGATCAACAAAGACCAGCAAACATATTCGCATACTAAGCCAATAATCAATAAAGCCGATAATGGCGGATCGCTGTATCATACATTTGGAATCAATATCAGGACAACCGGTGTGCTTAGAGGAAGAACAACTGAAGGATCAACTGATCTCATCGTAGATTCCTCATACATATTAGCAGCAAACCAATGGTATTTCTTCACAATGGTCATAAAAGAATCATACTTAGAACTCTATGTCAATGGGGTTCTTGAAGATAGAGTTACAAAATCATTTACTCCAGTTGATAATAATGCCCCCGTCCGAATAGGTTGGAATCCCACATATGCGACCAACTATTGCTTCGACGGCCTCATCGACGAAGTCTCTATCCACAATCGTGCACTATCGCACAACGAGATCCTATCAATGTACACCGCAGGTCGCTCTGGAACCATCGACCTCCAGCTTTCTAACAACAACCAGATCTACAACAACTCGATAGATATGAACCAGGGAGCAGGCATGGTTCTCCTCGAGAGCGATTCCAACAATATCACTGACAATTACATCATGGACAACTCTGGATCAGGCATTTACGCTGATTTCTCATCCAATAACAACATCCAAAGCAACAACATAAATTCAAACAACGATGAGAATACCCGCTTCCAGTCTGGCCTCAAAGGCTGGTGGAGGATGGACGAATCCACCTGGACCGGCACCGCAGGGGATGTCAAAGACACCAGCGGACGGAATAATCACGGCCGATCCATGGGAGGTATCTCTCCAGACGATGGTCGATTCAAGAACGCTGGTGATTTCGATGGTAGCAACGACTACATCGATTGCAGCACCGACACGGACTATGACATGACCGAGGCGATCTCCATCGAAGCATGGGCCAAGACTGACGGAACCCCGACAGGTATCCAATCTATCACCTCCAAGGACCTAAGTACTTCTCAACGTTCCTATAACCTGTTTGGCATACATTCAGATAACTCCAACAAGCCGATGGGCAGGATCATCGTCGAGGACGGTGGAAATGGTGTCGATCTGGATGTCGACGCTACAACCGACACCAGAGACGGCGAGTGGCATCACTATGTTCTTACCTACGCCACCGACACAGGGGATGCTATCCTCTACATCGATGGTGTCGAGGAGGATCGGACCACTGACTCAAGTAAAAGGCAGATCCAGGTATCTAACGCGAACTTCAACATCGGCAGACGGACCACTGGCGACCGATGGTTCGATGGAATGATCGATGAGGTCTGTCTCTGGAATCGGTCCCTGTCTCCAAAAGAGGTCTACGATCATTACACTGATGGGGTCATGGGGGGCATCCATCTCCGTAGCTCTGACAACACCGACATCAAGTACAACATGGTCCAAAACCACCCAGACTACGCTATCAGAACCAACGAAGGCTCCAGCTCTAACACCATCCTCAATAATTATCTCATCAACAACGACCAACCATTCAAGCAGGCTCATGATGATGGTACAAGCAATACCTGGTCAAATGTCAATGGCGGAAATCTCTGGGATGACTGGACCACCCCAGACACAGACGCAACTCCCGGCATTGTGGACATCCCTTACGACCTCGAAGGTATCGCAGGGACACAGGACCAGAAACCACTCTGCTTGGCCATTCAGGGACCACTGAACCTAACACCGGTCAAGGGATCAGCATACAGCGATGCCTGCACCTACATCAATGCATACCAACCGGGTTCATTCAATTTCCACACCAATGCAGGCTGGTTGACATGCAACCCCGATGGGACCATGAGTGGAACCCCGCCGTTGGATGCAATGGATATCTACTGGGTCAACGCATCTATCTCTGATGTGATCAGTTCCAAGTTCATCAATTTCACTCTGATCCTCGGTGATAACTTCGTCGAGGTCATCAACTTGACAATATCAGATCCGGTGATCTACAGGAACAATGGCATCAAGGCAGAGATCACGGTCGTGGACCATCTCCAACAGTTCCAATTGGCACAACTCATACCCACACTGCAGCACAAACATGAGAACGCTGGTACATGGTCAGAGACATATGTCACTGGCATCAATGCCAACCTTACCACTGGGAAATGGGAGGTTGACGTATTCTTCCCATCCTCATGCCAAGTAGGGGACTATAGCTTCAGAGCGAACTGCTCCAATCCATTAGGAGACATCTCTGAATGGTTCAACTGCTCCGAAGAGCTTACGGTCCTGAACAATCTCCCCACAGCCCCAACCATCGAGATCATGAACAAGACCCCAAAGGCCAAGGACCCGATCACCTGTGCGATCACATCACCAGGCACCGATGTCGAGACCAACCCGCTCAATTACAATTACCGTTGGTATCTCGACGACAGCCTTGTTCGGAACGTCACGATCACAGACCTTGAGGACACTCTCGAGTCGAGCTTGCTTCTTAGAGGAACGGAGGTGGAATGCAGGGTCCGAGCCGTGGATGACCTGAATGTCAGTGCCGAGGTATCAGACTCCGTCACGGTCTTGAACGGTGCACCATACACGTTGGTGGATGTCCTCTACAGAACATACGAAGAGGATGCTTATGCAAACCCTATCAATCTGAACCTGTTCATTCAAGACCCGGACGGTGACAACCTTGTCTTCAGCGCTGACATCTCCTCGAACTTCACAGTGATGTTCGATGCTTTCGGCATGGTCCAGTTCATCTCCAAGGCCAACTGGAACGGCAACGAATCAGCCACCATCTACGCTTCTGATGGTCTCAACTCAACGTCCCTCACCATCTGGCTGAACATCCTTCCCATTAACGATGATCCGATCCTCGATCCGATATCGGACCTGTTCATGACCCAGGGTGATGAGAAAACCGTTCAACTTGTTGGATCTGACCCGATGGATGATGGTACTGTCACCTACGGAATCGATGTGTTCACCGCGATCGATGGCATCACTACTTCGGATTACACTTTCTCGAACCTGACCGGCCTGTTGGTCATAAACGCTACCAACGAGATGGTCGGAGTGTACGAGGTTACAGCCTGGGCAGAAGATACAGATGGAGCTAAAGCTGAACAGAAGTTCAACGTTACCATCTACAACCTCAACGACCGACCTGGCTCTGTCACCATCATTGAACCTGGAGACGGGGAGCAGTTCGATCATGATGCTATGATAGTGTTCGATGTGACCTTCGTCGATGCAGATGTTCAGCATGGACAGGTCATCACGTTCACTTGGTCCTCTAACGTATCTGGAACCCTCAGCGCGAACAAGACCTTCCAGCTTGACAGCCTGCCTTCAGGGTACCATGAGATCAAGGTCGAAGCTTTCGACGGTGAGTTCACGGTGTCCGACACAGTATCCATCTACATCCGACCTGAGCCGAAGGATCCAACGACCGATGGTGGATCAACTGATGGAGGTAGTACTGACGGTGGTACCACCGATGGAAACGGTACAGATGGGAACGTTACCGATCCTCAGGATGGTGCTGATGGTGGTTCCTTCATGAGCTCCTGGCTTATGGTCCTGATCATCATACTGGTCATCATCATAATCCTAGCGATCGCTATCTTCATTGTAGCCCGTATGGTCATGGCCAAAGAAAGAGGTGATGACATCGACGAAGACGATGATGCTCTGATCCCAGATGAGGACGGAGATGATATCTTCGAACAGAAAGTAAAAGCTGACGCTGTATCAGGTAGTGGTCGTCGACGAGGCAAAAAGAAGACAATAGACATTGACGTCGATGAAGAGACCGAGCTCCACGATGAGGATGGGGACGAGCTTGATGAACCACCAAAGGCTGTCGGTGATCCCGACAGGATGCTTGAAGATGGACCATTGGCACTTCCAGAAGGCGAGGATGTTCCTGATGAGGAGATGGTAGAAGAAGAGATAGATGCCTTAGATGAGGATGAACCCAAAGACATCGCCTCCGATGACGATGCTGTCGACGAAGACATCAGCCTTGATTATGAAAAACCAGAGGAACCCCCTGAGGCCCAGTTCATGGTCGATCCAGTCACCGCAAAAAACGACCCAGACGTCTACCATGAAGACTCAGGCAATGTGTGGACACCGGACATGGCCGGCAACCGCACCGCAGCTGAGAGCAAGCAAGCTATCGAGGCATTGAAAGAACTGTCCGTGCTACACGAACAGGGCATCCTCTCCGATGAAGAGTTCGCACAAAAGAAGAGACAGCTTCTGAAGAAGATATAGCCCAATTTAACCAATTGCTTCGAACAGATGTCAAATATGGGCATACCCTGAATTTGACAAATGAGAAGTGGTAGGTGTAATGTCAAATTCAGGATCTAGTCCAGGTAACCCAGGCTCCTGAGCTTCTCCTTGACCTTGTCCTCGTCCTCTTTGGAGTAGACCTGTTCCTCCTCCTCTTCCTCCACCTGGCTTAAGACCTCTTCGAGGACATAGTCCACATACTCTCCGACGGTTTCGAACTCAGTGACCTCTACACGCTTTGCTATCCTGTCGTAGATGTCCTTGCGAATGTCTACCTTCACTTTGTCGGCCATGTGACCACCGGGCCTCGTATCCGGGGTGCGTTATTTATAATTATCTCAAACGCCCACACAGTCGGTCCAGTGTTGAGGAATTTAGATAACACATTAATAGTAACATGATATTGACCACACACAAGCCAGGCATTGGCGGTGAGACCATGAAGGACGCACGCATCGACGAACTTGCTCGAAATATCATCGAATACTCTGTTGAGCTCAAGGAAGGGGAGAGGGTCCTCATTGAGGGCTATGACATTCCTCCAGACCTCGTGACCGCGCTCATCCGCGAAGCCTCCAATGCTGGTGGTGTACCACTTGTCACCCTGAAGAGCAACCAGGTGCTTCGTGAGCTGTTCAAGAACGGTTCCGAGGACCAGATGAAGCTCATCGGTGAGATCGAGAAGCAGAGGATGGAGAACGTCCAGGCATACGTGGGTATCCGCGGAAGCCACAACATCTCCGAGCTTTCAGATGTCCCACCAGAGAAGATGAAGATGTTCCAGGAGCACTGGATGTTCCCTGTTCATCTAAAGGTCAGGGTCCCTAACACCAAGTGGGTCGTCATGAGGTACCCCTCATCATCCATGGCACAGCAGGCACAGATGTCCTCCGAGGAGTTCGAGGACTTCTACTTCAACGTGTGTACTCTTGATTATTCCAAGATGTCCAAGGCTATGGACCCTCTCGTGGAGCTCATGAAGAACACCGACAAGGTCCACATCAAGGGACCTGGCACGGACCTGACGTTCTCGATCAAGGGATTGAACCCCATCAAGTGTGATGGAAAGCTCAACATCCCGGATGGGGAAGTGTTCACAGCTCCTGTCAAGGATTCTGTCAACGGGACCATTCAGTATAACGCTACAACGATCTACCAGGGTACGGTCTTCGACAACATCAAGCTCACCTTCAAGGAGGGTAAGATCGTCGAGGCAACTGGTTCAGATACCAAGAGACTCAATGAGATCCTCGATACCGACGAGGGTGCCAGGTATGTTGGTGAGTTCGCACTTGGTGTGAACCCATACATCACCAGGGCAATGAAGGACATCCTGTTCGATGAGAAGATCATGGGCTCGCTTCACTTCACTCCAGGAAATTCCTACGATGATTGTGACAACGGGAACAAGTCGTCTGTCCACTGGGACATGGTCCTTATCCAGTCCGAGGAGTGGGGCGGTGGGGAGATCTGGTTCGATGATGTTCTCATCAGAAAGGATGGAATGTTCGTCATTGACGAACTAAAACCTCTCAACCCTGAGAACCTCAAGTGATCAGAGCGAGCTGCAGACGGTGTCAAGGTTACACCGCATTTGTTCAATAGACCCAGCGATGACGCTTGCGTTATCGTAGTTGTCGATGATCGAGCGGAGCTCATCCCTTGGAAGGTCCTCGAGCGATACGGATTCCTCTTGTATAGCTGGAAGTGCTCTGAGGACGTTGTCCACGATGGTGATGGAAGCAGTCCTGGACGTTCTGGACAGAGGATTCAGATCGATGGTAATGACGGCCTTTCCCATAGCTCGAAGAGCTTGGGTTCGGTCACCATCTTCGAGGGGAACTATTACCACGTCCGCATCATAGATGCCTCCACGGGTGGCCTTCCCCCTCTCATGATCAAGGTTCGGGATCTGGCAGTCCGGCTCCATGCCGATGGGTGCTTCGATACCCTTGTTCACTAAATGCTCGAAGATCTTCTCCATGCGCTCTGGGGTCCTGTGGAACAGGTTGATCTCTACCTTGCACTTGAGCGTCTTGGCAAGGTCCCTTACTTCTTCTGGACAGAGGACTGCGACGTTGCCGTTGACGGAAATGACCGGGTTCTCTGCTAAAATGATGTGGGCTGCTGAGGCCTTGCACGCTTTCTGAGCCCAGTCGGTCGTGCATTCTCCGATGAGGTAATCGAAGGTCTCTCCACGCCCGTGGGCCACGAGGCCTTGCTTGGCCGTGATGCCCATCTCGATGCCCTTGACTATGCGCTCGCGGAGGAGCAGGGAGGTGTATCGGGGGTGGTCGGGGGTGGGGAGGGTCATGGTTTGAGGGATGGGAGATATTTGGTTTATAGATAGCGATTATCTCCCATCACTCAAACACACAGCGCGGCGTGTTCGTCTGCGACGGTGAAGACGCGGGGGTGCTTGGATGTTTAGGTCGGAATGACGATCAGCCTAACATCCAAGCACTTCGTGAACTGCGCAGCAGTTTACGATTGTGTGCGGCAGTTTCTGATACTGATGGTATTGACGAAAGAAACTGACCGGACTGTTCAGTGTCCTGTTGGGCTTTACATAAGAACAAGACGAGTAGATTTCCTGCGTCGTACGGCGACGTAACGGAAATCTCTCGGTCCAGCTGCGTCAGGCCGTCGCTTGCTCTAGCGGCCGCGCGGACGGGGCAACTTTTTCTAAAGCTTACACTCGCTGAATAAGAAAAAGTAGCCCCGACCAGATTCGAACTGGCGTCCCCGGATCCAAAGTCCGAGATGGTTGACCGCTACACTACGGGGCTGTTGCGAATAGATTGCGTACGTAACGCAACAGCCTCGGAGTGGGACATCCGCAGGAAAGGACACGAATGCCAACTATGCTTTCCTAAGGACGCCGCCGTATCCAACGGATGCGGCAGCGCTACGGGGCTATTGCGAATTGTTGGCCATGTGGGCACAATCCCGTTGTCGGAAGGGGATGCCTTCGAATCCATGGGGTTCACACCTCAGCCAGGTCTGGCATCATATGGTCTAATACTACCAAACTGCTGCCAGAGTTGCAGTGAATAATACCAACGATTTAACGGTTTGGGTCATCCCTGCAACCTGAATCGTTGTATCACAAAGTCCTTCTCCAGGGTCGAGAGGAAGTATCCCAGACGGGGGCCCCTCTCCTTTGCGAGAAGTGATTTGTATGCAGCCTTGAAGATAGCGCCGGACTTGACTCCAGCATCCTCGGCCACGGTGTAGAAGGACTGATGAATGTTCTCTGCAGTCCATTCCTGTGGTTCCAAGATGTCTGCGAGCCTGGAGATCAAGTCCTTTTCCGAATCTTCCAGACCTGAAACCAACTCGTCGGTCATCTCCTTTCGGACAGAGAACACAACTCCTTCGGGTGCGGAGTTCTCTATCCAGAACTTGACGCAATCCAACCGGGTGTCGAATACCTTCCTGGAATGAACATCCAAGCTATCAATGTCCAATCCTTCTGCGCGCTGGATGATGACCTTGAGCTGCTCGAGGTCGTCAGTTAACTGTGATAGTGTCACCAGGTGACGGTATTGGATCTGCACAGGAGCAGTAAGACCAGAGGTATCCAAGACCATGTCCCCGCTCTCGTCGAACGAGAGCATCTCTCGGACCTTGGCAACCTCGTCCAGATCGGAAAGGGACAGGACATACGTCCTTCTCTCCTCGGGTGTCTGGAAGCCTTCGTCACTTCCGTAGTACACCCTCTCGTACCTGTCGAAGTCGTCGATGATGTTCAGCAGGCCAAGACCTGGGTCGAAGTCGATGTGCTTGACAGGCTTGTACTTCGCTATCAAGAACCGAAGTACCTCGGGCGGGGTCATCTTCAGCATCTGTTCGGCTGTGACCACAACTCCAGTTGAAGATGCCATCGCACCCTTGCCCTTGAGCTGGATCCATTCATAGACCACAGGCTCCGGTGGTTCGTTGTCGAAGATCTGCTTCGCAAGCTCCGTCCCGGTCTCGTAGGACCCACCAGCTGCAGCGTGGTCCTTGCCGAAAGGCTCGCAAGTAACCCCCAGGTGGTCCCAACGAGCAGGCCAGTCTATCCTCCAGGGCAGCTTGCCCTCACCGAGCTCGATATTGGCCTGGCCGTCGTTACCGCACTTGTCGCAGTGGTAATCCACGAACGGTCGACTATAGGATGACGGCCGGGTATCTGTTATCGAACCGCAGTTCGAACAGATGGGGTTGTATGGGAACCAGTTCTTGGGAAGTTCCCTTTTGGATATCGTCGTGATGATATTACGGCAAGTGTCGATGTTCGACAGGACCTTGTGGGTCCCCTCGGTATATTGACCGTCCTGATACATCTCATGGCTGAGCTTGGTCTCATGCTCCACTCCGAGCTTCTCCAGTGCCTGAAGGAACGGTTCCAGGAAGTGTTCTGCATAGGAGGAATGGTTACCACAAGGACAGGGGATGTTGCACAGAGGTTTCCCTACGTGCTCCGAGTAAGACTCGGGCAGGAACGGGTAGACCTTACGAAGTGGATCGATGGTGTCACCAATGTAGATCAACCGGACGTTCAGTCCGATGTCCTTGGCAGCCCTCTGGACAAGGTCACCAGTAAGGATCTCACGCATGTTACCCACATGGATGTGACCAGACGGTGTTATCCCTGTGGCAATGGTATGTTGCGCTCCCTCTGGAGCTTCTCGCAACCGCTTCGCTATGACATCAGCCCAATGCATTGAACCCTTTCCCTCCAGTTCACACCACGGTGGTTCTGATAAGCGCTCGCAGAGGTACTCCGTTGACGTCATCCTTTGGTGTCTTGTTCACAAGAACCTGGATGAGAACAGGCGTTGCACCCTGGTCTTCCAATGTCTCAATGGCACCGGCCATGGTCTTTCCGGTTCCGAGAACGTCGTCGAACAGTAGGACGTGCTTGCCGTCCAGTCCTGCGAAGTTCGAGGAGACCTTGCCCTTCTCGCCATCCTCCAGTGGAGGGGTGTATACTACGAGCTCGCATTCCAGAAGGTTTGCTATGTGGGTGGCGATAGGGACACCGGTGGTTGCGACACCCAGGACAGTGTCTATTGTGAAGTCGTGCTTTTCGGACTCTTCCAGTGCAATGTCCACAAAGATGTCCGATACAAGCTTCATCCTGTAAGAATAAACTCCAATTGAACGCCATCCGATGTAGACGTCGGATGGTGGCTTCTCGGCCTTGACCCCGCGGGTCAGGAGCCACTTGACGGTCTCTGCGGAGAGATGGAGCTCGTCCTCTATCTCTGCCTCAGTGAGTCCTTGCTCCTTCATCTGACGGGCCTTGGTCACAAGACGCTCGATTCCATTCATGTTTTCACCGGCCCCTCAATAGGATTCCGGTTTTAAAGCTTTCTTACTAAGAAGGCCTCAAAAAGGTGTCGAATCCAGGGTGCATACACCTTAAATAATGGTTGATTGTTCGGGTCTTACCCCGCCTGGGCACAGGTCCAAAGAGGAGGCCATGACATGAAAGATAGTTACTTCGAACAGCAGCTCGAGACTCTCAAGCCCAACGTCTGGAGGTATATCCAGGAGTATATTCCGGACAAGGACCCCATAGAGCATTATGTCATGGTCAAGGAGTATCCTCGAAGGCAGGGAAAGTATTTCCGTCCAGGCCTTGTCCTACTCTCCACCCAGATGCACGGGGGCGACCCAGACCAGGCACATTTGACCGCCGCTGCAATGCAGACGTCCGAGGACTGGATCCTGGTCCACGACGACCTGGAGGACCAGTCTGACGAGAGGCGCTCGGAGGAGAACGAGTACAGGCCCACGCTCCACAAGATCTACGGAGAAGGTCTGGCCATCAACGCAGGGGACGCACTTCACATGATCATGTGGAAGATGCTCGGCGATAACGTCAGGAAGATGGGGGACGAGCGGGGATGGAAGATCTACGACAAGATGTGTGACATGCTCCTCACGACGGCGGAGGGCCAGTATCACGAGCTAAGCTGGATAAGGGACAGGAGGGTACAGGTCACGGCCGAGGAATATTACAATATGATCGACCTCAAAGCAGGTTATTACACTGTCATCGGTCCGCTTCAGCTCGGTGCAATGGTCGCTGGTGTCACAGATGATGCCAAGCTCGATAGCATCCGCGAGTGGGGGATACCGTTCGGTAGGGGCTTCCAGATCTGGGACGATGTCATGAACCTCACAGAGGACAGCAAGGTCCAGGGCAAGGAGAAGGGCGGGGATATCCTCGAGGGCAAGAGGACATTGATCCTCATCCACCTTCTGGACAACTGCACTTCAGTAGAGAAGAGCTTCATCACCACTATCTTCTCAAAGGAGCGAGAGGAGAAGACCCTGGAAGAGAAGAACTACGTTCTCGACCTCATGAACAAGTATGGCTCCATCGAGTATGCTAAAAAGATCGCCAAGGACTATGCCGAGGATGCAAAGACCAAGTTCGATGCTAACACAGCAGACCTTCCCGAGACAAAGGCAAAGAAGATCATTCGGGGCGGTATCGATTTCGTGGTGAACAGGCACAACTAAGGCCAGACATTGAGCGACTTCGACGAATGCCGATAATTCTATACGACTATTATTATATATTACTAGTAGTTCTTATCGACGAATGCCAAGCAAGACCTATACCACTACTCAGGCCTTGAAAGAGCAGCTCGCAGAAAAGATGGCGGGTGAGATAACACTATCTCCAGAGCCCGGAAAGACCATCAAGAAGTGGCGCGAGAAGTTCAAGATCTCGCAGCAGGCCCTTTCTAAGACCCTTGGGACATCAGCTTCTGTCATATCCGATTACGAGTCCGGAAGGAGGAAGTCCCCAGGCGTTAACACCGTTGCCAGGATAATCGAGGGATTACTGGCAATAGACGAAGAAAGGGGCGCGCCGGTGATGAAACAGTACACCCTGGCCACAGCCTCGGATGCCATCTACGACATCAAGGAGTTCTCACGCGGGATATCTTCAAGGGAGTTCATGGAGACCATACAGGGTGACTTCATATTACCGCCTGAGGAGTATGTGAAGGTCTTCACCACCCACGAGTACCTGCATGGTTACACTGTTATTGACAGCCTAAAGGCCATCATCAGGTTCTCATCGGCTGACTATCTCAAGATCTACGGTTGGTCCACAGAGAGGGCCCTGTTCTTCACTGGAGTGGAGTTCGGAAGGTCACCTATGATCGCCATTAGGGCGCATCCGATGAAGCCGGCCATGGTCGTCTACGTCAAGCCAGAGAGGGTGGACAAGCTCGCCATCAAGCTTGCAGAGATGGAGGGTATCATCCTTGCTATTACAGAGCTGGACGTCGATCCGCTCATCGAGCGGTTGAACATGCTTTATCGGGATTACATCAGACACTGAGCGTGGACCAATGGGAGAGGAGTTCGATTACAATTCTATAGATGTGGATGTCAATGAAGACATGGTCCAGGTGACACTGTCCAGGCCAGAGATCCATAACGCTTTCGACGACGTTTTCGTCTCAGAGCTCAAGGACTGTTTCGACAGGCTGAGCGAGATGGAAGATGTCAGAGCGGTTGTGCTTACAGGTGAGGGGAAGTCCTTCTGCGCAGGTGCAGATCTGAACTGGATGAGGAGGATGGCTGACTATGATGAGTCTGAGAACTACAGGGACTCGCTGGAGCTTGCTGGCATGTTCAAGTCCATCCATTCATGCTCGAAGCCTGTGCTGGGGTTGATCAACGGAAGTGCTTTCGGCGGAGGTGTGGGTCTGGTCGCATGTTGTGATTATGTTGTCTGTGCTCCAGATGCGTTGTTGAGCCTATCCGAGGTAAACCTCGGCATAGCGCCTTCTGTGATCTCACCTTACATCCTTGCTAGAGTATCTGAGGCCAAGGCCAGATGGTTGTTCATCTCTGGCGAGAGGGTGAGTGCAGAAGAAGCTCACCGAATAGGCCTGGTGGATGCGGTCGCAGATGGAGAGCAGGCTTGGGATATCATTCGTACAAAGATCAAGTTCCTTAGGTCCTCGGGACCAATAGCGATCGCCAAGAACAAGGAGCTCGTAGAGCTCAACAAGACCGTTTCTGGCGATGAGCTGACCAAGAAGACAGCAGCGTTCATCGCAGAGCTGCGGGTGTCCGACGAAGGACAGGAAGGATTGACGGCGTTCCTGGAAAAGAGAAAGCCAGCATGGAGGGAGAAGTAGTGTTCGACAAGGTACTAGTTGCCAATCGGGGTGAGATAGCCATGCGGGTCATCCAGGCCTGCCAGGAGTTGGGTGTGAAAGTGGTTGCCGTCTATTCGGACGCTGACAGGACAGCACCTCATGTCAGAGCAGCTGACGAGGCAGTCTGCATCGGTGGAGCTGCAGCATCCGAAAGCTATCTGGTGCAGGAGAAGCTGATATCCGCTGCCAAGGAGACCGGCGCCCAGGCCATCCATCCAGGGTATGGTTTCCTTGCAGAGAACTCCGACTTTGCCAGAAAGTGCGATGAAGCGGGCATCAAGTTCATAGGTCCAAAGCCAGACGTCATCGACCTCATGGGTCACAAGACCAAGGCCAAGGATACGATGTCGAAGGCCAATGTGCCGACCATTCCAGGTTACCAGGGTGACGACCAATCGGTGGACACCCTACAGAAGAAGGGGCTCGAGATCGGGTTCCCGTTAATGATCAAGGCCACCATGGGGGGTGGTGGCAAGGGCATGAGGATCGTAGAACACGAAGAGGACCTCGTGCCAGCTTTAGAAGCTGCAAAAAGAGAGGCCCTGTCCTCCTTTGGCGACGACCACATCTTCATAGAGAGGTACCTCGACCAGCCAAGACATATCGAGTTCCAGGTAATGGCCGATGAGCTTGGCAACGTCGTGCATCTTTTCGAGAGGGAGTGCTCTGTCCAGAGGAGGCACCAGAAGGTCGTG
>JANQNL010000026.1 GCA_028279585.1 Thermoplasmatota archaeon
TACCTCTGGCGAGACCAGTGGTGGTGGTGGTTCAGGTGGAGAGGTCACGGACGGCACCGGTGGAGATGGTGGTGGTGGTGGCACTGGCGGTAACGGAACCGGTGGTAACGGCACTGGTGGCAACGGAACCAGCGATGGTGACGGAGGAAGCTTCGTTGAGGACTATGGACTGTTCCTTGCACTTGGAATAGTCATCCTCCTCATTCTCTTGATCATCATTGTCGTGGTCATCATCATGGTAACACGCAAGGGCAAGCCAGAGGAGGAGGGAGAGAGCGAGCCGGAGGAGGAGACTCCCGAGGATGCACCTGATGAGGAAGCTGGCCCTGCAGAGCTTGAGGACGAGGTCGAGAGCGAGGAAGAGCTCATGGAGGAGGCAGATGAGGAAGCGGAGGAGGACACGGAGTTCATCGAGCCAGAGATAGTCAGTGAGGACGAGGACATCCCGGGTCTGGATGAGCTTGATGAGGACTTCGACGACGAGGACTTCGACGAGCTTGAGGACCTGGAAGAGCTGGAGCAGTTACCGGAGTGATGCGAGGTCCATGCCGACCAAGGACGAGTCCGGTCCAAAGACTCTCGGGATCGGGCTGGAGATCATAGGATTCGTTCTATGCTTGACCGGATGCCTACTCTTCCTACTGTTGATCATCGGTGAGTTGGGAAGGATAATCGATGGTTCCTCCCCGTCAGGATATGCCATTATCAGTGCCCTAGAGACCTTGCGGTGGGCTAGTCGAATTCGTGCACTGCTATTGATATCTGGAGCCCTGGTATGTTGTGTTGGTCTATGGACACGGTCCAAGGATGAGGAACTGGATAAAAAGTTGATCATTGGAATGATCTCCACAATGGGCATGTTGAGCATAATTTCCCTTACGGCATTCATAATCGGGATGGCCACAGACATTTCTGGTGTCCTTATGACATGGGTATTCTTATCAGCGTCAGTCTTGGTCCTCGCTCCTATGGCATTATCCAACGTTGGATCGTTGGCTAATGCCAGACGTGGAACGATCGCCTCTTGGGTTGCGGTGGTAGTCCTTGTCTTGGTCTTCTCAGGATTTAGTTTAATGATATTGAACGATTCCTTGGAACTATCCACCTATGTATTCTTTGAAACGATAATAGTCCTCTCGATCATCGCACTGATCCTACCATTGGTCATTGTTCGTTTGATATTGGTGAAGGAGAAGGAGAACGATGACTTCCCAGGGTACTGGGGAGGCCCCTAACGTCCATTTCACCACAAACCTTATGAGCCCATCTTGTATCCCTGGCCAACATGGATGTCATGGAGTTCCTGCTGGAACCGTTCGAGATCCAAAGGCATCTCACCAACATGTACTACATAGGCATGGCCCTCATCTGCGTCCTTGCTGTGGTGCTTGCATACAAGCGCGGGTTCATCAGGGTGGGTGCATTCCTGTGGTTGAGCTCCGGGCTTATCTGCCTTATCTGGGAGGTCACACTCTTCCTTATTGGCTCCAGGCATTACTCGTTCAATCCCTGGCTGGAGCTTTCATACCACGCGTTCACAGAGGCTGGTCCTGGCCTCATCATTACATTCGTCACGGCTGATGCGCTCAAGATCATAGATATGTCGCAACTTTCTGATGCATCGCTCAAGAAGAGAAGCCGTAAAGTGCTCAAGGAGCTTTCAAAGAAGATGAAACCACAGGAGGAGGATGCCTAATGCTCGACCTCCTCATAGACTGGCTCATCACCCCGGCAGAGATAAACAGGGTCGTGAACGTCCTCTACCTCATCATTGTCTCGTGCATTGCTCTTGGGGTCCTTATCACGGCCATTGTGACCAAGAACAAGAACGGGATAAGGATCTACCTGTTCTCTATCCCGGTCTGGCTGTTCATCGAGGGCTTTGGGCTTGTGACAGGGCTTCGTGAGTATGACATCAATGGACCGATGTTCTGGATAACCTATATCGTGGTGGCCGTGGGGGAAGACCCAGGTTGGGTCGCCCTGGCGTATATGGTGTCAGAGTGGTCCCTGAAGTTCCTGGCCAACAAGTATCCGAACATCATTTTATTCGGTAAGGGATGACCTTACTGGCCTAGGCAGATCTTGCGATGGTCACAATAGCTGCAGAACTTGTAGGCAGTGTTCTGGGGATAATCCGATATGGCATAGCTCTGGGTCTCTGCGTGAACATCCTTGATAAGCTCTATGGAGTCATCACAGAACTCCCTGCGGACCGGCAGGCACGTTGTCTGTCCCGTCAATAGGTATTCCAGGGCCACATGGGCTGGGAGCTTACCCTCGCAGCGTTCGTAAAGGACCGCATAGATGTAGAGCTGTCGCTGGTATTCATTGTTCAGGGGGAACTTGAAGACGTTGGATGTCTTGTAATCTACAAGGATGAGACCATCCTCACCAAGGTCGATCACTGCATCGACATATCCATGGCACTTGAGCTTGTGGTCCACAAGATGAAGTTCTGTGAACCTTGGTTTTGTAAAACGCCAGGCTTTGATAGGGTCCTGGTACTTGCCATAAATGGCATCCATGCGCCACTTGAGGTGCAGAAGGAAACGGTCAACCATGGCGGAAGTCTCGGTGTGCCTGTCCGTACCAAAGGCGTTATCCATATCGGCCTTGGCCCATTCTCGCTCGAAGATATCATGGGCTCTCTTGCGCAAGGACCTCAGGACCTCCGGGTACGACGAACTGGGGCTTGGGTCCCTATCGAAGATGTCCTCACATACCTTGTGAACTATCCTACCCCGGATAGTGTAGAAGGTGTCCTCCTCGGGGATCTTTGAGATGTAGCGATAGTAGAACTTCCTTGGACACGCAAGGAACGTGTTTATCCTGCTAGGGCTCAAGTATCCTTCAAGTTCGATGGGGGTCTCTGGTTTTTGAGAAGAGGGTTTGACAAGACCGCCAGGTGTGTCCAGTATAGTGCTCTGCGCCATGTTATCATGGATAACATCTCATAATGAGCATATAAGTATCAATAGGGGGGGTGAGTGAAAGTGCCAATGTTGACCGTAGGGCAATAAACTTACAGGAAAAAATTGTCCCATTCACGAATATGGTCCCATGCCATTGAAAGGGAATGGGACAACCCTCTTCTTTCCGTTTATTGTCCGGAGGACCACATTGGCACTTCTATGCCGGTTTACCCGATCCCGGTGGCGATGGTCATTGAGCTACAATCCCGTTAAGCGGACTTTTTCTCAAGATTCGCCACAAGCTCTGAAAATGAAAAGAACGGTCGATATCCAGAGCTTGATTGAGATCGATCGCTATCGCTCTGAATATCGATTCTTATCAGTAAATTTTCAGAGCTTGCGAGCTCACGAGAAAAAGTCCGTACATAAGGGTGGGGGTCAGAGAACCTCCCTCACGTCCGCAGCTCCTGTCCGAGGACAGGAAGTAAGGATGGCCTGTTCCGTCCACCGAGGTGTTCAGAACATATGGTCCGGGGGTGCTACCGGCAAGGCAAGCCTTGTCGATCTCGTCCGAGGACGAGCCCTCTCGACCGAGGTCGAGTCTTCATGACGCGAGCCGAAGCCCGAAGATCCGAGGATCTTGCATGTCGAATGGGAACTTTGGTCTCATACCGAGGTATGTGGCCGGTCCGGAAGGACGGTTTTTGCATCTTATACGACACAAGACGCCTAGCCAGGTTCTCCTGGACGGATGCCGAAGCATCTGTTCAGGCCGGTAAACCGGGCGAACAGGGTTAGAGAAACCGTTCGATCCCGAGGGATTTCGCAGTTCCTTACCATGATGGTTGCTGATATCCGAGGATGTCAGCGATGATCTCGCATGGGACAAGTCCCTTTTGAGGTCAAAGGTATCATGGAAGCGCATGGATGAAGCAAGCCTCATCCGTTGTCCTCGCATGGAAGGGTAGAACCCTAACATGGCCGGAAGCCGTTCCTTGATTGCGGATAATGCTGAAACGTCCGCGATCCTGTGCGTGAACACTGGTTCGTTTCTGAGCCAGCGAACCCATCGGTGAAGTTCGTTGAGCCGGGATCTTTCATCGACCGAGGTCGATGTCCGTTCCCGAACGAGCTTCGGTGACGGGCCGAACACGATGCAAGCATTGTGTTCGAATGTGAGAGGAGTTGTGTTCTCCTTCCCCCAATACCCTGATAGTTCTTAGGAGTATTTATAGGTTCCGAGATAGGCATAAATAGCTAATTAAAACGGTACGCTTTTACGAAGATAGAACCTTATGAAGATGATATTCTACGAAATAAACTATTATAACATCTATAATCGGAAATTCAGCTTGGTCAACGAAATATTGACCCAATAGCGAACTGTCTGGTGGACTATCGATGACAAAAGGGCGGGGGAAGAAGCAGCACCGATCGACCGCATAGAGAGGTCCGAGGACCTTTCCAAAGCCGGAAACGGATACTGATGAGCAAGGTCGACCCCTGCTCGAACGGGATCCGATCGCAAGCCGATCATGGCAAGCCATGACGTTGGCCAGGACCATCTGCGATCACAACCGAGGTTGTGACGGTTAGGGATTGAAGGCCAAGGCCCGAAGGCCAAGGAACCAAACCCTAGATGCAGACCAACACGATCTCAAAGAGTTCGTGAAAGGAAGGACACCGGATGCATCTTATACGACGCGATGTATCGAGCCGGACACACTACCGCCGTGACGAAGCGCGGTGGCAGAACTGGTTAGACCAGTGGACCGTTGCTTTGGAAAATCGTAGCAATCCGAGGATTTCTATAGATTCCATAGTCATTGATTTACGAAAACCGAGGATCTCGTATTGAAATCAGAATGGACCGAGGTCCACATGAAATCAAGGTTCAATGACCGATACGGTGCAGACAAAAGCCTGCGAGGAGTCCTCGCACCGCAAGACAAAGTCCTGCAGTGGCCCGGATCCTGTTCCCGAGGTTGCGGATGATGGTTAGCGGGTCGTAGAGCGCCGAAACACTCTCCGAGATTGCTAGCCAGACCCTTTGAGAATTGGATGTTTTTGGATGCGATCAAGCGAACTTGACCGATCTGCGAACGCCCTCCTCAGAGGATCAAAAGAGCACTGACAAGCAGTGTTCTTTATTGAAAGGAGCTGTGTTCTCCTTCCCCCATTTTCTCGAACGTTCTCTATATATATAACCGTTTTCAAGAAAGGGTTATATAAACTGAAATACAACAATATTATTGCGAAAATCGTATTTTTAAAGTTATCAAGTCTCCGAAATTCGCTAACTCGTTTGCTAAACAAGAATTGGCTAATAGCTTAACGCTGATAAGTACATAGTGGCCCCACTCGCACAATTCTTTGAGAGATAAAGATATAGTTCATGTGGAGACTATATAGTATCAGAAATCGAACAGACTTTTCTGATTCTTCTCAGCATCCTGGTCATCAGAGCCAGTATCTTTCTCAGCGGATCCTGGCTTCGACTCTGCCTTAGGTTCGGCCTTTGATGAGTCCTCTTCTGACTCAGGTTCAAGGTGCTTTGTCAGAGGTCCGGACCTCTTCTTCGGCTCCTTCTTCTTCGCAACACGCTTGATCTTATCGGCCTTGCGGAGCTGTTCGACATGGTCCAAGGCCATCTTCGTCTCCTCGGGTAGAACATCCTCGTTCAAGATGAACAGCAGCTCCTGTTCATCAAGGTCAAGCTTCCTTATCGAAGCAAGTGCAAAATCGTGGTCCTTGAGTAGTGAGCGGTATAATGGAATGATCGTTTCCCTGACGATAGAATCCGATGTATGACAGTGATGACCAAGCTTTCGACCCACAGAACGAGCAAGATGCCTGTCGGCCTTGGACTTGGCCATTGCCTTGAGGTATCCTGGGAACTCGTACTTAACAAATCCTGGCTTGGGCTTGTTCGAGCGTCCTGCAAGAGCTGCCCCTCCAGAAAGAACATCCCGGGAGTATGCCATGAACCGATAGTACTGTCTCCGCCTGACCCTGGCTGCATAGATATCAGCCTTTGATACGAAGTCATAGGCCGTAGCAAGATCTCTTGGATCCGAATAAACCCGAGGAAGGTTCTCATCGATCCAGAGCATGAACATATCTGTGTTCTCTTCTGCGGTCTTGGCAACATCCGTAGCATCTTTGAACGTCTGGGCCTTGAACAGCTTTCTCAGTGAATCAAAGATGGAGTTCTTCTTATCACGTTTGGAGATCAGACCATGAAGGTTCTTGACCTCGACCACCTCACCCCCCTCGTATGCAGATTGAAGATCATTGATCGCTCCACGTATATCTCCGCCACTGTATGCGGCGATAGCACTGACCACGTTCTCATTGACGGTCTTTCCCTCGGAAGCGATGATCCGAAGCAACAATCGCTTGACCGTGTCGGTCTTTGGAGAGAGGAACTTCACTGTTTGACACATATGCTTGAGCGGGGCGCCGCTCTTGCTTGTCAGAGCATAGAGGTCGTTGACAATAAGGATGATCGGCTGGCTTGTGTTCCTGATGGTCTCGATGATGGCCTTCTTGCCACCTCTGTCCGAGAGGTCAGGTCCATCCTTGTCCTTGTCCGAGGCTCCCGAAGAACCGCCGATCTTCTGCTCGAAAAGACTGTCCGCCTCGTCGAAGATGATAAGCTTGCGGCCACCTGCGTCCACATGGACGAAGGAACCATCCTCGGAGAAGGTATGATGGATGGCCCCAGCTGTTGCGACCTTGTGGATATTGGACTCGTTGCGCGCATCAGAAGCATTTAGCTCGATGACCTCCCAACCCATATCGTTAGCCAAGGCGAAAGCGGCAGAGGTCTTTCCAATGCCAGGAGCTCCAGAAAGGATGAGGGCTTTTTTCTTTGGTCCGCCCTGTTCCCACTGTTTGGCCCAGTCCTTCATCTGGTCCACAGCCGTAGGGTTCCCGACCACCTCATTGAGGTTGGAAGGGCGGTATTTCTCGGCCCAATCCTTCATTGAAAAGGTGAAGGGGTTCTGAGGCTATTATCTTTTGGAGGCGGGCCTTTGTCGCCGTCCCAATATAATATACTGCTTCTAGGTTCTAAGATAACTTTTAATATAGAAGAGGAGTTACCTAGTCCGCATCCAGCAGTGTTGGCCAGTGCTTATCATTACGAGTCTGGCTGCGCAGGGTCAACACTACTATCCATACCAAGTTTGGGGGGACATGATTGAAACTTCCCAGCGGAAAGCTGTCAAAGACCGTGAACGGTGGAGAGAACTCATTAAAGGATCTCATGAACGAGGCAGAGGGGACCAAATTAACCGGTTATTTTGAGATCCACCTTGAGAATGAAGGTGGAGCCACGAAGGGACAGATCGTCCTGAAAGAGGGAGTACCGGTCCTTTGCGATTATGAGAAAGGTGGAAAGGAGACACCTGGCAAGGATTCTGTCATGAACATCCTTCGGGATTCCATGGACGAGAACGCCAAGCTGGAGGTCCATACAGCAATTGATGCTGATATGATGATCACCTTCTTCAAGAACGCATCGATAACCCCTGATGACATGGACGTCGAGAAGCTCCTTGCCGACCTCGAAGAGGAGAAGCGCAAGCAGCAGGAAGAGCTCGAACGTCAGCGTCAGGAAGAGGCCCGAAAAGAAGAGCTCAAGCAGGAGCTCGAGGGATGGCGTGGCCAGGGGTACATCGTAGCCAGGTTAGAGAACGTCTTCGACAAGCCTGTGGGCGATATCGAGGAACTGTTCAACCAGTACAGGAACGACCTGGAGACCCTCAAGGCCCATGAGCACAAGCTCGAGGAGCTTGTACCCAAGTCCAAAGGCTTCGAGACCTACGTCCAGGCCATAGAGTCCCAGCTCAACAATCCTGATTCAGTTC
>JANQNL010000075.1 GCA_028279585.1 Thermoplasmatota archaeon
TAGGGACTAGGTTCCTTGCTCTTGGTGATGTTCGTTTTATTGGCATAATTCAAACAGAATCAAGAGCACCTTTTAACCTTAACTGGCAAACTTGGGTTAGATGGATGAAATGGATGAAGAACGGACACGATACTACATACTACCGAGGGAGATGCTGCTGCAGGAGATGACGCGCGCGTCGTTGGGTTAAGTTGTCTTTTTCTTTCGTTCCTTAACATGTTTTGCCTTTTTCTGTAACAGCTTATCTCGGAACTCTTGCTCCTTCTTCATTTTGTAGATAATTATCGCAATGATGATGCCAAGGACAATAGGAATGATGATAACCAATATACAGATCACATTCCAGACCCAAACATCTCCTTGACATCTGAAAAATCATCATCAGAGTCCTGTTGTGGTGTTCCTTCAGCACCAACCACGCTCACCCCGCTACCACAAGCAGCATTGCGATGATCGCGACCGCGGTTGGTGCGTGACGGTGTGCTCGCATGTCAGGGGGCCTCCGGGTTATTAATCAACCCACCCTCTATCTTCTATCGTTATCTGTTGCCAACCATTGACAGCATAATACTCATCCATAGAGTAAAGCTGACCATCATTTGCTGACTCAGAAACACTCCATATCTCAATAGCAGTATTATTCTCAATATCAGAATCAAGATATAGCCAGTAATCAGAACTATCTAGTGTCATCACCATGAAGTTTCTCGATTCGTGAGTAAGATAAATGGTCATCGATGTTGAAGAAATTATATGCAACCCATAGAGATTATGATCACCTCGTTCGGTTGTTGTTAAGTTATCATAATCTGGATGTGTATCATTTACTCTGATGATGGTCGCAGATCCCGATCCATTTAAAATGTCTAATTTATGCGTGAAACTTTCATAATCTGAATTGAGGGGCAGAGCAATGGGGCATATGATCTCATACTGAGTATGTTCTTTCAATGTAATTTCAACCCGATATTCTGATTCTACCGGCGATTTCAGGTATAAAATATATCCAAGAACTATAACTCCTACCAGACCAGCATTGACTAGTAAGATTATTATAGCAACAATGATGACTGCCTTCATAACCTTCTTATCCATCAGACAAACAATTCCCCTACTCCCATATAAACACTGTCAAGATTTCCAATCACCACTCAAGAAAGACTATATTAAACCCCCATCCATTCCTCACACCACCACAACCCTCTCCCAAGGTGATATGGATGGACCTCTCAGGACGTAAGATAATCGTGACCGGTGGAGCCGGATTCATTGGCTCCCACCTGGTAGACAAGCTCATCGACCTCGGAAACGAAGTGACCGTCATCGACAACCTCTCGGGCGGAAAGCGCGAGTTTCTGGAACAAGCCTTCGCCACCGGAAAGTGCGAGCTAATCGTCGAGGACCTCTTCACACACGAGGACCTCCCCAGCCTCTTCCAGGGCCACGATGCGGTCTTCCACCTGGCAGCAAACGCGGACGTCAAGCGCGGCGCAGAGGACACGGGTATCGACCTGGAGCAGAATGTCCAGGTGACCCACAGGGTCCTCGATGCAACAAGGGCCGCTGGCATCAAGCTGTTCGTCTTTACATCCACATCCACTGTCTACGGGAACGCGTCCGAGATCCCCACGCCAGAGGAGTACGGCCCATGTCTGCCGATATCCCTCTACGGAGCATCCAAGCTTGCGGCAGAAGGGTACATATCAGCGTTTGCAGACCTGTTCGAGATGGACGCGGTCCTATTCCGATTTGCAAACTGCGTAGGACCAAGGTCCACCCACGGCGTAACGTTCGACTTCGTCAATAAGCTCCGTGCCTCACCGAACAAGCTCGTCATCCTTGGGGACGGCAAGCAGAAGAAATCATACTTCCATGTTACAGATTGTATCGATGCCATCATCTTCGGTGTTGTTCACAGGGAGAAGAAGGTAGAGGTCTTCAACGTCGGCTCCACAGACTACATCGACGTCACCACCGTCGGCGAGTGTGTCGTCGAGGCCATGGGCCTTGAGAACGTCGAGTTCGAGTACACTGGGGGAACCCAGGGCGGTGCCGGATGGAAAGGCGACGTCAAGGTCATGCTCCTGGGCATCGACGGCCTTGCAGAGCGTGGATGGAGACCGAAGTACGACTCCCGCGACTCGGTCCTGGCAACAGCCAAGGACATAGTCGAGAACGGATGATATGAGCGATCTTCCCGAGGGGCTCCTCACCCCCACAGACAATGGCGTCCTTTTACAGCTTCACGTCAAGCCAGGAGCGAAGCGGACGGAAGTGGGGGAAGTGGACCAGTGGCGAAAGGCCCTCTCGATCGCTGTGAAAGCACCCCCGCAAAAAGGAGCTGCAAACATTGAGGTTGCAGCATTCCTCAAAGAATTCTTCAACGCCGACAGCGTCACTATCACTAAAGGTCAAACCTCACACGACAAGACCGTCCTCCTCGAAGGTCTGGACCTGGACAGCGCCGCAGCTATCCTTGCAGAAAAGATAAGGTCCTAACCTATTATGAAAAGAACGATCGTAATAATGAACGCGATGAAAGCTATGGCCGAGATAAGGAACGAAAGGTGGATGTGTGGTCCCATCTCCTCATCATTGTAGGCGCCGATAGGCCCCTTTGTCTTGATGGTATCGATGATCCTTGGAATTGAGAACTGTGGGATCTCGTCGCCGACCCCTTCGTCCTCTGTTTCCACTTCTTCGTCTTCAGCCATATTACCAAGCTCCTAATCCGTGGTTCTATATGTAAAGATTTCTGTAAATGCTTGACATCAGAGCTTTGTTGGACCAATGAACTCGCTGTCGTGTGAGAAGATGAACTCATCTCCTATCTTCTTGATCTTCCGAAGAGATCGAAGTGCAGCCACAGGATCGTGGAGCACACCGACGATGATGTCACGCTCCAGGTTCGTCTTTGTGGGGGCAACGTCACCGCAGTAGACTATGGTTCTTTCCCCCCACTTTATAATGACGGACTGATGCCCTGGGGTGTGCCCGGGTGTTGGTATCACGGATACGCCATCAACGATGTCTGCCTCTCCGTCCAGTCCCACGAACCTGCAGTTGGTGAACGAGGACTTCATGTAACCGCTCTTCTGGAACCTATCTGGCCAGTGGGCGTACCTGATCTCTTCCTCCTGGACATAGAACTTGGCAAGCGGGAACAATGGGTTGTTCGATGCATGGTCCACATGCAGATGGGTGTTGATGACCATCCGGATGTCCTTTGGTTCGTATCCTGCCTCTGCAAGTGAGTTCAGAAGCGTGTCCTTCCCATCCTCTCCGTGGTCGAGGTTGTAGTACTTCGCAACCTCTTCTGGTGGATTGCCGATACCGGTATCCACAAGGATGGGTCCGTCGTCGGTCTCGATGAGCAGAGGCTTCAGCAGTGCATGGTATGGAGTACCATAGTTCTTCACTGACATGTACAGGATGATGCCCATGTCCGCGCCGAAGCTTCCGTCCCTGAGGACCACGACGTTGTTGACGGCCATTTACTTGACCTCACACTCTGGATGGATGACGCGCTTGCATTCCCTCTGGGGGAGGCGCAGCCTCTTGAGACCGATCTCTGCAAGCTGTGAGATGTTGTCGAACATCTCCGAAACTGGTGGATTGTAAGCGAACTCTGCGTCGTAGAGGTCATACAGGGTCATCTTGCCGTGGATGGCAAGCGCGAAGATGTTGACCCTCCATGTCGCACCCTGGTTCCCGATGGCCTGGCATCCAAGGATGCGAGCGTCCTTCTTATCGACGATGGCCCGGAGTATGAGCTCGTCATTGTGTGGCATAAAGTGCGGCTTTATTACAGCCTTGACCTGGATGGCAGTAGCATCGAACCCTGCCTCCTGTGCCTCGGACAGCATCATCCCGGTGGACGCGATCTCCTGCTTCCCGATCTTTGTCACGAAAGTATTGATGGCTCCAGGATAGCAGGTGTTACCACCAGCAGCATTTATCCCAGCTGAAATTCCCTGTCTGTAGGCGGAGGTAGCGAGCTGCATCGTCATTCCTTCCTCGGTGATCCTTGAGAAGGTCTGGACCAGGTCACCAACGGCGTAGATTCCCTTGATGGATGTCTCCATCCTGTTATCTGTGACGACAGCTCCGTAATTGATCTCGCATCCAGCCATCTCGGCAAGAGTAAGGTCTGGCTTCATACCGACTGCCATGACGACGATGTCGCATGGGATCTCCTCACCGTCGATGGTGACGGACTCGACCTTGTCCCCACCATTGACGCTGTCGATACCCTTGCCGAACAGAACCCTGATGCCCTCTTCTTCGAGGTTCTTCACCACGAACTCGCCCATCTGTGGGTCGAGGTTCCTTGGGAACGGAGGAGCGGTCCTTTTGGTGACAGCGACACCAAGTCCCTGTCTTCGAAGACCGATAGCGACCTCCAACCCGATAGCTCCACCACCGACCACGATTGCATACTTCTTCTCGGAAGCCTGGGCAGCATCCAGAAGCGCCTGGCTGTCTGTAGGGTCGGACACGAAATGAATGCCCTTGCCCTCGAACTCCTTTGCTCCAGGGATGGGCAGGTTAATTGGATATGCACCTGTGGCCAGGATCAATGAATCATACTTGAACTCCTTCTCCTCACCGGTGGTATGGTCTGTGCACTTGACGATCTTGGCCTCTGCGTCCACGGCCGTAACTTCGTGCTGGAGGAACTTCTGGATCCTATTGCCCTTGAGCGGGACCTCATGCTTGATGTGATCGAAGTCCTCGACCTCTCCCTCGATGACGAAGGGGAGTCCACAGGGGGAATACATGTCGAAGTCACGCCTCTCCAAAATGGTGACGTTGGCCTTCCTATTGAAGTTTAAAGCGTTCTTGGATGCATAGAGGCCGCCGGCCCCCAGTCCTACGATGATGATCTCCATGGGCTCACTGTCTTGCATTGTATCTACCGCCCGGGCCCGATGGCCCTTTGTTTCGAGTCCGAGAATGTCAATGGGTTTAAAAAAGGCTCGCCGCCCTCGTATTCAGCACCAAAGCATTTACATCCCCTCTGCTCTATCTCAACCCGATGGGCGGTATCAGCTTTCTCGAACTGATCATGGAGTGGAACAATCCCAAACCCATAGGCACCATTGAACTAGGTGGGGCCAGACCGAAACCGCAGAAACCAGTCCTCGTCATTATCCTCTTTGTCCTAGCATCCCTAATCATGATAGCGCCGTTCATCATCCTGGCCTTCATCCTTCCAGAACCGTTCTGCTTCATAGTCATCCTCGTCTTCGAGCTTATCTACTTACCACTAGGGTATTTCGTAAGACCAAAACCAAGGATGGACAACTTGGGCCTATTCGGACCCTTCATAGGAAATCCATTCCGATACTCTGACGACCTCAACAGGATGCTCCTCAGCTGGATGATAATGCTGTTCCCAGGCAGGCTCGTCGCTATATGGTTTGTCGATTTCTTTCGAATGCTGTATCTTCTTGCTACGAAGAGGTACTATTAGATCTGGACTTCTGCGGAAGCGTATTCCTCGAGCTCCCTGCGGATCCTCTCAACAACTGGTCCGGAGTCCCTGTAGTACTCATTGACGAGCGTAGCCAGCTGGACGTGGCCCCAATCCTTCTCCCTCTCGCCCCTCTTGACCTCATCTTCCCACTTGCCTTTGGTCTGGACCATCCACTCGATGACGTCCTGCCTCTGCTTGAGCTCAACCATGACCTCCTCGGCCGTCATGTTTTCAAGGTCCATGATCTTCTCATACAGCTTGGAATGGCCAGAGTACCTGAACTCGTCCCTTGCAGGGATCCACTTGTAGATGGAGTTGGCAACGATCTCGGAGGTCGTAGGCTCGATACCGATGATCTCTGCAAGCTCCTTGATACGTCTGGTCCTTCTGTTCTTGACCTTCACCTGTGCCTGTAGCAACACAAGGTTCAGACCAAGGATAAGGATACGTGGAATGTTAATTGGAGGGTTCTCAAGACGATGGATGATAGAAGCGACAGAGTCTGCGTGAATGGTTGCGTAGGTGATCTGGCCTGTGGCCATAGCCTGGAAAACAGCCATGGTCTCCTTACCTCGCACCTCCCCCACGAGCATATACTCGGGGCGCTGACGTAGAGCAGCTACCAGCAGCGCATACATGTCGATGTTCATTCCCGCCTCGCCCTCGGACTTCTTCTCACGGGTCAAGCCTGCGACCCAGTTCTCATGGGGCAGGTTCATCTCACGCGTATCCTCGATGGTGATGACCTTCGCAGATGGCGGGATGAAATGCGAGATAGCGTTCAGGGTCGTCGTCTTACCCGACGCCGTTCCGCCGGAGATCAGCATGGACTCGCCATACTGGACAGCTAACCATAGATGCGCAGCCATCTCTTTCGATAGCGTACGCCAACCAACAAGGTTGGCCATGGTCAGCGGATCCTCTTTGAACTTCCTGATAGTGAACGACGTACCACGGGTGGTAACGATGTAACCGAACGTCTCGTTCAGCCTGGAACCGTCGGGAAGTGTTGCGTCCAACACAGGATGCGCAATGGAGATGGACTTGTTCGACCTCTGTGCCAGGTTGATGGCGAACTGGTCGAGCTCATCAGAGTCATACCAGACAACGGATGTCTTGATGTTCTTGAACTCTCGGTGGAACACGTAGATAGGAACGCCAGTCCCGTCACACGAAACGTCCTCAAGCTGGCCGTCCTCCATCATGATGGTGATGAGGTCGTAGCCCAGGAACTTCCTGTAGCAGTAGTAGAACAACCTCTCGATGGATGCAGGCTCGAGCTTGTAACCGTTGGAGATGAGGATCTCCTTGATGAGCAGCTTCAACCGACGTGCCTGCTCATCCTTCTCCTCGATATCGTCCTTGTAGAAGTCCACTGTATCGATGATGGCGTCCACAAGGAACTTGTAAAGTTTCTTCTCCTTGCCGTCGAGTTCTGGCTCGATGGCTTCGTAGACATACTCTCTGGTCTTGGTGTAGACCTTGATCCTGACATATGAATATGGTGGATGGACAGGGTAGAACTGGACCTGCTCCCAGCCTGGATCTTTCAGCTCGACGATCTTGGTGATCCCCATGCCCTCCATGGCCTCGGCGGTCTTTGCTCGCCTTCTGAACCTGGGCTTGGCGAAGTCCTCTTCCTCACCCTTCTTTGCAGGCTTTTTTCCATCGGTGGTTGCGGGTACATCGGCGCCCGTAGCTGGTGGAAGTGCCCTTCGTGCCACTGTTGGCATGTACTCCTCACCGTCGGACTTTGTTACCTTCTTCTTCTTTTTCGACTTGGCGCCCATGTGTTCAGCCCCTGTCATTTCGACCAATAGAACGTGCGTTCGAACGGCTACTGAAAGTGTCCATTCTCCCGCGAACGAAAGGATGCCCTTTTAAGTATAAGTAATTTATCGGATTCATACATACGCCAGACGTGTAACTTTTTCATGACCTGGACCTCCCTCAACGGTGCTACAATCTGCTGGATGTACGGATAAAATATTAAATACGATGTACCGGTGTATCAGTGGGAGACAGCGTAGTACACACCAGTTCTGGCAGTGGAAACTACGCATACCCTTGATCAGGTGATCGCATGGGTTGTGGCCGTTCCTCATTATGCCTCAAAGGCAGCGTTTGGCTCGTGGCGATATTGTTCGTCGGTGTTCTGACCATACTATCAGCAGGAGCAGAGGAACCGTCCACACGGGCCGAGTACTTCACGGCCATCGGCTTTGCAGATATGGACCTGGATGGGGACCTTGACTTCGTCACTGGCTCCACCTCTTTCGGTCTACTTCGATTCTTCGAGAACCACATCTCCAACGGAACTCTGGACGGCCATCCAATGACCGACAAACTGAACTCGGCCATGGTGGACATCGTGGTAGACGACCTGGACATGGACGGCGACCCAGATGTTGCGGTCACCGGTTCCACCAAGGTCTCTGTTTACCAGAACAACAGGACCACTGAGATGAAGCTTGTGAGCCTGGACACCCTGACATCCGACGCCAAGGCCATGGACGGAGCGGATATGGATGGGGATGGCGACACAGACCTTGTGGTCGCTGATACTAATGGAAATATCCGTGTCATCGAGAACACCAGAGATCTCGGAACGTTCAGCGGCACCGACACTGCATCCCTCACAAGCCAGACACCAAGAGCTGTAGCTTGCGGAGACCTCGACATAGACGGTAACCCAGATGTCGCCATAGGCGCAGCGTCCGGCAAGATATTCATCTCAACAGGTAACGGCGACCTATCGCTGGCCTCACCGTCAGAGAAGGCAGTTTCCCCCTCACTTTCCCCCATCGTGGACATCGAGGCAGTCGATGTCGACAACGACGGCGACCTTGACCTCCTTGTGGGAGACGGAGGCGGTAACGTCTTCTGGGTCAGGAACGGAAGGGGTACCTGGACAGCCTTGAGCGGTGTAACAGTAGGCGCTGGCATCGTAGCAATGGCAGCATCAGACGTCGACCTGGACGGCGACGTCGACGTAGTAGCCAGTGATGACGACAACGCACTTTACCTCATTCTCAATGGCGGCTCCGGCTCGTTCATCAAGTCCGACTACGGTTCAGACTCTGAAAAGATCGCAGTTGTCGGTGCAGGAGACCTGGACTCCGACGGCGACCCGGACATTGTCCTTGGCATGACCAGCACCAAGCTTCAGGTCGTATACAGGAACGTCCCACATCCACAGGTCGGAAGCCTGGTCCCGTTCGGATGGGGCACTGGACCGACACCCGTTGGACTCCAAGTCTGCGACATCAACCAGGACGGCGGACCAGACTCCCTCATAGGAGGAACTGGGGGAACCGAGAACCTGGTCCTTCTGCGGAAGAACTCCACCGGAGAAGGCTTCTCACTTACAAGCACTGGAGCAGGCTCTGCGGACATCCGAGCGTTCGCAGCTGGCGACATCGACGGCGATGGATTCGACGATGTCATCGCCGCCCAGTCAGATAACACAGTCTCATTCCACGTCAACGACGGCTCTGGGATCCTCACACAGCAGGCAGCGCCCATAGCGGATTCCACTGTCAACGACATAGTCCTTGCAGACCTGTTCGCGGATGGGACCATGGACGCAGTTATCGCCTATGACGGCGGACTCGACGTTTACTCTTACAACGGCACGGGCTTCGACAAGCACGACATCATCACAGGCCTCCTCAATGTCGTGGCCATAGACATAGCAGACCTGGACCGAGATGGGGACCTGGACATTGTAGGCCGCGACGACATGGGCGACCTCTTCCGGTGGGAGAACATCACAGGCACCTACACCCAGACCATCATCGATTCTGCAGGCTCCGGAACTGGCCCGATAGTTCTTCTGGACGCGGACCTCAACGGTGAGATGGACATCGCATCCGCCGGTGGTTCAGCGAACATCTATCTTGTCTACCAGAGCGCTGGCTCCTTCGGAAGCTCCACTTCCAAGGGGACAGCCAACAACACGATCACGACCTTCACAGCTTTGGACTTCGACCTTGACGGCGACAAGGACATTGTCACTGGCGACTCGGACGGAGCAGTGAACGTCTTCTACAATCCACGGGCTGGCGCCACCTGGAGCAAGCAGTTCATGGAAGCACTTCCAGCAGCTGTAGCCGATATGGACCACACGGACATCACTCACGACGGTTACCCGGACATCATGGCCGTGGACGTGAACGGAGGAATTTTCGGTATGGGCGGATACTCTGGCCCAAGACCGAACATCGAGTTCGTCAGGCTCGTCAACGGCGAAGTGGACGGCCACACCTGCTATGCCCAGAGACCCTTACCATACGTCTTCTCTGTCAATGTCACAGAGTCCACTGGTATCGACTCTCTTACCAATCTCACCCTTGTCCTTGACCCACTGGGACTGAACCTGCGATACGTTTGGGACAGAGCAGCAGACTCCTTCACGGTCCAGCGCGACCCTAACGGTTACACCACCCTGGTATCAGACGGTGCAGACAGCTCCAATGATGCCACGGACACCTGGACCATCAACTTTGAGATCATCTTCGATTGGAGCTTCCCGTCGAACACCACCATGAGCTTCGAGGCCTTTGCTGTGAACTCGGTAGGTCTAACTGGTTACCTCCACAACTTCAGCTTCGCAATGGTGGTCTCGGACCTAGTGACCTACGGCACAATGGAGCTCAAGGATGGTGCAGACCTTATTCTGGACGACGCATGGGTCAAGTCATCAACGACCCTGAACTGGTCTGGAATGAAGGTCGGGTACCTGGGAAACCAGTACCTTTCCCCCAACGGGCAGTTCTCTGTGACCATCACAGACGATGACAGCGGTTCCTGGTCCAAACAGATCGACTACGGCCAACCGGTCTACCTCGAATGTGTGACGGATGGTGCCACCGACCTGAACGAGACCCTCACGCTCACATTCACGAACCTTGCTTCAGGTCTTGTCATCCCAGCACAGGCCGTGGACATCCATGTTGATGGCGATGAACCGGACATGATCCTGAACCTGACCATCCATGCGGACTCGTTCACAGACACTCAGACCGGGATGGACAACGACAAGGAGATCTTCGTCACCTGGGACCCGGCCTCTGACATTGGCAATGGTACCACTGGCTACTACTACTCGTTCGTTGACAACAGCGGCACGACCAACGCTTCGTTCACAAGCGACACCCAGCTGAAACTGGACCTTACAGAATCAGGCGAGATAACCTTCTACATCTGGGCAACAGACGGAGTTGGAAATCTCGGGCCAGCATCCAACGAGTCCTTCATAATCGACACGGTCCCAGTGGTCTTCAACCCAGTTATACCCACAGAGGCCTTCTCAACGGCAGCTGCACAGTGCGAGGCCACCATCACAGACCTCAACGGCACAGGCGTTGTGGGCAGCTCTGTGGAATACACCTATTCCACCACGGGATTCTCTGGCCTTGGGAACACCTGGACCTCTGCTGGCCTCACTGACAACAGCACATCCCTGAACGCCCAGGTCACAGTGACCTTCGCTCCAGGCACCAATAACTACATCAAATGGCGTGCTAGGGACAGGGCTGGAAACCTCGGCGAGTCGGACCCTGTGAACTACATGATCAATCTCACAGACCCACCAGACCCATTGGTGGCCGTGAACCTTTCTGTCACAGCCATCGGAAAGGACTCTGTGGAGCTGACCTGGACCCAGAACTCCCACCAGCTGTTCACCGTCTACGAGGTGCACAGCTCCAATGAGTCAGCGTTCACCCCTGACATGAGCACTTTGCTCATAACCATCTCACAGGCCAATACCACGACCCACACGGTCAAGGGCCTGACCACGGACACGAAGTATTTCTTCACGGTCATCACCCAGATCTCCACAGGTGAGAAGAAGGCATCCAACAGGGTCAACGCTACCCCCACAGATGGTGGAGGACCGGTCACAGACGTCGACACCGACGGCGATGGCATGTCCGACGAGTGGGAAGAAGGCTACGGTCTGGACCCACACAACGGTAATGACTCCGACCAGGATCCCGATGGTGATGGTCTCACAAACCTGGAAGAATACATCGCAGACACCCATCCAGGTAAGATGGACACCGACGGCGATGGTCTGGGAGACAAGACCGAGTTGGATGGTACTACAGACCCATTGGACCCAGATAGCGACGACGACGGCGTCATAGACGGCGACGATCCAGCACCGATGGACCCTGACATTCCTGACGCATCCACCGATGGCGATGGTGACGGCGATGGAGGCATGGGGGCTTACGCACCATGCTTACTATTCCTCGGCCTCGGCCTCATCCTTGTGGTCCTGGTAGCGGTTCTGATATTCGTCTTCACCAGGAAGAAATCCGAGCCAGAACCAGAACCACAGAGGCCCACGACCACCGTCACCCATGCAAAAACCAAGCACGGAGAGGTAGCTGGACCTGTAGCCCACAGCGAGGTCGAGCACGTCGGTACTGACCACGAGCATCGAACCACGGAATATCGCCAGCACATCCATCACAAGCACGCTCACAGCCATCATCACAAGCAGCACCACGACCATTACGTCCAGGAGGACGAGGTACCCGAGGATATGGACGAGGTGGGAGGCATGTGCTACGAGGAAGAGGTCGAGGAGTGCGAGATCTACGAGCAGGAGTCCATGCTCGAGGAAGAGGATATCGATCAGCTCGACGATCCTGGTGTGTACGCATTGGGTGAGGGGGAAGAGGATATCGAGGAACCAGAGATCGATGATGACGAAGACTGGGACCTCGACGAACCGGTGGAGGAGGATGAGGACGAGGATGATGATTGGGACCTGATGGATATGGACGATTGAGTATCACCCCAATCTTGATATAGAGGTACACACTAGTCGCCAACACTGGGACCACCCACAGGTCCTGAGGAGGAGCGCTGTTGTCCAGGCTATATTGGTCAGTGACGTTTTCAGCGGTCCTCATGTTGATACTACTTACAGCGAGCGTCCACGCCGCACCCAGTGATGCCTTCAACGACCCAGTGGCCGCGACCTCGACAGACGGCCAGTTCGTGATAACCGCAGACCCAGAGAGCTCCGAGGTAGAGCAGGGTTCGTCCGTAGTGATACTCCTGCAGATCGACAACTCCGGAGCCAACGACTCCTTCAGGGTGACCATCGGTGGGAACCTGGACACCCAGACCTTCATCAATCACGCCAGGACCTCCATAGCGATAGATGACGAGTCCTTACTTGTCATCACGATCTACGGTGATGAGACAGACCCAGGGGAGTACAATGTGGTCATCACGGTCCACTCCGACCGAGGGAACTCTGATGCCACTATCAGACTGAACGTAGAAGTTAAGCAAGCCTCCGACGACTCGGACGCAGACCTAACCTATGCCGTCATGGTCGGTTTCCTCATTGGCCTGCCCCTCCTGGCGGTCATCCTCGTGATAGTCATCCTTGCCTGGTTCATCAGGGACCTGACCCGCAAGCACTACGAGATCCACGAGATGCTCGTCATCAGGCGTGACGGACGTCTGATGCTGTCTTCGGACTCTACAGACGACCTGGAGAAGATCCAGCTCTCTGCATTGTTTACAGCGATCCAACATTTCGCTGACGACGCCTTCGGTCGTCGCGGGGACACTGGCCGCTTCCCAGACGACGATCTCGGCTTCAAAGAGCTGCGTTATGGTTCCATGACCATACTCATAGAGAACAGGGGAAAGTTCTATGTCGCAGTTATTGGTTCAGGTGAACCAGACGGTATAGTCCGGCTCGAGGTCTCGGAGTTTGCAGACGACTTTGAAAAGCGCTTCGGGAAAAAGATCAGAACCTGGGACGGCAACACTAAAGCTTTCAAACTATAGCCAGACAATACCATGTTGCTTAAATAATCATGAATCCTCAACGTATAAATATCACATAACCATCATTGAATGTCGGAGGTATGAGATGGGACAGAAGTATCAGGATCGACGGAAGTCCAAGGGCCTCGAAGAGTCCAAGTCCACAAAGGAGCGAGAGAAAGAGGAGGAGAACGGGGAGGAAAAGGAAGAGAAGGACAAGGGTTCAGCGCTCCTCGGCTTTGGTCGTGACCTCCTCATCGATATGATAGTTGCAGCCTCCATCATGGCTATCATTCTACTCGTTCTCTGGCTAGTTACCGGCCACTGGCCACCCCTGGTCGTCATCGAGTCCAAGTCCATGCACCACCAGTCCGATTCCGAACTTGGTGTCATTGACATGGGCGACCTTGTTCTAGTCAAAGATATCGAGCGACGTACCCAGGTCAAAAGCTGGGTCGAGGGCAAGGAAGAAGGCTACAAAACGTACAACGACTACGGTAACGTCATCATCTACTACAAGAACGGGCACAAGGATGAAACTCCCGTTATACACCGGGCTATCGTCTGGGTGGACTTCAATGACACAGGTCGAAATGTTGACGCCTACAGACGTTCAGGAGATGCATCGCATCTTGGTAGTTGGGACATACCGACCATGGGTCTATACGGTCAAAAAGGGACCATATGGATACCTGATTTCAAGTTCTACATTCAAGGCTCTGGTAGTTCTCTACCCATAGACCTGAACGAGATCCTCAAAGGGTTCGATGAGCGAGATGAAGAACCCCATGGCGGCTTCCTCACAAAGGGTGACGCTAACGGAGGTATCGACCAAGAGAGCCTTCGCGATGGACGTGGGCAGCTTGTAGCTCCCATCAAGGTCAATTGGATAGTCGGTCGCGCCATGGGGGAGATCCCTTGGTATGGTATCATCAAGCTCACCTACAGCGACTTCGACTCCTTCGACGAGAGCCCCCAGTCATCCAAGGTCGGGCTGTTCATCTCCATCGTTGTGATCCTTGTGATCCTTATCCTTCTGGAGACCATGATGCCAAAGGTGGTCAAGGTCGTCAAGAAGAAGATCAAGGAGGTTCGTAGTGGTCCTGAAGAGGAGGAACAGGAGGAGGAAGAGAAGCCTGCAAGGAGAGGTAGGCGTGGAAAGGAGAAGGAGGACCCTCCACCCGAGAAGAAGGGATTCCGAGGTCGAAAGGCCAAGGAGGAACCTGTCGAGGACAAGAAGCCTGCTCGAGGTCGCAAGAGGTCAGAGCCGTCCACACGGTCAGGTCGAAGAACATCCAAGATGGGCAAGGTCTGATCACATGCAGATTAAGCGTCGCTTCATAGTTGTGGGTCATAGGGCACACACTGTGGGCGACTTCAATTCCAAAGACCTCTGTGGAGGTGCTGGGCGTTGGGATGTTCTAGTTAGGTGTGTTAACTCCAGCTTTTTCTTGTCCCATGCTTTGCGGAAGGACACGGAGTTGATGGTTGTAGCACTTGGTCCGACGGATGCTCCAAAGACGGTTCGGTTCTGTGGACCTGAGCTGAAGCATTTGAACCCCGATGAATGGACCACTGGAGCCCTGGTGAAGAAAGCACTGGATGTTCCAGTTGGTGAAAGGGAGAGGCCCTCTACTGAAGGGATCTTCGTGTCGAAGCGCGGTCTTTCGGAAGTGCTTGGATCACTCGAAGGCCCGGTCGTTTATCTCCACGAGCACGGTGACGAAGTGGACACGGCCCTGGGTGAACTGGAGGCTCCGATCAACTTCGTGCTTGGGGACGATAAGGGACTGGAGGAGGAGGAAGAGGCGCTGTTGAAGGATGCTGTGAAGGTTTCGTTAGGGCCGGAAGTGTTGCACTCGGACCACTGTATCGTGCTTGTGCATAATGTTTTGGACAGGTTGGGTTTCTGAAAAGTCCCCTTCCCTCCCACCTCCGACCCCCCAGATGCTCGCTACGCCGTGCCCGCGCCACTCCCCCGCGGGCCTGCTCGCTCGCAGTCTGTTGAGAGACGTTTTTGTGAGAGCTTACGCTAACTTATGAAAATCATTCGACCTTACTCGAACACAGGACCAAGGATCGAAAGACCCTCTGGCGTGATCTCCACCAGATGCTTCTTCCTGGAGTGAGAGCAAGCCCTCATCTTCTGGACCTGGGTGTAGAGCATGATATCATGCTGTGTCTCGATGTTGCCCATCTCGATGATACCGTCCACAAGGAAACCCTCGGAGCCAGTGGTGTTCGTGATGTTGGAGAGCTTTGGTGTCTCCATGATTATGAGGGATGTGAGCTTCTGCTCACGAAGGACCTTGAAGAAGTGGAACATCTTCGCCCTCAAGTTCTCAACATCGGTCAGTGAGTAAAGCGCTCCCAAGGAGTCAAGGCCAAAGATGGTGAAGTTGTCACCCTCCTTGTTCTTGAAGAACTTGATGACTCCATTGATCATCTCAAGGAAGTCAGGGTGCTCCTCGGAGTCCTCGAACCTCTTCCTGATGTCGGAATAGTCCGAGATAAGGAGGTTGTCCGGGATATCTATTCCCAGGGACTGCATGTTCCGAAGGTGGGACTCTGTGGTCTCCTCCAGTGTCATATACATACCGAACTCGGAGGTGTTGAGCAGATGCTTGGAAAGGATGCTGTAGGTAAAACCGGACTTCAGACTGCCTGGCGGTCCTACGACAAGGATCACTGCGCCTGGAAAGACGTCGGTTTCGAACACATTGTTAATGCCGTCTATTGTATCTCTGAACATACAGCTGCACCTCGGAAATCAAATTCGATATCCCCAGGGATGGGAGGAGAGAGAGAAATGTATCTACCATATTTAACGTTTCGGTATTTTACAGCACACAGGCCAGACACGTAATCGTGCAACAATTGGACAATCAATCTTTCACATACGGGCGCGTGTCGGTGCACATTATCTCGTAGGGCTCAAGAAGCTCTATCGACTCACCATTATATGTCGCAACGACACGGATCTTCGTCCCAACACTGGCAACCATCGTAGCAACAGGACAATACCGACCCAGTGACAGCCTGATGGCCTTGTGGAATCCCTGTGCATGATCACCTTCTGCCTCGACGATGTATTCGAGCAAAGCATCCTCAAAGACACGCGGATGCTCCTTTCTCCTATCAGCATGCACCTTAACACGAAGGTCTGTGAACGAAACCCGCTTCTTCTTGAGGATCGAAGTTACGTCAGCGAGACTGCACCCTCCCCAGGCCATGAGGGTGGCCTCCATCGGACTGAAGCCTGTACCCTGGCCTCCGACCTCCTTTGGAGAGTCCATGTTCACATTGAACCCAGTACCCGATCTGGCCTCTGTTCGCAGCCCATCCACGACCCAGACTTCAGCTTCCATATCTACACCACATGTAAGAACCTCGATGTGATATTTAACAGCTGGGTGCTGTTGGCAAACATCCGTTCACCCGAAACAACTTTACCTTTCACCGTGTTCCATCATCATGGACCTGTCCGAGATGCCCAAGGAGTACAAGATCTCCCTTCTCGCCTTCTGGACAGGTCTCACGTTACTACCCATCATCTGTGGTATCTACGCCTCGGTCCCGTTCTGGGGTTGGAGGCTCGACACCTGGGGTGTGGTCTCCCTTGGTCTTGTGGTCTTGTTCATTGGCATCCTTCATGCCATCTCGTTCGGGCTCCTTTCACACAAGTCCAGACCTCTACTGATCGGCAATATCACACTCGTACTCTATCTGGCCCTAGCGAACGGAGCCATCAACATCGGGGAGTTCCGGTTCTCACCACACGCTCTGTTCCTTTCTGGCGCCCTGGTCCTGTTCACCTACATCATGGCCAGAGGGTCTTGGGGACCATTGAGACAGGGCCTCATCACAGGAGTCCTCACAGGTGCATCTGCCTTACTGGCCGGTGTCATGACGAACCCCCAGATGCCTTTACGCGTCCTACCGATAGCCCTGATCGCAGCTGTGCTGGCCTTTCCTGTGGCTTGCTGGCTCGTCCCATTCACCAACAAGAAGGCCCCGAAGACATGGCAGACCGCGATCCCAGCTGTAGGAACGATCCTCCTTCTTTTCTGCGCTCTGGTGGTAGGAACAGGTGCAGGTCCTTTCCAGGTACTGGCTGGCATCGTGTTCGTCATAGGCTGCCTCATCATCGGACTTGCCATCCTTCCAGTGTCGATGTTCGTACCTGGCATCCTATCAAACACCCCCCAGACATCGATCACCACAGGCGATAAGGTCCTCCTTTTCTCCCGCCCGATAATGCTCTGGGCCTTCATCGTGCTCCTTGTACTGGAACTATGGGTCTAAAATGTACCACATAGTAGTCGTTCATGGACAAATGATGGTAAACTTAATCAATGAGTGGTCTTCTATTTACCTTGATGAAAGATGATGATGCGGCCCAGGTAGCCACCCCTATAGCGGCTCTGGTCTGCATATCGGTATTGTTGGTCTCTTTATCCGCTCTCGCCGCCACAGACCTTCAACCTCACGAGGCGACAGGCCCTACCTCCAGAGAAACGAACGCTTGGACCATCATGATCTACATGGCCGCGGACAACGACCTGGAGAGGTATTCCATTCCAGACATGAACGAGCTCGAGCGTCTGGACCTCCCAGACGATGTCTCGATAGTGGTCCAGTACGACCGTATCCCCCATGACGACAACAGCAACGGCAACTGGAACAATACCAGAAGGTACGAGATCCAGCATGGAACGGATGACGACATAATAGAATCCCCGCTCATCGAGGATATGACCGAACAGAACATGGGAGACCCAGATACACTGACGGACTTCATGCGATGGGGGATAGAGAATTACCCATCTGGCCGATACATGCTCCTTCTTTGGGACCACGGTGATGGATTGTTCAGTGGAGCAAGGTCTGAACCTCAGACAAGGGGTGTCTGCAAGGATAACACGGACGGCGACCAATTGGAGCTTTGGGAGATCCAGGAATCACTGGACATCATTGTGAACGACGAACTCCAGGGAAGGCCCCTGGACATCTTGGCTACGGACGTCTGTCTCTTCGGATATCTCGAGGTGGTCCGCTGCCTTGATGGTCTGGCAGACTACTACATCTCTTCCACAGACGAGGTCCCAGCATTCGGTTGGGACTACGAACTGGCTCTGGCGAGCCTTGAGACCAAGTCCTACATATGGCCACCTGACCTGTGCCAGGATATCGTCAACGCATACGACGCCACCTTCAAGCATTACCCACCTCCGAACGACTTCTACCAGCTGTTCGCATGTGATGTTGACCTGTTCAACGACCAGTTCCTCCCAGAGTTCGAAGCGTTCACAGAGGTCCTTCTCAACTACACCTACGACCACAGGGCAAAGATCAAAGCATTGGCCGAGACCGTGGACGGCCCCCAGTATCATCCAGAGCAGTACTTCTACAGGGACATCAAGCAGTTCCTCATGGTGGTCTCTGACGAGTCCACGCTCCCGATGCCACTTCGAATAGCGGCGGATAAAGCCATCGATGCCTTCGAAGGCGTCACCATCGAGGTCTGCTGCGGTGGAGCCCACGAGATATCGTACGGGCCAGGTATCTACTTCAGGCTCAAGGATAACCTCCCCAACCGCTACAAGTCAATGGACTGCTTCAATACAGGCCTATGGGACGAGTTCCTATACGAGCTCCTGGAACCCACCGGCCTCTATCATGAACCGGTCAAGAACGTCGAATCCACCTCCACGATGGAGTTCACGGTCCTTGATAGGAAAGGCCTGGACATCCAGTGGGTGAAACTCGTTTACAGCGAGGATCCGACCTTCAACACATCGAACTCCGAGGTACTGGCCAAGATCACGACAAAGATCTACACGACCAACGTAGAGATGAGCAAGAGCCAGCACTACTACTTCCAGGTCCGCCTCAATGATGGGAAGGATCACTACCTCCCATCCTCAACGATCTACAATCCAGAGGGACGCCATTATTCTTTCACCGTTGGTCCAGATACTACACCACCAGTGGTCACCCACTACCCACTCGGTGAGATGAAGATGGGCAACAACGATATCGAGGTCATATGCCAGGTGACAGACGACCTTGGGGTGGACCCAGCGTCCGTCCAGATAGGTTACAAGCGTGTAGACCTCATGGGCGATGAGGTCCTGGTGGACATGTCCCCGATAGCCGCTGAAGGCAATGAAGAGATCATGCTCACGTTCGGAACTGGTAACAGCCCCAACACGCTTTACAAGGGCACCATCCCATCAATGCCGCTCGGAGCTATCGTCGACTACAGGATAAAGGCGAAGGACACAGCGGCCACCCCCAACACAGGGCAATCCCCCAAGGTAGGTTGGCACAGGTTCTACGTCAACGGGACAAATGGGCCCGTGTATGTCGACAGATACCATAGCGACCTCACAGACCATACAAACCTTCTCCAGTTCATCGAGGACATGGGATTCATCACAGGCAATGTCACAGAGAAATACTCCATGTCGGTCCTTGAGGATTGCAAGATCCTATTGGTCATAGAGCCAAAGTCAGCATTAGCAACAGACGAGAGGCAGGTCCTGGACAGCATGATGTCCAATGGAATGGAGCTGATGATCATCGGAACAGGTGAGACCCAGCAGGACCTGACCAACACTAACACCTTCGTTCCAGACTTCTCTGGCCTATCCTTTGGCATCGACGCAGTGACCAATGGTGAGAACTACACGCTCGAGATAATGGAAGAGGACATCCTCCCTAACACCAACAAGATCGCATACGGTGACTACACCTGCATCCAGCAGCTATCCACGGGGGTCTCGAAGTCCCTGGTCCTCAATAACGAGCTGAACCCGATAGTCTCATGGGGGATGAACGGTGACGGAAGGATGATAGCGATCTCTGACGAGGTTCTAGACAACACCCACTTCTCCATGCACGACAACCAGGATTTCGCTCTGGACATCCTTGACCATCTGGCACGCAACATCGCCCCTATCCCTGTGATCGAGGTTCCTGCCAGGGTTGATACTGGTACGATATTCACCATCGATGCCAGAGACTCCTACGACACAGACGGCGAGGTCGTAAGCTACTCCTGGACCTACGATAGAAAGGTCCTATCCTCGTCATCCGAGCTGACCCATTCGTTCTCCGAGGCTGGTTACTACACCATCTCGCTCAAGATCTCTGACAGCGAGGGTTCCTCGGCAATGACACACTTCGATCTGTTCGTCAACAAACTGCCTATCCCGACGATATCCGAATACTCACGCGACTCCATCTCCTGGGAGAGCATCGACTTCGGCTCCAGCGCCCAGGATACGGACGGGACCATAGTCAGCTACGACTGGAGCTTCGGAGACGGCATAATGCAGTCGGGCAGAGAGGTCTCACACTTCTACAGCTACCCGGGAACGTTCGTTGTAACACTGAACGTTACCGACGACCTGGGAAGCTCTGCACAATCCTCCATCACCATCACCATCTTCAACAGGGATCCGACAGCGGACTTCCTTTCCTCGGACATAGTCGTTCGCAACCCCGAGGTGGGTCCGAACTCCACACAGAAGGTCCCATCCACACCAATAGTTATCAACGAGGATGACACACTGTTCCTCGACGGCTACAACTCCACAGACCTTGATTCAGACCCGGCCACCATGCTATTCATCTGGGACTTTGGCGACGAGCACCAAGCCCAGGGTATTGCCCAGACCCAGACGTTCCACACTTACCGTTCTGAGGGGGTCTACAATCTCTCTCTTACCGTTCGTGATACATACGGGGGTGAAGGAAGCCAGAATATCACGGTCGGGGTGAAGAACATCGCCCCGAAGGCGTACATGGACCTCATTGCTTCCGAGACCGAAGTGTCACTGAATGCTTCTGCCTCATGGGACACTCCCTCGGACAGGACCAACCTGAGCTACATCTGGAAGTTCTCGGACACAGAGAACACCTACATCACCACCAGGCCAGAGATCACCCACGACTTCAGGTACGGTGGAGAGTACGAGGTGACCCTGACCGTCAGGGACGACAATGGCGCCGAGGACAGTACGACCACCTCTGTAGTCGTTGCTGGACCTCCAAAACCTGAAGAGAACGCTCCCGTGGGGACGATAGTCGCTGTGGTCATCATCGTATTGCTCATCATAATCATCGTTCTAGTGGTCGGATTCCTCTACTACAGGCACAGGTGCAGGATGGCTCAGGACCGTGTGATCTTCGAGCGTGTGGAGGATGAGCTGCCTCCGAGCAAGAGACGGAGAGGTTTCAAGAAGAAGGGAGGCTCCAAGTCGTTCAGCTCCAAACGAAGAGGAAAGAAGGAGCCTGAGCCAGAACCTGAACCAGAACCAAAGCGCTTCTCATGGCCGTTCGGTAAGAAGGAAGAACCTGAACCCGAACCTGAACCGAAACGCGGTCGGAGAGGTTCATCCAGACCAGAAAGGAAGACCTCCGGCGAGAGGAAGACCTATGGCAGAAAAGGCTCGGAAAGTTCGTCGCGAGGATCTTCCAGAGCTAAATCCAATCCGTTCAAGTGAGCTACTGCTCCATGCACTTGAGGATGAGCTCGCGTATCTTGTTCGGATCACCCTTTAGGTCCTTGGCGTTGATGGTGGGAACACCTTCCACACTCTTTCTTTCAGGACCTTCTGTGAGGACATAGAACGCCTTGCGCTCTGTAACTTTTGAGATATTTGCGATGGACTGGAGCCGGTATTTGGTCCTCATGTCATAGCCCCCCACCGCAGTGAGCATCGCATCGTTGGTATCCAGTGTCAAAGCATTGAACGGACACTTATGGGTTGGGACGACCTCGTACCCACCCTGTGTCAATCTCTGCAGGACCTCCTTCTCCACACCATCAAGAAGGTCAAGTTGAGTACGGACCTCCACTGCCTCCTCGTCATAAGTGAACGGATCTAATGGCATGATGAGGTTCGTCTCCAAAAGGTCCTCCATTGCCATTGCGGACTCCAGAGTGGGTGCCATCCCGTTCTCGTAGAGTTGGATCGCCTTCCGTGAGACACCAGCTGCCTGGGCAAGCTCCCCAAGAGAAACTCCCCTAGCGTTCCTGATGTTTCCAAGCTTCACCCCGTCTATCCTGACGTAGAACCCACCAGGAGCCGAATACACCATCGGTGGAACTCCCTCGATGAGGTAGTCATACAACGTCTGGGGGGACATGATCCCCACACTATGGCGAAGATACAGCACACCATGTTCCACAGGTTTGGCTGTGCTTTTCAACCCTACCAGGAGCGGGACTCCATCCAGAAGATGCGACAGCGTCTTGAGCTCTGTCGCATTGTTGGTGTTGAAGGAATCGACGTTGGTCAGGACCTTGACGAACAGCAGCTTCTCATCCCTTCGTGCCACTACGTCAAAGGAGATATGCCGAGTATCGGTCTCCTCTGAAAGATAGAATCCGCTCTTGTTGAGCGTGTTCCTGACGTTGGTGATGAGGTCCTGCCTGTTCATCGTACCTATTTCTCCATACTGGATATTATATTTTACTCATCGGCCATTTGGGAACGTCCGAACTCCATGGTCGATGTGTCCATCTCCACAAAGCAAAGATCCTCCATCTGGCCTGGCTGTATGGCTATGGTCTCTCCGATCTTGCAGAACCACGACCCGGTCATGTCTGGCGACTCATGGATATGGCCATGGAAAGTCAGTAGTGGCTGCATCTTGAGAATGAACTCCGTCACCGCCCTGGAACCTACTTCCCGACCATCAAGACAGGTGGCGAAGCCCTGCCCATCCGGCGGCATATGGATGAGATAGATGGCCTTGCTTGGGTCCATCGGTTTTACCAGCTTCTTCAACTCATCTTCTATGGTCGGGAGGGTTCTGGCGTATGCTATCCAATCGTCCAGCTCGCTCCAGCGTCCCTGTGATGAGATAAGCCCTGTCCCGAATTGTTCCGGGAATGGAGCATCCGCATGGTCCATCCTGTTCCTGTCCTTGAGCCTGAAGGGTGTATCAGCCACAAGATCGAATCCGATGAACTCGTGGTCACGGACCTTTTTGACCCTTTGTGTCACGTTGTGTGCATGCGGATGGCGGTCACAGATAGAATCCAAGAGTTCGTCGTTGATGATCAGATCATCGTTGCCGAGGTTGCAGATGAACTCGATATTGTAATTATCATACCCATCCAGATATCCATCTAGATAATCGATGAGGAACTCTGTCTGGCCAGTGAGCATCCCCTGCTTGGGAAGCATATCGCCTCCGTGGACTACAGCGTCGACCTTTCGGCAGACCGCCTCCACCAGTATCTTATGGTACTTCCACTGGGACCCATGCAGGTCTGTGACGTACAGGAACTTCATTGACCATTCTCCGTATTGCACCGCGAATATCTGTTGTCAGTTTAAACCTTTAGGATTGTTAATCCATAGTTTGAAATAATGAGATTCAGATTTGGCCTTATGGGATTGGACCTGGTCGACTTCTGCAGGGTACACGGCTTACCTATCGGTACAGTTCAGATAGAGCCCGGCGTCTCCCCCTATCCAAGGACCATCATGATCCCCCTCTGTCCACAGTGTGACAAGCCTATCTACCTCTATAACAAGAATGAGAGGCCAGACCCCATCATCTCATCCAAGTTCGGCGAGGAGTTCGATGATGACGTTAAGAAGCACGAGTGGATCGCATCGTGTTGGACGGCAGGCTGCGACTTCTACATCCCCTTCGAAGAGGAACAGCTGCTCCGCTGCCACTATTGTAGACATCATTTCATGAACAACCATCATCTCTGGGACCATATGATGTTCCAGTGCACCCCGGATGCTCGGGCCACTGCCCAGAAGATGAGCCAGGGCCTTGGCGTTCAATCAGCTCCACCAATGGTCGTCGCCTCCCCCAAGGACAAGTTCGTCCTGGATGAGGAAGAGGAATGACCATAAAATAATTATAAAGCGATGGATTAACCGCCAGATTGCCGGCTTTTTCACTGCGCAGAGGTAGCCAAGCTCGGTATGGCGGTGGTCTCGAAAACCACTGGCGTAAGCCTCGGGAGTTCAAATCTCTCCCTCTGCGTTTTTCTTTCAACAGGTGAAAGTCACGCAGAGGAGAGATTTGAACCGCGCCCGGGCTCGACTGCCAGTGACGATCGCCCGCGGCTGCGGCCGGCGATCTCCGAAGCGTCACTGAGCGACGAAGGAGATCGACCGGATCGTCTTCCTATGCGTTTGTGAGCAGAAATCTACTAGTGTGAGTCTTTAAAAGTACAATTATATTCTTTTACCCCAAAAATCCCCCTTTTAATACTAATACTCATATACCCATACCCCAAAGTATCGAGTATGTCAAAGAACAGAGTCATCCTCATTGGCCTCGCAGCCATAGTCGCTTTCATCCTACTGCTCGCAGTGCTCCCATTGAGCGCAACCGCACAACCAGAAGCTGAGTTCGATGCACCAGATACCGTTGAACCTGGTGAGGAGATAGAGTTCAATGCTAAACCATCTCAGGGAGATCAAGTAACCTACATCTGGGTATTTGGAGATGGAGAACAGGCCACTGGCCAGAACGTGAACCACACCTACGATAGAGCAGGAGAATACACGGTCACCTTGATCGTAACCAACTCCACAGGCGCGGTCGACTCAACGTCGCATCAGGTACATGTCGAGGAAGGCTTCAGCAGCGAAGCAGCCATGTGGATCATCGGCTCCATCGTCTTCAGTATAGTTATCTCGATAGCTTTCACCATCGCTCCGATAGTGTTCATCCTCGTGGGTGTATACCTTGCCTACAAGATGTACAAGCATGGTAAGGAGCACAAGGTGATGGAACACACCGTTCCATTCATCATCGCGATCATCGTTGCAAGTTATGTCGGAATGATGCTTTGGTTCCTGTCCATACTTCCACTGGTAGCTCACTATGTCATCTGGAACAAGTACAAGGCCAGGATGGCAGAGCTCGAGTACAGTGAGGATAAAGGATCAAAGCGCAAGAAGAAGTGAACTCGGAGGGGTTACATGTCAGGTGACGTAGAGTACGAAAAGGCCTTGAACAAGGTCCGTGTGATCAGGTGGACAAGTATCATCGTTTACATCCTACTGATATGTGGGATCTCAATTCTCCCGATAATGGTCGAAATGGACCTAATATTGGCCATAGTCCTGAACCTCATCGTCACCTTTGGGGGTCTTGCGGTCCTCATCGGGATCCTCCTCTATGTTCACAAGATGCTGCCGAAGAGGCCAGACCCATCTGATAGGGGACGACCGATAAGAAAACTGCGTCATCTTCCCCCTACCTACCAGGAAGAGCATCACCTATGGCTTATGTACATGATCTGTGTCCCAATAGTAGGACTCCTTGCTGTCATTGGCATCCTCATTCCTGACCTGATCACCCGTCTCATCATGGCAGCCTCTATAGTCTTTCTTGTGGTCATCATGGTCATGTTCAGCCGAATGACCATTGTTCTCTCTCATGACAAGATGAGCATGAAGTTCGGCCCAATAGGGAAGACCTTCCCTATCAGATCGATCGATTCCATCAAGGTCGTCCCTATAGACTGGTGGAAGGACTACATGGGCCAAGGCTATAGGATCGGACCTGATGGCTCCAAAGGTTTCATCATGGGCACGAAACAGGGCATAAGGATGACCCTGGACGATGGCCAGGTCTTCGTAGTATCTGCCAAGAAACCACAGTACATCGTCGACTACGTAAGGACCGCTCGAGACTCATACCTCTGATCCTCGCCCGAACCTTCCATTCGTAATGTGCGCCCAAGATTTATCTATGGTACCCGTGTTCGGACATTCCCGAGGGATGCTCATGGAAGACATGGGAAAACTATTGGATGCTGTAGAAGCAAAGCGCGATGACATGGTCGCGTTCCTGTCAAAGATGATCTCGATACCAGCTCTGGGTCCAGAGAACGGTGGCGTAGGAGAGATAGAGAAGGTCGAGTGGATCGAGGAACAGCTAACCAACATGGGCATCACAGACCTGAAGCGCTACGATGCTCCAGACGACCGTGTACCGTCTGGCATCCGTCCCAATCTTGTAGCCACCGTCCCTGGATCCGATGCATCCCTGGCCCCCCTCTGGATAGTATGCCATACTGATGTCGTTCCCCCAGGCGAGATGTCGCTTTGGGACACGGACCCTTTCGAGGCTGTGGAGAAGGACGGCATGCTCTTCGGTCGCGGCACAGAGGACAACGGCCAGGAACTTGTTGCATCCCTGTTCGCCATGCAGGCCCTGTTCGATCATGACCTTCAGCCGGTCCGGACAGTCAAGTTCGTGCTTGTTGCCGACGAGGAGCTCGGATCGACCTACGGTATCCGATATCTCGTGGACAACGAGGACATCTTCTCTGTCGGTGGGCCCATCATTGTACCTGATGGGGGAGTACCCGAGGGTGACCTTATCGAGACTGCAGAGAAGTCCATTGTCTGGCTTAAGGTCCAGACCCTGGGCAAGCAGTGCCATGCATCCATGCCTGCCAATGGGATCAACGCTCACAGGGCAGCAGCCCATTACATGGTCCAGCTCGAGCAGGTCCTTCGCGACAAGTATCCGAACATGGACCCCATCTTCGACCCACCAGAGTCCACCATCGAGCCCACCAAGCACGAAGCGAACGTGGACAACATCAACTCCATCCCAGGCGAGGACATCTTCTACTTCGACATCAGGCTCAACCCATGCTACGATCCGGACGAGCTCATGGAGGAAGCAAGGGCCGTGGCCGATAAGATCGGCGAAGAGATGCGTGTTAAGATCAATCTCTCTACGGTCCAGTATGAGAAGGCAGCACCTCCAACACCCGCTGATGATCCATCGGTAACATTGCTTTCAAAGGCGATCAAGCAGGTCCGTGGCATCGAGACCAAGGTCTACGGTATCGGCGGGGGGACCTGTGCAGCGTTCTTCCGCAGGAAGGGTCTGGGTGCAGTCGTCTGGGCGACCATGGATGAGGTTGCGCACGAGCCGAACGAGCGAATCGTCATCAAGAACATGGTGGACGATGCGAAGGTGTATGCTGCGCTGTTCTTGCTGGAATAAAAGCCCCAGCCTAACCCACCACCAGACCCCCCGGGGCCGCTCCGCTGGCTCGCCCCCCTCCCCGGCTCACCTGCTCGCGGCCTTTCATGCTTGTTTTTGCCTCTATCTTTATACTTTTAATCAAAAAACCATCTTTTACTGTACATTATTGATATATATCCCATACCAATCCTATACTCGGTGATATCCATGAGAGCTTTCCACTCCAAGCCTGTGAGGACCTTCCACACCTCTCTTCGTCGAAACGAAGCGTGGTCCAAGGTTGCAGGCAGGTTCAGCAGGGTCCGTATGACCCTGTGGACCATGGCCCTCATCCTCATCGTAGGAGGGCTCGGGCTTGGAGCTATCATGGCAATGACCTGGTCCCCGTTCACCGGAGCGATCATCGCCATCATCGGCGTCATCCTTGGATGCTACGCCATCGGGCTGTGTGCGTTCTACAAAAGGAAGTTCCAGCTTGCAGTGGACATCGCATCCAAGTACTTCTCCATCACCGCCTATCCAGACCACTTCGTGATCAAGAACATCCCGGTACCAGGGATGAAGAAGGCCAAGGTCCGCTACTCCAACATCGCAAAGATCGAGACCTACGACCCTCCGATCAAGTGGTATGACAAGTTCAGCTTCATCTCGTCCACCTACCACAGGAACCTCATCAACAGCATCCCCGTGGTCAACCCGAAGGGCCTGGGGATCTTCTACAACTACAGGGTCCATGGGAGCAAGCTCTACAAGATCACTCTTCACGAACCATTGGAGGCCAGGGATATGTTCTACAAGGCTCCCTTCACCTCCATTGTCATTGACTTGAGCGACATCGACGGTTTCATCAAGGTCTACAACAAGTATGACTGCAAGGCCATCAAGACCTGCAAGAAGTGCAAGACCTGCAATACTTGCTTCGAGGTCTCCCCGGGCATCTGCCACATCCGCTGCCCAAACTGCACAAAGGTGGTGAGGGAGTAGATTTTGAAAAACACCCCAAAAACCGTATATAATCCTACACAGTTCCAATCTCAAGGTGTTCCCGATGTCAGACGAAGAGGTCTACTATTGTTATGTGTGCAAGACAATCAAGCGTGAATGGAAAGAGGAACCTGTCTTTTGCTGTGGAAAAGAGATGACAAAGCAGCCACTGAACCAGTGCGTCAAGTCACCCTCGGATGCGGAGCATGCCCGCACCTCCGATGATGACCAGCCCTGCGACGATGGCCATTAAGACGTTGAAAAATGGATCCGGAAGTAGTATCTCTCTGTAGCGAGGTATGTATCCCGAAAGTTCCCATCGTACTGTTTGGTCAGAGAATCCGTTAGCGGAGCGTAAGCATCAGAGATAACAGCCTCTGCAAAGGTTCCATGCTCCTCGATCAAGATCCTCAACTTATCCATGGTAATGTGGATGAACTGCACGAACTTATCTCGAGGTAATCCTCCTTCGAGGTCTGGAAGTCTTTCCAAACCGTCCAAGGCCTCCTTCCATATCTTATGAACATCATCACCGGTACCTTCTGGAGCGAGGTCTACAAAGACCCTGGGCAGGAACTCCTTACCATCCGGTGCCTTACCATAGACCTGCTGGAAAGGTCTTTTCTCCCCATCCGGAAGTGACCGCGCTGTCATCCTGTTCCAATCATAGAGTATGGTCTTGAAGTTGGTCATGTCCCAGAAGACCTTGGCAGGATCGATATCAGTCCCATCAGGGAACCACCAGTAACCGCACCTGTAACCGTTCAAAAAGTGTTCATCAAGTTCTCGGACCTTCGAAAGGACGAACCTGTCCCCGGCCTGATCACCGAGATAGCTCTCCCCAAACCTATTGATCAGATCGTACCGTTCGCAGTTTCCCACGAACCGCTCGAATTCCACATCCCCTCTCTCGATCACGAAGACATAGAGATACCAATCCCCACAGTAGATCGGAAGCGCCCGCCTGAACTCCTGGACCTTCGGGTTCTTATGATTGAAGATAGAGCAGCACTCGCCGTTCATATAGTTCTCGCCAAGGTCCATGACCTCGTGCTCCATTTCATAGATCTTCTCCCACCTGGACACGATCTCATCCAGCTTCGGGTCCTTGTCTCGAGGAGGCCTCGTCCCTTTCCTTATGGCGTTAGAACCTGACATGCTATCAACGGACCTTTACCATCCGTTCGTTCTTGTAACCGATCATCACGCGGAGGTATCCTGCAAGCTCTTTGTCAAGCTCGGGATCACCGGTGTCCAACCGTAGCATCGGTGTGCCCATCAACTTATCATGGGTGGCGACCACCTTGATGTTGTCCTTACCGACCTTCCGGATCACGTCTGGGCTGAACTGCTGGTTCCCTCGTCCAAAGATGAAACCCTGTGCTCCGATCGGTGTGATGAAGATGTAAGCTTTCGAATCAAGCAACTCTAATATCGCTTGCTCGTTGAGGTCCTTTCCCACCTGCTCCCCATCCCTGTATGCGTCCACACCAAGGAGAGTAGCGTCCAACCCAAGCTCCTTTTTGATGGGCAAGGTCGTGGAGCCTGCACCGAGGAGATAAAGCACCCCATCCTCCAACTCCTCCGATACCCAATCCGCGATCTCCTCTTTGGCGACCTTGACAGAACTTCCGGAGAAGACGCATTTTCCAGCTTGCGTCACACCTTCGTTCTTTGGAATGTTCATGTAACCATAAAGAGTGGCCTGCAACTCTCCACCGCGGTACGCTTCCTCGTCGATGTCCATGACCTCGGCCTCGGCAACATCGAGGGCCTCCCTGCAGACCAAGCTAAGCAGCTCACCCGCAACTTCAGGGGTGGTGCCAAAAACTGCAGAGTGCATCTTCACACCACCAGGAATTCCGATGACCGGAACATCCCCCACGACCTCGGCAATATCCCTAGCCGTTCCGTCCCCGCCGCAGAACACCACAAGGTCCACGCCTTGGTCAAGGAAAGCTCGAACAGCTTTCTTTGTGTCCTCGGAGGTTGTATCTCCAGAAGCAGAGAACACGACCTCGCCATCAACACCAGCTGCAGAAAGGACATCCATCCCCATGTCCCCCTTGACGGTCAACACCTGAGGAACTGAACTTGAACCAGCAATGACCTTGAACGCACGCAACGCCCGTTCTTTCGCCATGGGTACCGCTCCAAGCTCACGTGCCTCCAGAAGCGTACCTTCCCCATCGGTCCCCTTCAACCCTACAGCACCACCCATCCCTGCGATGGGATTGAGCACGAACCCTATCTTCGAAACAGGCTTATCCATTAGTCCTTCCCTCCATAGTTGGCCATCAATAGTTCACGGATCTCCCGGGCGGTCCCCTTACCAATGCCCTGCACCTGGCACAGGTCCTTCTCGTGAGCATCCATCACAGCCTGAACGGAACCGAAGTGGTCGAGCAATCTTTTCGCAAGGGTTGCAGAGATGTTGGGCAATCCCTCGACAACGAACCGCTGTCGTTCATGCAACACCATGGGGACCTTGCCGTCACGGACACCGTGCTCCTGCTTCTCCTTCGTCTCCTTTTTCAGAAGCTGTAAAAGGACATCTGCGGTCTCCACAGGACCGCGAGTGAACATAATTGGTATCTGGAAATCAAGCATCAGTGAAAGTATTGCTCCGGAGATGGCTTCGGGGTTCATCCTCCGAACAGTGTAAACATCCTCTCCCTCGACGATGATCAATCGACGTTGATACTCGCTGCGAACAAGCGCGGTAGCCTGGGAGAACAGTCTCCCATCGATGAGGGACTGTACCATGTCGTCGGTCTCCTTCCTCTCCACCACCAATCTCTTGGAGATAACATAGTCGCCGACCTGAAGCTGCATTGGTTCTACCACAACATCACGACGAGCAAGCTCCTGCGCGACCTTGGACCTGAACTCCCTGTTGTCCACGATGATCCGGTCTCGCTCGTCCATCTCCTCCACGGTTTCCTCCCCGAACCGAGACAGGTCCGTCTGCGCCTTGTCCTTTCCAGGGATGTCGGACCATGCAAGCTCTTCCAGGGACCTATCGAGCGAACCCTTTGGATCCGGCGCAGGCCCCGTGCTTTCCTGCACGACAACCTCAACTTGACCATCTCCAGAGATCACGAACCCTTCCCTTCCCCCATCAACATCACCGCTCCGACTGGTTCGCACTCCGAGCTCACGGCGTAGTTTATCGAGCTGTCTTTTCATCTTCTTCTCCTTGTTCTGTGAGGAGAACAGATAAGCTTCATCCTTGGTCCCCTGGTAGATCATCACAACAACCCGACCGAGGCTTTTCCTTCCGGTCCGACCGCGTCTCTGTATCAACCTGATCTCTGATGGGACAGGCTCGAAGAACACCACAAGGTCTGTTGCTGGAATATCCAAACCTTCCTCGGCAACAGAGGTGGCGACGAGCACGTTGTACTCACCACCTTTGAACTTCTCAACGACCTCCACCTGCTGCTTCTGGCGAAGTCCCTTGTCATCACCATGCGAGGCCTGTCCAACGAAACGCACCGGCTTCACACCAGGATGCTTCAGCCCCTCAAGTCCATTGGTCACAAGCGTAGCAGTGTCCCTGAAGTGTGTGAACACAATGATCCGAGAACCAGGTGCACGGCGTAACTGGTCAAGCACCACCTGGGCTACCTTATCGAACTTCGGGTTCTCGTCCGCAGCCTGCTTAATGACATCTTTGACCCTGCGATACTTCTTATCGTAAACCACAGCCTTCGCAGCTTTGGAGGAACCCTTCGAGTTCGCTTCCCCCTCAAGCCGTTCGAGGTACAACCGAAGGGCTTCCTTGCCCTGCGTCTCCGCCATTTCCAAAGCGTGATTGATCTTCATGGCAGCAGCAACTAAAGAGATTGCAGTGTAGATGGAACCGTCCGCAGCCCCCTCCCCACGCCGAAGCATCCCGTTCAGCTTTCCCTGAAGCTCGAGCAGGTCCTTCATGGATACACGGCTACCGCGTCGCATATACCCAAGTTCGGACAGCCGCTTCATCCGATCGTCCATCATCCCTCGGAGGATCCGCGCGGCCTCTTCGAGCATCCGAGGCATCTTCACCCGCATCCATTCAAGCTCTATGTGGTGGACGTACGGCCGAACATCGGGATCATGCTCGGATCTGATCTCCACGGCCTGGACGCCAAGGTTCTTGCAGACCTCAACTATCTTCTCCGTGTCACTACCAGGTGAGGCCGTCATCCCGAGCACAAGTGGGTCCACACCAGTGTTCGTGTACCTCTCTCCAATGAACGTGTAAGCATAATCGCCCACAGCCCTATGAGCTTCATCAAAGATCATCAGCGATACATCCCGGATGTCTATCCGGCCCCCGATGATGTCGTTCTGGATGACCTGCGGTGTGGAAACTATGACCCTGTTCTCGTTCCACATCTTCTTCCTTTTGGCAGGGGCAACCTCACCTGTGAACAAACAAGCAGAATGCTCCTCGTTCTCCGCTAGTAACTCATTAAGTGTCCGGATATGCTGCTCCACAAGCGGTTTGGTAGGGGCCATGAAAAGGACCTTCCCCTTGGTCCTCTCCAACCTGTCCGCAACAACAAGAAGCGCAACTATCGTCTTTCCCATCCCTGTCGGCAACACCACAAGCGTCGAGCTGTCCATGCAGACCTGTGCGATGTTGAACTGGTAGTGCCTGTGCTCCACGGTCTGGGGCACGAGCCTGGGATGGTCGATGAAGTTCAATTGCAGCCTCCGTTAGTTCTCTGGTGGTATCTTGCCATCGGTCAGCTTCGTCCCTGGAGGAACGTCCTGATCATAACCCACGATCGTCCCAGAAAGGATACTTCCCTGACCAATGGTGCTACCCGAGCCAATGATGCAATTGTCGATAGAAACACCATCCTCGATGACAACCTCGTCGAGTATAACAGAATCCTTCAGAACAGGATCTCCTTTTGCCTGAACATTCTTACCGACACACAGATGTCCGATACTTTCCACATATGACTGCAATGGTGCAGCTAACGCCTTATCGTTCTCAAGGATAAGCCCGTTCGCTTCCAGGAACTTAGGCAAGGTCCCAGCATCACACCAGTACCCTTGGAATGGCAGACCATACAACCCTTTCGGAACAAGCGACGGGAAGGTCTCACGCTCTATCGAGATCTTCTGACCATCGGGGATGACATCGAGCACTTCTGGCTCTAAAATGTACGTCCCTGCGTTTATGGTATTGGACGTCACCTCTTCCGGTTTGGGCTTCTCCTTGAACTCTTGTATCCGTCCATCATCATCCGTGGTGATCATCCCGAACGGTGTCGGGTCCTCGACCTCATACAAAGCGATCGTACCAACTCCCCCACTCTTCCTATGGAACTGAGCCATCTTCCCAGCATCCAAAGATGAGATAAGGTCCCCGTTCAAGACGAAGAAAGTATCGTCGATGTACTTCTGCGCGAACTTCACAGCCCCTCCGGTACCGAGCGGCTCGGGTTCAGTGTTTATCACGACCTCGAACGGATGCTCCTTCTTCTCAAAGTACTCCTCGAGCTGTTCCACCATGTAGTTCGTGGCCAAGACGACCCGATCCACCTCATCAGGCAACACAGCCAGAACATACTCGATCATGGGGACGTTCGCGATAGGCAGAAGCGGTTTCGGGACCTTGTAGGTCAAAGGTCTCAAACGTGTTCCAAAACCTCCGGAGAGCACCACGGCTTGCATGGTAATTGGCAACGGTGGGACAGGATATATTATTTCGGTCGGGGGATGGCCGAAAGTGCGAAAGTCTGGATGGTAATTTGGTAATCTGTGGTAATTACCAATCTTAGATTATATACTCCCTATTACAATCGTACCTATAATGATAGTCACCGAGGTGGGACTATGATGAAAGGCAAGTTAAACATCTTTTCGGGTAAGAAACACGACAAGGCCGCATTGGGCACAGAAGCGGTGTCCGAAGCTATCGGCACCATCCTTATGCTGGCCGTCGCCACGATCCTCGTAGGCGTCGTTGCTCTGTATGTGGCAACACTTCCAGAGCCAGATGACGACACCCATGTGGACCTTACGGTGGAGCTCGTCTACGACGATGTAGCTGGCACCGATGTGATAGCCATACGACATACTGGTGGAGAAACACTGTTCGAGGACGAGATCACCATCAGGATAAAGGTAAATGATGTGGACATAGTAGGTTCGCCGTTCGACTTCTCAGATTGCGATAATAGTTTGGGAGCATGGAATGGTGATGACTACTGGGAGGTCGGTGAGACCTGGTCCATAACCCAGAACCCTGCGATCTCTGATACAGGGGACGTGGACATTTTGGTCATCCGCGAGTACCAATCCACATCCAAGGTCATCATGAGGACCTCTATCAGCCAGACCGTAGGCGGCCATGCAATGGCAGACCTCGCGATCTCCGGCATGTGGGTCATGGACTGGGAGTCCAATGGCCACATCATCGACGAGCGCGAGCCCATCTATATGAACATCTCACACCTTGGTGACGCGGGAACCGATGTCGCCTTCAGCGATATCTCCTTGAAGATATTCGACGGCGAGATCTACATGGGAACGCCGACGCTCCTTGTCGGTTCAGATATCGTTGGTGACAACGATAACATCCTCGAACCAGGTGAGACGGCGGTAGCAGAGCTCAACCTTTCCCTGGAACCATGGGATGGATGGCTCTATACCGGCAGACACACCATCAACGGAAAGATCATCCCTCTGGACGAGGAGAAGGAGTATTCGAATAACTACTACTCCCTCACCACAGACGTCCTGAACACACCACCTGACTTCAGGTTCAACGGGCCTGACCCGGCCATCGATGCTTCTGGTGTCCAGGTCTCCAACGCGAACCCGCAGAACGGCGAGACCATCCAGGTCTTCGTCACGGTCAGGAACGTAGGAGACGCAGACGTAACCTGGGACATGGATGTCCTGTTGGTCGTCAGTCTTCTTTCCATCGATAGGATAACAGGCACAGAGTTCTACGAGTGGTACGATGACTCCGGCGCCCTCGGCACCCGAAACGGGGACGTAACGGACGAAGCGTTCGACCCATACACTTGTAAGCTTTCTGGAATAGCAATTCCTTCTTCAGGCGAAGTTACCTACACTTTCCCCCTCACAGTGACATCATCCAAGCCTGGAGAGAGCCTTATCATATCCGCAGCCGTCGATGCTTACAATAACGCATCCAACCCACAGTCCATTGGATATACCGAGGGTGACAACGAGAAGGACAACAAGGCACAGAAGACCATCCAGGTCATGCCAACCGTTCTTTTGGTCGACGATGACGGAAAGGACCCAGGCCAGGTCGGCGACGTGGCCGCACTGGTCCGTGAGTCCCTCATCGGTGCTGGTATCTCACCAAAGGACTACTTCACCACAGCTACCATCGGTGGAACGGATGCACCTACCTACGATACAGCGACAACCCCTCCATCCCCAGAGATGCAGGACTACGATATCATCATCTGGGTCACTGGTAGGGAGGATTCAGGTGCTATCCTGACCAACACGAACGTCATCGAGATCCAGAAAGCCTTGGATAATGGTAAGTTCGTCTGGATCATCGGTAATGGACTGTGCGAAGCTCTTTACGGACAATCCAATTTCGGCTTTACTCCGGTATCAGCCATTACCACTAACGGTAATTTCTTGAGGAACTACTTAGGTATTAGACAATACAGAACTAATACTGTACCCGCCAACGATTTCGAGGTCATTGACGCTGTGACATACAATCCAGCGGGTCAGGCCCTCGATGGGTGGAAGAGTGGAGAGGACAACTACGAGCTGGACTACGTTGGAACCCAGACCATGGAACGGGTCCAGCCCATCAGCTACTCGGTCAACGATCAGGTCGCAACCGTTGTCAACGGCACAGCCGGGACCAATGACATCTCCATGCACAACACCATCGCTCACTATAAGAAGGTCAATGGCGGGAACGAGCCTTACAAGGCGGTCTACTCCGGTTTCGACCTTTCATCCGTCCCAAGGCTCAACGATAGGGTCAAGCTCATTTACACAGTGATGAACTGGTTCAACTGGACCATGAAGGTCGGTAACGATGTGGCAGTCACCAAGATGGACATCACCCCAACAGACCCCAAGTACATGGACGAGGTCAACATCACAGTGGTCGTTAGGAACAATGGACCGTTCGCTGTCAATACCCAGGTAATGTTCTATGTGACAGGTCCTGACAATGACGAGGAGGTCATCCCCACATGGGGTGGTGACGATAACCCGGTCCAGCTGACATTGAACCCTGGAGAGGAACGGATAGTATCCAAGACATGGCTCGCTATTACAACTGGTCTGCATGAGTTCCGAGCCATGATCGACCCATACAACCTCCTCCTTGAGACCCTTGAGAACAACAACGATCTTGAGTACTCTACCTCCGAGATCACATCCTCACAGGTCTCACAGAACATCCTCTTCGTCGATGACGATGCTGGAGATACAGGCAGCATGCAGATAACCAGGGCCCTTTCAGCTTTGGAATACCAGTATGACATCCATACTGTAGCATCTGGAGTTGACGGACCGGACGTTGATACCCTCAAGAGGTACAACACTGTTATCTGGTATTGCGGCGATGCAACGACCAACACCATCAGGGCCAATGACGAGGTGTCCATTACCAACTACCTCATCGGCAACTATCCTGAGGCATCTCTTCTGGGTGACCACAACGAGACCATCTGGGTCATCGGTGAGGGTATCGGGAACTCAATCTCCAACGGTGCGATAACAGATTCCTTCTACAGGGACGTCCTCGGTCTTGGTACCAAGGTAGGAGGGGCCGGAAGCTCTTCCAGCAACATCATCGGGTTCCAGGACAACGCGATATCCCACGGAATGAACTACCCACGTCTTGCAGGTGGAGGTAACAACGACGATCTGTTCACCCCATACGCTTTCGGCGGTGTAGTGGACCATGCCTTCGGAGCTACAAGCCCCAACGGCGGGACGAACTTCAACGCAATTGCCCACCAAAACAACGACACCTTCTACAAGACCTTCTTCTCTGGTTGGGATGTAGCAAACCACGATGTGGCTGGTTCGAGGTGGGACATCAAGATCAACGAGGTGTTCACAGGTAACCCAGACCAGGTCGAGATAGTCAACCTTGGTATGGGCACTATCGACCTGACCGGATGGAGCCTGCGGTGCTACGACGGTTCAAGCGGCGACCTGTACCACTTCCCGAACGGGTTCACCATCGGACCTGGTGTCACGGTCGTCATCTCCGAACTCACCGGCACGAACACTGCCACCCGCTTGTATGACAATCTCAACGAGCTAGGTATTGGATGGACCTCCACATCTCGATACTATGTCAATCTACTCGACGACACCGGTGCAAGCATCGACTACATGAGGCGTGCAAGCAGTGGAGGAGCTTCTTATGGAAATCCAGCAGGCGTCCAGTGGACCGGCTCTGCGATCAGTTATACCGGTGGTTCTGATACAACCTACAGGAACCATGTCGGTGATGAACATGACAGGCTCGATTGGACACATGGAGGGGCAGCCACCCACGGAAGCCTCAACCCTGGTCAGGACCTTGCCGACATCACCAACGTCGAGACCGGTCTTGCAGAGGACATCTACCTCTCGCTCCACTGGCTCGGTCTCAAGGAGTACAAGGCCGACTTCCGTTGCACGGATGTCGATATCACCATCAATGACGACAACCCACAGCTTGGTAACTCATACGTTATCACAGCAAGGGTCGCCAACGTCGGTGGCATGGATGGTTCCTGCTCTGTCAGGTTCCTTGACGGTAACACACTCCTGAAGACCGAGACCCCATATCTCGAGAGCGACGACTTCGTCAACCTCGAGTGTATCTGGGTGCCTCTGTATGCAGGAGATGCAGCTAATATGAGGTCGATACAGGTCCAGCTGGACCCATTGGACCTTGAGGATGAGGTGTTCGATACCTACAACAATTATCCATCGAATCCAACAGAGGTCTTCTTCTTCTTCGATGACATGGAGTACGAGGACGCCATCGACGCAAATAGCGCCTGGCGCCACGAGTCCACTGTTATGAAGATCAATGGTGAGTCGTCACTGGAATACCTCGACTATGCCCAGACCGGTATAGTCGATGCTTTCGATGCGGATACTCTGTCCGGAACCTCTTGGATCCATAACTTTGCTGTCGACCACTCCATGAACTCAAGCTTCTCTATCAAGGAGCCGCTGGCGACTGGCGGCATCAACACGATGCTCGATATCATGTTGGTCCTGGACAGGTCTGGTTCGATGAGCTGGGGTGGCAAGTGGGCCAATCTGGTCACAGCTTGCAACAGCTTGATCGATGCTCTCGATGCCAACGACAGAGTGGCCATCTTCACCTTTGACTCCCGAACCAACGCAATGCACACATTTGAGTTCTGTGATGCCGCTGGTAAGACCACACTGAAGAACTTCATTGGTGCAATGGGAACACCAGGTGGTGGAACCAACATCTACTCGGCACTTATCGAAGATAAATCTACAGCCGGTGTTTGGAATGGTGACTTCGATGGTGAGACCGATGACGATGACGGTGCGATATGGTATCTTGTTGAGAACTATCGGGCAACGGCCATCCCGAACGTCATCACCATGTCCGATGGTGCTTCGGCCTACGGCGATTATCAAAACGCAAGGAATGCTATCTGGACCCTTGCAGGATATGGTGGAACAACTAACTACATCGACAACTGGAGAGGAGCTCACAACACCTTTGGAAGCTTCACAGACATCGGCCTCTACTCCTACTCGATCGCTCTTGGTATCTCCCACGATCCACTATGTGGCAGCACCAACCCGATCGAGGTCAGGCCGAGGACGACCTACTCCAACGAGCTCATGATGTGGACCATCGCCCAGGAGTCAGCCACAGGTGGCGATCTGGACATGTGGGCCGATGGTGATGGTGTCTACGATCCTGGCGAGTATGAGGGATATGGATACTACTACACTACAGACCCCACAGAGCTCGCAACGATCTTCAACCAGATCTCGGCATCCATGGGAAGCGCAGGTTCAGCAAGGTCTACATCGAACCTCGTTGTGAACGAGGAAGACTCGGAGCCTATAGCGGTGTTCGAAGATACCGAGAAGTCCTCTAACAATGGGCTACGGGAGCTGATATCCTTTGAAGATATCCGCACGCTCTCGAGGGCCGAGTTGGACTCCAGAGGATACGATCATGGAGTCAATGCGAACTACTATGATTACTATCCAACTGTTAGGTATTCACAATACTATTATACCTATGATCAGAGGAGTACGATCCACACAGATACCACGCCGTTCTGGCAGAACTTCGGGACCGGAACCCCAATATCTGGTATCGACACAGATTACTTCGGCGTGCGTTGGACCTGTTATATCTACGCTGATTATGGCAAGACATACAACTTCCGTCTATATTCTGACGATGGAGGAATGGTGTTCATCGATGGACAGAACGTCATCGGTGCAGCCCATTGGCGTGACCAGGGTTACACTAGTCGTACAGGTTCGATAACACTGGAGCAGGGCTTACACCAGATAATGCTGATCAACTATCAGGGAACGAGTAGTGCCCAGGTAAGATTGCAATGGGACAACCCTGGATCTTACCAGGACATCCCACTCTCGAACTGTTACGACCTGGATAACGCTCTGACCGATACGACGTTATGGAGCCAGGACTTCAACATCTACGGTGGCAACACGTACAGCTATCCATCATGGATAACTGGATACTCCACAAGCTACAGGAGATGGATCAACTCCCTCGGTCTCAGTACCTATCATGACATGGCATCCTCATACAGGACCTACCCCTACAACAGGGGTGGCGGAGAGGGCTACTGTGCGCAGCTTATGAACAATGGTCTTCAGGGAAGGTATGACTGGGATTATCAGGATGCGTTCCTTGAGAACATCGAGGTCACTTTCGAGTTCGACTGGAGAGCAGTTGGTCTTGAGAGCACAGACCGGTACTATCTTGAGTTCTATGATGGAAGCTGGGACCTGATGTTCACCTGGGACACAAACAATGATGATGGGGCCTGGCATAATGATGAACAGGTCACCATTGAGGCGAACTACCTTAGGTACACTGACTTCAGGTGGAGGATCAGGGAGTCCGTCAGCGCAACCAGCGACTACCTCTATATCGATAATATCGAGATCAAGATGGTCAAGGATGTAGAGCCAGACGCCATCAAGGAATATGTGTGGAGCCCCAACGAGTATGGAACCGGACCTAGCACAGGTGTCAGTTGGTCGTACACCATGGGTTATCATTTCACCCCACAGGTGAATGGACAGATCACAGAGCTTGGTGGTTACTTCATGGGTACAAAGACCGTCTACCTTTGGAATGCTGGGACTGGAGCTCAGCTCGCCACAGCTACGGTAACATCTGCCAACAACTGGGCATACACCCCGATAACACCTGTCGATGTTGTTGCAGGCACAAGATATACCGTAGCAGTATGGCTTGCTGGAAGCGGAGGTTCATACCGGTCTAGTGTATCCTTCCCACAAACCTACGGAAGTGTAAGGATCGATTCATCATGCTATCTGTCGGGTCAGGGTAGGCCGACGAACACTGTCACGACTAGTATGTATGGACAAGCCGACGTATGCTTCGAGGTGCCGAATCCGGACGCTTTGAGTGCCCCCGAGTTCCCGACACCGCAACACCTAGCAGAACATGTCAACGTCCATCCAACCCTACAATGGTATTGCGGTCCTGCTGAGAAGATCGACTACTACGAGATCTATATCGACACCGCAACTCCACCGACCGTGATAGAGGATCCAGACAATCCTGGCGCAGCTTACCAGTTCAAGGGCGAACAGTATGATGCGGGACTCCTTCAGTCCGGCACTAAGTATTACTGGCAGGTCAAGGTCGTCAGCACTTCCGGTAAGGAGTACACCAGTGACATCTGGGAGTTCACAACAGAGACCATCGCTGGCGAACAAGCTGGTGGTGATGATGCCGTTGAGGGCCTCAACGCCTTGGAGACGGACAGCTTCACAGTATCAGGCGCCACTGATGTACGGCTTGAGTTCTATCATAAGTACAACATAGCTGGAACCATTAACGGTGCATACCTCGAGCTCGGTGTCTACGATGGCGCTGGAGATCCGACCGATGGTTCGAACTACAACTGGTATTACATCCAGCCAGAGGAACCATACAACTCAAACCTGTATCTCGGCACCGCTTCCCCACAACCCAGACCGAACTGTGGACCAGCCACCTCTGCATACACTGTGAGCGGAGATACACAGATCCTATGGTGCTGGAATGGTAAGTCCAACAACGGTCTGTTCGACTGGGAGTATGTCTCTGTGAACCTCATCAAGCAGGCCCAGTCCATCACCGACAACTCTGCACACAGCATCACCCTTTCCGCCCAGCCTCTGAAGTTGAGGTTCAGCTACTTCTACTTCGGCGGCGGTGTAGGCGGCGGATGGTGGGTTGACGATGTCAAGCTCATCGTCTCCGCAGATACGGTTGTGGTCGGTTCCACAGATGTGTGGGAGTGGCGCAACGATGGCGACTCCGCAAGCGGAACTGGATACTGGTATAACGGTGATCCTGCAGACAACGATTACCTCCTTGGCGGTATCGATAACAGCCTGATCTCCAGGCCTATCGATCTTACAAGGGCGGTGGACGCCAGATTCAACGCACAGTTCGCCTACAACGTCAACACCGACGTCGGTCTCCCTCCAGATGGAATGAG
>JANQNL010000091.1 GCA_028279585.1 Thermoplasmatota archaeon
TCGTCTAGGTTCAAGCCTGCAGTGTTGGACAGCCTGATACCGTGTTTGTCCTCTGGCTTGTTGTGAGTGAAGCCCTTGGTGTCCTTTTCCACGATGAACCAGGATGGACCGTCGGGGGCCATTGCGAGAATCGTTATCATGTCTGCGACGCCGCCGTTGGATATCCACTGCTTCGACCCGTTCAGTGTGTATCCGACTATCTTGCCATCCTCTTCGACCCTCTTGGCCCTGGTCTGTAGTGCACCCAGGTCAGAGCCTGCATCTGGCTCTGTGGCACCGTATGCCACAAGCATTCCCTCGGCAGCTATCCTGCCCATCCACTTCTCCTTCTGGTCTGGGGTCCCACCCACACGAAGCGGGTCTGTTCCCAGGAAGGTCGCGAGGACACCAGTGGCAACACCGAGATCGATGGATGCCAGGGTCTCGCATATCCTGTAGATATCGAAGGTCCCGCCACCCATGCCGCCGTAGTCTGTGGGGATGAGCACGAGATGCAGTCCCAGCACGCTGGGATCATTGATCTGCTTGATGAGCTCCAGGGGCTCTTCGTTCGCATGGTCCAGCTCCAGCGCTTTCTCCCATGGAAGGCTCTGCTCGAAGAAGGCGTGGATGCTGTCGATGATCATCTTTCTGGAGTCGGGGTCGAATCCGGTCATGGCTATCGCCAAAGACCGCATTTGAACTACTGTATATAATGTTTTTTGCCGTTGCCAGCATACGTCAAATGACGAAAGCAACTCTACTAGACTACTTCTTCAGCATGCGTAAAAGGGCCCTTTCCTCTGGATCAAGGTGCTCTCCCTCGGACACGGGGGTATCACGAGCTTTGAGCAGCCATCCCGGGTTTCCCCCCGTCATCTCATACAATGTGTCGAACTCTCCCTCGTCGAGGGAATCACCAATAAGCTCCCGAGCCTCTTCCTTTTTCATCCCACCGACCCTGACCGTAGCAACTTCGGCATCTGGTTGAGACGGAAGACCGATCCCCATGACCTCCTTCTCCTCACGAAGACAGATGATCACGCTATTTCGACCTGGTAGACCCAGAAGGAAGTCAGCGACCTTAAGGCCAGCATCCACCAGGACCTTGGTGTTCAGGTCATCCAGTACGAACAGGGTCTGGCCATCCTTGTTGTTGGCTGCCTGGTCGGAGACCTGCTTGGCAAGCTCCATCTTGTTGGAGCCGTCGCCGCAGTCCACACCCATGGCCTTGGCCATGTCCAGGAGGAGCTGGTGCTTGGCCTCCTCGACCTTGTCCACCTCCTCGTGGTCTTTGGAGTAATAGATGATATTGATGGGGGAGTCGCCATAGATGGCTGACATGACCGTTAGGGTGCTCGATGTCTTGCCAGTGCCTTCGTCGCCCTGGACAACTACAAGTTCTGACCGGTCCAGGGCCGACACGAGCTCCTCGGATATCTCGATGCGCTTGACAAGGGAATCAACATCCGCTGTTGGTGCCCAGCCCTGCACGAGTCCCCTGCCACATGGTCCCTCGAAGTCCTCCATGCTTACGAACCCTTTGGCCTGTGACTTGAGGACCAGGTCCACCAAAGTAGGGGTCCTGTCCGCACCGAACTTGCTGGACATCTCTCTGTGGATGTCCTCGAGCCTCTCGGTCTTTTGGAGACCATCGCTCTCAACGAGCAGGACCTCCTGGTCCAGCAGGCTTTCCATGAGGTTCCTGGCGTGCTGTTTGCCCATCATCGTCAAGAAGTAAGCCTTGACCCTGCGCTTGGACTGGGGGGCGTGGGCCAGGCCCTCGGTGACCAATCCATCGGCCTGAAGCTTCGATACTGCACGTGGCACGTGGGTGACGGAGATCCCCACCTCGTCTGCGATGCCTGATTGGGTCATACCTGTAGGTACTGATGGTGAACCAGCGTCGTAGTTCTTGTACTTGAACAGGTGGATTAACACCCTTTCGTTGACAGGTATCATTTAAGCTTCTCCAGGGTTCCGTACTTTCCAACAAGGACACGTGTCCGTCCCTGATATACTTTGACATAGCCGTCCGTGATCTTGAGAAGTGTTCCAGGCTCTACACCCTCTCCCTCGTCGTCCCAGAGGTCCACTGTGACCTGGCCTGTGTCGTCCTCAGCCTCCACCGATATGACCTGGTGGTAACCCTCGTAAGGTCTGCGGACCGTTCGGCGTCGAGGTTCAGTACAGACCTTAAGCTGGAGCGTATCGAACCTAGAGCCGATGATGAGGTCCTTGACCTTCTTTGGACGACAGGCTGGGGCCATGTCACTAAATCCTCTGGATGGGTATATAAATTATACCCGAGGGGGCCCGGCACCGAAAGTGGGTCCTGAAGGTTAGTGGAGTATGACGGACTTGACACCCATGATGTCCTTGATCTCTGGGATCACGCTGCCGGGTATCGGCTTGTCCGTAACGACAACGAGGTGATCGATCTCTGAAAGTTGCGGGTTGTCGATGACGACCTGCCTGATTGAGATGCCTGCCTCGTTGAGTATCCTGGTCACCCCTGCAAGGATGCCTGGTCTGGAGGAGTCCTGGGGGACGACCTCGAGAACGCCGTATCCGAGCAATGGGGCAGCATCACGGAGATTGCAGGTTGGGATGAAGTTCATGAATATCTCGGTGAGCTCCTTGTCCGACTGTATCCGTAGAACGGCGTCGGCTACGGCCCTCCTGTCCACACCCAGACCCTTAGCTACCGCAAAATGAGAGATCTTTATCCCGTCACAATATATCTGCCCATCCTTGACGGCCAGACCCAATCTCATGAAAAGCTGCACGACCTTCAGTTGTGCTGGGTACCTACGAAATTTTTCGTCTATTCTGGTAACCATGCTGTAGAATTAATGTGCATGTATATAAGAATTTGTGAGTGTTGTCAAGAAATGATGCATACTACCCCTCTATAGTACGATTCCTGTTCATTTTGCAAAGATTAGGAACCTCATGATGTTGGCACTCGTGGTCCCTGATGTAGATATATTGTTGCATCGTAGTAGGCTGGGTAGTGATGGGACCTAGGTAAGAACCGGTGTACGGAAGGTTGAGCTCTTCCTCCTCCTCTTCTTCCTTTTTCGCCTCTGCTTCCTCCTTCTTTTTCTCATCGCAGACGAAGCAGAGCCTTTCGTCCTTGTCGTAGCAGGAGTTGCACATGGGCCTTCCGCAGACGCTGCAGTGGAGGAGAGCGGGTTGGTCGCAGATGGCGCAGGAGTCGATCATTACCATGTAACGAACGAGTGAGGACGGGGTATAAAAGGGGCTATATTTGGTGTGATTTAGTCAAGAAAAACGGAGTAATTTCGGATATTATCCGATAAAAATTGCCTGGCATCTTTGTAGAATGAACGTTAGTGAAGATGACAGGGCAACCCTTCTTTTCTATATCCGAAATTACGGAGTTGTTCTTCCATCCGCTAGAACATTAGATGATGGAAAGTGAAATGAAAGGATCGTTTCAAACGAGGTTGATCTCTTTCTTATCGATGAGAGCCTGATCGAAGTTCCAAGGCACGACGACCACAGGGATCTCTGTGTTCTTGAGGATCTTCTCTATCATCCAGGAGGCGATGTTCCTTCCCCCGGACGCGCCCATGACAATGAGGTCTGCCTTGTGGAAGTTCGCTATCTCGATGATGGTCTGGCTAACCTCTCCAACGGCAGGGATCTTCTGGATGGGGACATCGTACTGTCCGGCATACTGGTCGTAAATGTCCAGGGCAGCGTCTCCTCCTTCGCGGGTCTCTCCCTGGTCCCTGATGTGTACCACTATCATCTGCTCTGCGTTTATGGCCTTACACATCTTGACGATGTATTCGGCGTTGAACCTGGCGGGCACCAGGCCTGACACGGCGATGACCACCGTGAAGATATCGTCTCGCAGGGCAATGTCTGGCATTGGTCTCACTCGGGGTTGCGGAGGGTCTCGCGGAGCTTGTACTCGTAGGAGATGACGTCGTTTCCGATGTCCTTTGTCCTAAGCTCGAAAATCCTGTAGGTCTCTCCCTTCTGCCGGGCTGCAAGCTGCTTGCCATCGGCGAGGGCGTCGTCGAGGTCCCAGTAGCATGAGATGAGGCTTCCGTCGTCCATGGTCAGGATGAACTTCTTTTCGTACAGTTCGAGCATTTGAGCACCGGCACCTGAATCGACTTTGGGGTTAAAAGGATATTGGATTTGTCTTGCCAACAATGCCTGAAAAAGCGCGTTGAGCAGGCCGCTGGGGGATTTTACTCTTGGGGCATACCAACTACTCAGGCCGACGGTTCGTTCTGGAAGTAGTTGGTTGAGAACCCGAGGCAAAATGTGCGGCCGCAGGTCGCTTGTGGGGTCAAAGACCCCACTGTTTGGATCGAACCTTTTCAAAGGTTCGGTCGGGGACTCTTCCTCCATCGCCTCTAACGATGGAGCTATTGCTATTGCTATCAAAACGAAAGAAAGACCAGCAACGAACGCAGCCTACCGCTTGTCCGTAACCAGAATGAGATGCCACCCGAACTGGGTCTTGACCGGTGGGGTAAGATCACCCTTTCCAGCATTGAACGCAGCGTCCTCGAACGGCTTGACCATCTGTCCACGTGAGAAGTATCCGAGGTCCCCACCCTTCTTTCCGGATGGACATGAGGAGAACTTCTTGGCAAGCTGACCGAAGTTCTTGCCGCCCTTGACCTGGTCGTATAACTTCTGTGCCTGGCTCTCAGAATCCACGAGGATGTGTGATGCACGTACCTGCTTTGTCATAAGGTCACCGAACCACGGCACTGTGGTCTTAGTATAAAGAATCTAGGCCATCAGTGGCACGAAGAACGCAAGGAATACAGCTGAGAACATTCCTATCAGCGCCTCAGATACAAGCAGGCCAGTGCCGATCATGTACGTATCAAGCACCTTGAAGGTCTTCTCCCTCTCGGAAAACCCGAACCGCTTTGCCCTTGGCTCTAGCCAGAACTTCTCCCATCCCCATCTTGCTCCACCACCTGTGAGCAGCATTAGCGTGTAATGCAGTGGGAGATACATACCAAGACCGAACGCAGTGCCCATACCTGTCATCAGCTCTGCGAACACTCCGATGGCAGCACCGAGCACGAACACCTCCATCATCACCTTGCCGCCCATGAGCATCTGTGCGAACGTTGCAAAAGCATATGCCTGGGGTGCTTCGAGGTCAAGGGTCCCATCGGCCAGCCAGGTAGAGAAGAACACAGCGCCAGTGGCTGCAGCCATCGTTCCAAAGAAGATAGCTGTGGACTCGCCGCGGATCAGGTTTGCAGGTCTTGTACCGGCATATATTCCTGATTTGAAGTCCCAGATGATATCAGAAGAAAGTGACACCGAACTGCCGAACACGGTGGTGCCGACCAGTGCCATGAGGATGAATTGAGCATCAGAGCGGAAGGTCAAGGATGTGAAGCCCATTTCACCGGTGGGTAGAAGGTTGATGACACCAAAGATCACCCATAGCAATATCAGACACAGGAACGAGGTGCCCGACACTGGTGTCGTCCCCACCTCGCCTGAGATCTTCACAGCGATTGCACCGAGGATGAAAGTGAACGATGCCAGCACAACCCCAAAGATCATTGATGGCAAGATAGGGAATCGGCCTATGAAGATGAATATGAGAGGTACCAATATCGAGACCACTATTGGCATCACGAACAGATGCTGTAGGGGCCATTCGAACCAGCCAGCACCAGGCACCCATTCTTTCTTCTGAGTTTTTTCCCCACCCTTTTGGGTCTTCCAAATATCTTTGAAGACCGTGGCGAAGGTGGGGGTCATCTTGATCAGGGCTGTCATTCCACCACCGAGGATAGCACCGATGGCCATGATCTTTGCAACCCCGGCATTTGCTGCATAAGGCGCGGCCATTTCGAACAGGTAAGCGTTCTGTGGGATGTAGTACACATCGAACTCTGCGTTGTAGATGGGCACCTTCATGAAGACTATCAACGGCACAACTACAAGCCAAGTGAACAGCGCACCCAATGAAACTAAGAACGCAGAACGTATCTTCATGAACCAGCCTATGGCCATGCCTATACCGGTCAGGTTGTAACCTATGTTGGTATAGTTACTAATTATTGGGAAGCGAGCGAAGGGATGGATGACACCTTTGTAGTATAGATCACCAACACCGAGTATATTGGTGAAGACATGGTCCATGATGGACATCCTGAACGGCATCAACTCGCCAGTGTGTGGATGCTTTCCATCAAGCACAGGGAAGTCCCTGAAGAACGAGAACGTCCCCATGATACCTAAAGATATCAACACCAACCGTATGGAACGGAACGCGTGCTCAGCCGCTCCGCTAGCCCGGTCGTTGGCGATATCCATCAATTTCACAGCTGCCTGGAAACCAGGTGCAGGGAGAGGATCCTCAACAAGCCAGATCCTACGGAATATCTGGAAGTACATGATGCCCATGAGCGAGGCGCACATGGAACACAGCATGGCGAGCGGTAGGATCTTGGTCCCGTAGGGACCAAGCAGGTCGGACGTGATTATCCTTCCACCGCTCATAGCGTAGAACGGCGAGTACGCTAGTAGGAATATCGACGGGAACGTGAACACGAACCCTGTACACGTACGATCAGCCCCTGTAGCTGCGCCCGAGGTCATGTTGATCTCTGTGGGCTTGAACTTCAAGGCCAATCCAAGGAGGTAGGTGATGTACCAGGCTCCACCGGTCACAAGGCCGATCTTCAACCCGATGTACTGGTTGATGACCGCGAACATCACACCGATGGAAATACCAAGGGCGACCCTCTTCCAAGAGAAGATGGACCTTGCAAAACTATGGACACGGTTCTTCTCGTCCAGGTACTGCTCGAGAACACCTGTGTTAAGGTTGGAGAACATCTCTGAGTCGAACCACTCGAGAGTGCCCTTCTCGATAGCCTTGATCCCCGCCGCGGTCAAAGGCTGTCGGTACGTGAACTTCTTGATAGCCATGCGTCAAGCTCCGTGACCAGATGACCCTGGACTAGGCTCTCCCCATTTAAACGTTTTCTCGGGCTCAAGTGTGCACGGTGTTCGTGAACAACTGTTACTGGACAGAACCTATGAACCGTTAAATATCAGGTTTCGTTTAAGGAGGTTTTGGTAATAGCTGTACCGAGGTGATCTTATGGTGTATGTGACCAACATTGACGAAGTGGAGCAGTCAGAGATGAATATGGACATCGTGTCCGAGACATACGTCCAGTGGATGCTGGACGACAGGATCGGTGCTCCGAACTTCGCTTTGAGGAGGTTCGTCATCAAGCCTGGGGGAGAAGTGGGTCTCCATACCCATCCATGGGAGCATGAGGTCTATGTCCTGTCCGGTAAGGGCTCTGTTACCAAAGAGGGAGAGAAGTTCGAGGTCGAGGCTGGCTCAGCAGCTTATGTCGAGCCAGAGATCAGACATGGCTTCAAGAACGAATCCGACGAGGACTTCGTCTTCCTTTGCATAGTTCCTAAAGAGGGATTCCGTCCAAAGGACTGATCACTTCTTCTTTTTCTTACCGAGGGTTCCTGTCCTTCCGCATGCCTTACATTCGAAGCGCACAGGCTTTTTCGATGCGTCCACCTGGATCTTCTCACCGCAGCGGCAGGTAATGGTCTTGAGGTTCTTGGGCTCTGGTTCGGGCTCCTCCTCCTCTTCTTCCTCCTCCTCGTCTCCCCAATCGACCTCGCCAGCAGGTTCTGCGACCTCTTCTTCCTCCTCCTCATCCTCGGGAGCCTCAGGTTCCTCTTCCTCCTCCTCTTCTGGCTCTTCCTCCTCTTCAGGCTCCTCCTCTTCCTCAGGTTCTTCCTCTTCCTCCTCGTCATCGTCCTCGGCCACATCAGGGAGAGTGTACTCTTCCTCTTCCTTCTCCTCAGGTTCTTCCTCTTCAGGCTCGACCTCAGGCTCTTCCTCCTCCTCTTCCTCGTCAACCTCTTCTACGACTGGAGGCTTCTTGGGCTTCTCCTTCTTTGGTGGAGGTGCCTCCTTTTTCGGAGGTGCCTCTTCCTTCTCCTCGGTCTGGAAGTATGGCACTTCCTCACCACGGAGCTGGTAAAGGCATTCCAAGAACTTCTTCTCGGCGTTGGCGTTGGTATGGTCAAGGTTCAGGACCTTGTAGAAACATCCCATGGCATACTTGTACTTCTCGAGCTTCATCAGAACCGTGCCCTTGCCGTACCAGACCTGGGCCACCTCGGGGTTGATCTCAATTGCCTTGTCAAAGGAGATGACGGCGTTCTTGAGCTTTCCGAGCTTTGAGAGGATGATGCCTCTGTTGTTCCAGGCCACATCGTCCTGCGGGTTCTCACGGAGCAGGTCGTCTATTGCATCCTTTGCTCCTTCGAAATCCTTTTTCGCAATACAGGTCTGGACCTTCTTTTTCAGGACTTTCACGTCTGCCATGGTGCGCCCTCCAACTAAGTTTTTAGACAATGCCCGTTACTATTTATGTCTTTTATGGTCACCATTATTGACATGTGGCATGGTCGGACTATAATAAATCCCATATACGACCTCCCCCATCACCGGAGGCATGGCAATGGACGACGCGGATGCTGCCCTTGAGAGGACCGAGGCTGCACGAAGGAAAAGATTCTATGAGACCTCGGTCGAACTTGTCCCCGGCGTTCCAGAGGATATGTGCTTTTATGATCCTGCAGAGGTCTTGGAAGGATTACAGTCCAACGAGGTCGCCCTGAACTGGCACAAGTACATGCTCGAGGAGTATGAGCCAGAGCCCAACAAGTATGCCATCATCTTTCCAGAGACGGACAGGAAGCCTTGGACCAAGGGAAATACCGTGGACAGGGCATACAAGAACCTCTACATCTCCCTCAAGACATTGAAGCTTGAAGGGAAGGTGCAGGTCTTCACGATCTCCAACCTCCTGGGTGTGATCGCTCGAGAGGATTACGACAAGATGCCCCTCTACGATGCTTCGGGCCTATACAGCTGGTCTGTTAGGCAGAAAGGGCTCACATGGGACCTTGACGCCTTCAGGCACTGCCTGGACATCATCGCTTCCATCCTTTGCGAGTTCGTCCACAAGCACAAGGACAAGTACGAGGAGTGGCACGTCCTCTACAGGACCCCATCCATCCAGGAGAGGGTGATGGAGCACACAACTGACATCAATCCATTCCCATACCAGATGCACAAGTTCAAAAAACCCATCGCATCGTCATACTCGCTCATCAAGGACCAGCTCAAAGGTCTGGAGTGAATTTTACCGAAGGCCAGGTACACTTGGTACCAAGCTTTATTACCCAGTATTCGGTTTTTTAACCATACGGAGCCACGGTCATGAGAGGTTTCGACCCCAACGAGTCTGACAGGGCCGCAGAAGTGGTCAAGGTCAAGCGGAAGGTATCCCAGCATTTCGAGATATGGGACTACGAGTACGACGCAGGCCAGATGACCTTCCACTGCAACAAGCCGGAAAAGGACATGGGGGTGGAGTTCGACAAGCTTCGGGTGGAACTGAAGAAAGATTCCCTTTACCCCCAGCTCAATTCCGAGAACGATGGGGTCATTATCACGGTCATGAAGAACCCGAAAAGGAAGACCTGGTCCACCAAAGCGAACCTCGTCATGTTCATGGCAACCATCATCACGACGGTATGGGCTGGTGGGATCCTCTGGGCCACGCGGTCCACGGACATGGGACTTATGGGTTCCATCCAGGTGCTGTATGATCCAGTTGCGATGGGCATGGGTGCATTGACGTTCTCGTTCCCATTGCTGCTCATCCTTGGTACCCACGAGTTCGGACACTACTTCACGGCCAAGTATCACAAGGTGAACGCGTCGCTGCCGTTCTTCATACCAATTCCCCCACTGCTCGGACCTTTAGGGACCTTTGGGGCCTTGATCTCGATACGGGAGCCTCTGCCGAACAAGCGTGCCCTGGTTGAGATCGGAGCTGCCGGTCCTATCGCTGGATTCATCGTTGCTGTCCCGGTACTCATCATCGGTCTGTATCTGACGCAGACGTTCCCAGCGGCAGTTCCTGAAGCTTCAGGATTGGTGCAGATCTTCAACTCCCCCCTGATGCTCATGGGCTTTTCCTACCTCTTCCCAGTTGAGGAGGATGTGATGATGCACCCCACGGCCTTTGCAGGATGGGTCGGGTTGCTGGTCACAGCCTTCAATCTCTTACCAGCAGGTCAGCTGGATGGAGGTCACATCGCCCGGGCGATCCTGGGCAAGAACGCCAAGTACCTATCCTGGGCGACTGTGGTTGGGTTGGTCGTTCTCGGGTTCTATACACAGTTCTTCACATGGTCCATCTTTGCGGTGCTGATACTCATCCTTGGAGCCACACATCCCCCACCACTGGATGACGTGTCTCCGCTTTCAAGGAGACAGATGGTCATAGGTGGAGCGACGCTGGTCATATTCATTCTCTGCTTCCATCCCATGCCGATCATGGTGGGTGATGTCGAGCCTATCGACCATGACCTCCAACTGTATGGTGGACCATGCAGCGCGACTATCGGTCCAGAGGGGGAGACCCCGGTCTGGTTCAACATTACAAACGCTGGTGAGGCCGACGAAGGGATGGCCGTGTACATGGACTTCTATCTTGTTGACCTGGACA
>JANQNL010000110.1 GCA_028279585.1 Thermoplasmatota archaeon
GGTCGAAGTTGGGTGGGGGGGAGGGAGGGGGGGGGGGGTTTATACATTGAATTTCCCCATTCCCAACAGATACCCTTAAAAGCCATGCTTTGGAACCTATATATTTATATATCGATTGGAATATATACGAGTAGGCAGGGCCAGCGGCATATGCACCTGAAAACCCGCTGCGAGGGCCCGAGCTAAGGGATGGGAATACCTTATGTCATGCAATGGATTCAATTGCGTCTCCTGTTGCGCAGGAGCCGAAGTGCCCCTTCTGAACGCTGATGTCGACAAGATCATCATGTACGGTTACTACGACACGTACTTCGTCAAAGAGATCAACGGCGTCAAGATCATGAGGGTCAACGAGGACGGAAGCTGCGTCTTCTTCAAACAGGGACAGTGTGAGGTCTATAACGATAGGCCAGAAAGGTGCAGGCTCTATCCTTGGTCGGTAGACGATCATGGAAAAGCGTGCCTGGACGATGGATGTCCGTACTCTGGACAGATACCGGACTCTGCAGAGATGCGTAGGCGGATGGAAAGGTTCGCGATGCAGCTCGACAAAGAGATAATGGGGCGCAGGAAGACCGGTAACTTCTACTGACGCGGTTCAAGCACAGCTGCTTCGCCCTGCAGGTATTATAGCAGCTCTGCTCAACCTCTCGAACGCGTCGAACTTCTCCCTCTTTCCCACTTTAGCCTCGTCTATCCCCTGCCGCACGACCTCGATGGTCTTGTCGAAGGTCCTTCTGTCAACTGGGTATGGGACACCATCCTTTCCTCCCACCGTGAACGAATAGCGAACGGGGTCCTGCCATGAGGACTCGGTTCCGTGGATAAGCTCGCTGACCAGGGAGAGCGCTCGTACGGTTGCTGGACCTACGCCCTTGACCGATATCAGGTCCTCGAAGTCCGTGGGTTGGACATCGTAGAGTTGCTTCATGAGACCCCAATCGATCTTCCTGGGCATCCGGAGTGCCTTCTCGTCCGGACCAAGCTTCGAGATGGCGTCGTCGATGCGGTCCTGGGTACGCTCGCCGGAGGTCCAGGTATCGAAGGTTGACTGGTATGTTCCAGAGCCGCCCTTCTTCTGACTTATCGCCTCCTTCAGCAATGAATCGAGCCTTTGCATGTCGTTCTTGACATGCTCCACTCCATCACCGACTATGTCAAGTACACAGTCACGAGTATCTCCTGAACCTGTGGAGGTCAGGTCCAATGCCAGAGGTGTCTTGGTCCCGCAGATCCCGTTGTGAGGTTCCTCTATGAACGTCCCTGGCGTGTGGCTGTTCCAGTGATAACGGCGAGCATAGCCAGACTTCGAGTCCATGCCTTGCTGGACCACAGCCCACTCCCCATCCTCGGAAAGGATCATGCTGTGATGGTATAGGGCGTGGCCATCCTGCACCAGGGCGTTATCGACCTTGGCCACAAGGCGGGATGAGAGGGCCATGTGATCTCCAGTAGCCGATGGAAGCCCGTAGGAATCTGCGATATCAACGACCTCGATAGGAGTCTGGAGGGAGTGCTTACCCTTTCCCCCAGCCATCTTCAGACCAAGGTCTGTTCGCTCCATTGCCTCCTTGAGCGCGTGGCAAGTGACCGTAGTAGTGCCAGAAGAATGCCAGTCGAAACCAAGGACGCAGGTCAGGGCCTGGAACCAGTAGGGATCGGCCACCCGCTGCAGGACCGTGTCGCGGTCATACTCGGTGACCATGACCTCGAGGATACCCTCTGCCAGAGCGGACATCCTACGAAAGAGCCATTTGGGAGCCTTTCCACCATGGAGGGGCAGGTCTGCAGTGCCTGTCCTTCCACCAATTCCATTGCCCATGCTGATAGATACCTTCCGGTAGCATATAAAGCTCAACAGGAGGGGTGACCGAAAGTGGTCAGCGCTTCTTTCCTTTCCTCTTCCCATTCTTTCGGGACCGCTTCTTCGGTGGGGGCTCATCATCAAAGTCGTCATCTCGAGGGTTACGTCCCGAGTGATCCGAAGAATCGTCAGATTCGATTGGATCGTTCTGACCTTCGATGATGATGTGCTCTATCTCTCTGGGTCCGCTCTGTGGTTTGGCTGCCTTCTCACGCCTCGCTTGGCGCTTGACAAGGAATATGTACAACCCGATCAGACCCACACCGAAGAGCATGGAAACTCCACCCCAGATGAGGAGCCTGACGAGGTATCTGGGTGGATAGGAGATAGTGTAATCGACATGCGTTATTAAGTATGATGGATTGTCAAAGACAACACCGTAGTCTCCATCCTCATCGGCTTCGAAGGTGAGCTTTGCTCCGGATGAATCCTCTAGGTCCAATTCGACATAGGCTACAACACCAGCATAGAGGAAGGACTGCTCGTAAAGCTCACAGTTCTCCAATGTATCAAAGATCATGTTAACGGGCGTGTCTGTGGAGAAATCAACCACGATCTCCTCACCTTTCTTCATGTCCTTGAGCTCAATGACACGTGGATCCCCAGATACTACAGGGACATTGGTCCCTGTCTTTTCTGAATCCTCGATATCGGTCAAGAGTATAAGCCCGCCAAGGATCAGTGCCATTACAATGAATATTGAACCAGCGACCAATGGCCAGATAGGTCCTTTGAACCTGAACTTTGAAGTTGGTGTGGGCTGGTCCTCATCCCCGTAGTAGTGGGGAAGGCCCCCCATCTGGACCCTCTCCTTTCGGACCATGGTCTTGTAGTCCTCGTATATCCCAAGTTCCCCCACCGTCTGGGGCTTCTTCTTTTGCTGTGCCACTCTCCCTCACCTACCCTTTCTTCCCCTTTGGCTTGTCAGCCTTTTTCGAACTGGCCTTGGAAGCTGCCTTCGTCCTAGGCTTATCCTTCCCAGCTTTCTTCTTTCCCTTTGGAGCTGGAGGTTTAGCTGCCTTCTTTGGTGGTTCCTTTGGTTTCTTTGGAGGTTCCTTTGAGGGTTCAGTAGTGATCTCCACCGGAACGCTTGTCGGAGGTGGAGCTGCAGGCTCATCCCATCCCTTGTTCACAGCAACCATCTTCGGTGGGCCTTCCTCGAAGAACGTCTCATCCTCAGCCTTCAGCGCCGTGTTCACAGAACGGTTGTATGCCAGGACCGACCAGGGGTGGTTCTTGAGGTAGGCTGCTATCTTCAGCATCCGCATGGCAGAGACATCGGCCTCACCCCGCAGTCTTGTCAGCTCGTCCAATGATGGCATGACCCGCTTCTTGATCACCATGTACATGGTGGTCCCGTCCCTGTGAGGGACGGCTTTACCATCCTTCACGGATGTCTGATTGATGGTAGCTAGGTGAGTGTTGTAGCTCATGGCCCAGACCTTTCCATCGGTATTGAGGAGTTCCTCACCCAGGGCGATCTTGAGGGACTTGTACTCCTTGGTGGTCGGGCTGAAGCTGTGCTGCTTGTTCATCTCATTGTCGAAGACCTTCTTGGCCTCCTTTTCGATGTCCCAGAAGAACTTCCTGTAATCGTTTGTGGCGTGAAGGAAATCATAGATGTCCTTACGTAGGGGGATGTGCCTTTTCCTGCTGAAGGTGTCGTGGACCTCCATCCTGGCGATGACATAGATCGGTATGTCCAGGTCCAGAATCCGGATTCGTTCCACTACCTTCAACAAGCATTCGTACATCGGAGTGTAGATCTCTTCTACGTCCCAGGTCATGTCGGAAGAGGAGAGGATTATCCCATCCTTACCCTTTATCTTCCTGACCTTTTGTGCGTCCACCATGCAATATAGCTCCTATATAGTCGGTCACTGAAGGAACAAATATGATTTGCGATAACTTTATCAATATTTAAGTATTTCAACTTAGACTGGCATGCCAGATAGGACTGGTCCATCGAGATTTCGATGACCTGTCCGATGCCGGGGCCATGGAGCTGACAGCGTGGGACTATTGGACCTTTTGGTCGGTAAGAAGAAAAAGAAGAAGCGTCCACCGCAAAAGACCCAGCGCCAGCCATCAAAAGAGGATGAATGGTCCCAGAAGGAGAAGGAGTGGAAGGCGAGGGAGAAGCAGTGGCGTCTAAAGGAGAAGCGGATCAAGGAGCTCCAGCACCGTATCGGTGAGACCGAGAACCGAAGGCGTAAGGCCCAGAGGGAGATCCAGGAGCTGGAGGAGCGCGTAAGGTCCGAGCGCCAGGCCAAGGAGAAGCGGGAGTGGCTCGAGAAGCTTGACAGGTGGCGGGAGGAGGAACGTGAGCTCGAGCGGAACGCTACGCGGCAGAAGAGGAGCCTTGCCCTCCAAGCCCAGAGCTTCCAGGAAGCTCGCCATTCAGATTATGAAGATAACGAGATCGACTATCTCGAGGATGAGATAGAGTCATATTCAGAGGCCGAGAACGAGGCCTTGGGTTGGGTGGAGGAGGAACATCCTCGAAGACGGCCGAAGAAGGGTTCAAAGAAGAAGGCAAAGGCCCACGCAAAGCCGAAAAGACCAAAGAAGCAGGCCCGTCCGAAACCTCGACCGCAGCCTC
>JANQNL010000147.1 GCA_028279585.1 Thermoplasmatota archaeon
CTTGTCCTGGAGTAGGGTCAGCTTCTGAATGAGAGGTTTAAGCTCCTTCTCCTCGGATTTGAGATGGGTCTGCTGTGCCTCAAGCTTCGGGACCTGGGCGATCTTTATGGCCATACCTTCGCGCTGCTCCTTGAGCTTGGCCAGCTCGTCCTCGAGCTCCTTGGCCCTGGTCTTGGCCTCGTTGAGCTTGCCGAGTTGTTCCTTGGCTCCCCTGGCCTTTTCGAGCTCGACCTCCAGGTCTGCGATGAGCTTCTTGTTCGCTTTCATGTCGTCTCGGAGCTTGGCAGCCCGGGCGTTGAAGATATCGGGAGCCTCCTTTGCTTTTGGACACTCCTCATCGAACAGAGGGCAGACACCGTCGGTAAGCTTGGCCTTGTTCTCCCCGATCTGTGCCATCTGGGTCCGGTAGGATTCCTGGGTGCCTCGAGCCTTGGTGATGGAATCTGATATCTCGTCGACCCTACCAGCTAGTTTGGAGGGACCCTCGCCTTCCATGACCTCTTTGAGAGGCTGAAGTTTACCTTCAAGTTCCTTGGACCTGTCGGAAAGCTCAGCATCCCTGGTCTTGAGTGAGAGAAGTTCCTGAAGCTGTCTTCGGACGCCTTCGAGCTCTGTACCCAGGGTCGAGATGCGAGCCTCCTTGTCCTTGAGCCCGTCGAGCTCCTTCTTCGCCTCCTTAGCATCCTTTATCGTGACCGCGATCTCTTCGAGCTGCTGGTCCAGGCCTTTAAGCTCTGCTCCCGCAGCTGCAGCCTTTTGCAGCCTGCGGGCAAGCTCGTCCTTCTCATTGCGCAGCTTCTCCAGCTGCTTCGTGAGCTCCTCGTACTCCTTCTGCCTGGGCTCGAGCTCTGCGATCCGCTTGGTGAGCTTCTCGAACCGCTCCGCATCTTCCTGGACAGAACTTTGTTGCTGCTCGAGCTGCCGTAGGGTTGCCATCTCCGCCCCCATGGCCTTCTCCTTCTCATCGATGGCGGCCTTTGCCTCTTCAGAGTCCTTGAGCTGCTCGTTCAGCTTCTCAAGCTTTTCGGCAAGCTCCTTGGTCTCCTTTTCAGCCTCCCCCTTGTCAGCTTTCAGCTTCGGAAGACGGGCGGTCTCCTCCTTGAGCATCTCAATGAGCTGGAGGTTTCCGGACACGGACTTGTCGAGCTCGATGTGCTTGTCCTTCAGCGTGGCTCTTGCAGGTCGTATCGCCTCTGCAGCTCGCTTGTGCTCCTCAACTTTCAGCAGTGGGTCGAACACCTTCTTCCTGGCTGCTGGTGTCAGATGGAAGGCTGCAGCAAAGGTCCCCTGTGGGACACCGATGATGTTTTTAAAGACCTCATTGAGAGACTCGTTGTCCAAGGCTGAAGAAAAGATATTGTGATCGATCTCCTTGGTCACCTGCTCCTTGCCAGTGATCTTTTTCTGGGTAGGGGTGATGAACTCGTACTTCGCGCCTGGAACGCCTCGGATGATCTGGTATAGCGCACCGTCTGCACCCTCCACCTCGAGCTCCATGAAACCGCTCTTCTCTCCTTTGCGGACGAAGTCCTCCTTGGTCCCGTCGAGGTGACCGTAGAGCGCGTAACCGATGGCCTGGAGGACCGTTGTCTTTCCGTGGCCATTGTCGCCGAAGATGCCGTTGACACCCTCGGTGAAGTCGAACCTAGCATCGGTGTAGGACTTGATGTTGTGAAGCCGTAAAGAGATGATGCGCGTTAGAACCACCTCCCCTTCTTGTCATCGTTAGGTTCGATGCCAGCTTCGGTGAGCTCGTCCTCTTCGGCCTTCTTTTGATCCTCGATAGTCTCTTCGACCTCGAGCTCTTCGTTCCATAGTTCGGGATCGTCCTTGGCCAGGATCTCGTAATATTTATCGTAAAGCTTGACACCCTCTGGACCGAGCTGGTCCCGGGATAGCGTCAGTAGATTATCCTTGGTCTCTTTGACCAGGTTGACCATCGTATCCTTCTGTTTGGAATACACTGGATGGGCCGCAACCTGGGAGTTGAAGACCTTGTGCTCCACCTCATGGCGAGCAAGTGAAAGCGCATCCCTATCCGTAATTCCCCCCTCGCTCTGGGCCACGCGGACGCGTATCCTGCATAGAAGAAGTCCGTTCGCCTCTTCGAGCTCTCGGGACCAATCCTCAAGGTTGAGCGAGACTCGCTCCACGGGCATCTTCCCGATGAGGTCGACCATGGCGATGCTCCCTTCGGGAGCACCCTTGCATTCCTTCGCAACCTCGGTATCGATGGTGGCTCGAAGCTGTGTGACATCCACCGCTGAGCTTACATCAACGCGAACCCGGATGAAGTTCCTGATACCCTTCCAGGTCTGTTTGAACTCGAGGTTCCCATCCCTGTAGATGTACATCCCCTTGGGCTTGCCATACTCGTCCATGGAGACCAGGTCTGGCGAGCCTGGGTTGAAGACCCAGCCATCCCTGTCGTACTGGACATGGTAGTGGCCAAGGGCCAGGTAGTCAACGACATCCTTTAGCGGTCCAAGCGCACCCAGTGGGACCTCGCCTGAGATCTCCCGACCGAGCGCTCCCTCGATACCGAAGTGCATGAGGAGTATCGTGGTCTTGGGCTTTCCGAGCTTGTCATTGACAGCCCGTATCTCGGAGGCGATGGACTCAACCTCCTTCTTTGTCGAGTATCCGATGTAGCGGACGCCGAAGATCCTTGCGTCGTCTATGTCAACATAGTCGCCCATTAGCTTGACGCCCATCCCATCATCGGCCTTGAGCTTCAACAACCGCACGAGCCCTTGCGTCTCCAGGATGGAAAGCCACGAGCTCTCCCTGGACGACGGGGCCGTGTCATGGTTGCCTTCGATCACGACCACCTGGACGCCTGCATCCTTAAGCTTCTGGAGCACGGATAGTGCCTGGTGGTAGGTGTCCGGGTTGATGCTCTTGGTGTGGAAGAGGTCTCCGCTGACAAGCATCAGCTTCAGGCCTTCGCGGATGGTCGTGTCCGCTATTCGGCTGAAGGTCTGGGCGTAGTCGCGGAAGCGTTCCTGCAGCCCGTACTGCTTGTAGCCGAGGTGCAGGTCTGATATGTGGATGAAAGATACCATGAGGTGGTCTGGGATGCAGTAGTCAGACGCCTATTAAAGTTATACAAGGGGGGTCTCCGAAAGTTAGAAAATGGGTTGGGATAACCTTTTTTACTGACCCAGATATATATTCCAACAATGAGGGTCATCGGTAAGGCTATGAGGATCCGAAGACGAAGCTTTCAGAAGTTTGGCAATGTCCTGATAGTAGGGATTCTATTGATCGTTGTCAGCTTCGTCCTAGGTGGGATTGCTGTTCTTGTCAGGTCATCATTCACGCCATTTTTGATTATGGCTGGAGTGAGCATGATGGCTGGTCTCATTGTGTTGCTAGTTTTCTCGATCCTCATGGGGAACTTTGAGAGGAAGGAATGGAAGAAAGACGATCTCTAAGCTGATATGGATTTCCCTTCGTCCAGAAAAGCTAATAACACTCGACCCCGATGCCAAGCATCCCATGGAAAAGGATTACAAGATCATAAACGACACCGTACATGGCTCTGTACGAGTGGACGAACCCTTCCTGGAACTCATCTCCACACCCGAGATGGCCAAGCTTTTCAACATCCGCCAGCTCGGCCTCGCATACCTCGTCTTCCCCGGAGCCAACCACACTCGTTTGGAGCATTCCATCGGTGTCTTCCACGTAACCGGCCTCATGTGCAAGGCCCTAGAGCTTGACTCCCAGGAAGCACTCCTGGTCAAGACCGCGGCCCTCCTCCATGACATCGGCCACGGCCCGTTCTCGCACACCTTGGAGTATATCGTCCACAACTCCAAGGGCTACGACCACATGGACCGGACCAAGGACATCATCACAGGCCGCAGGTTGGAGATCCCGAGGGATGAGGAGTTCGATAAGGTCCGGACCATCCCGGAGATCCTTGAGTCCGTCGGCCTCGATCCCAAAGAGGTCGCTGCGCTCATCACGGGCGATAACGTGAGCGGGTCGCAGAAGACCATGGACACGTTCGATGTCCAGGACAACCAGGGCTTCTTCAACACGAAGCAGTACCTTGGCCAGATGATCCACTCCACCTGCGATGCAGACCAGGTGGATTACCTCTTGAGGGACGCACACTACACAGGTGTCACCCACGGGAGCGTCGATGTCAACAGGCTGATGAACACCATAGAGATAAGTAACAACGACCTGGTCATCAGCAAGCGTGGTATCGAGGCCATCGAAGGCATTCTGGTCTCGCGCGCGTTAATGTACTCATCTGTGTACTTCCATAAGACCGTCAGGCTTGCAGAGGTCATGCTCTCGTATGCTGTAGAAGGTGTGCCAGAAGAACAGCTGGAGAAGATCTCCACTATGACCGATGCGGAGCTACTTTCTCATCTCGAAAGCCTTGGTGGCTACACGGCAGAGACCGTGAAGCGTCTGCGGTACCGTCGCCTGTTCAAGGTCGCTCACAGCGTTGAGATGAACGAGCTCACAGAGGAGAAGAAGCTCCTATCCTACTTCACAGACCCAAGGAACAGACGCAGGGTGGAGGAACAGCTATGCAACAAGCTCGGCGTTCCAAAGGGTTCCATCCTCATAGACAACCCCCATGAGGAGATCAAGCTATCAGAGCCTCGCATCAAGATGATAGACATCGGTGTGAAGCAAGGCTCCAACATCGTTCCGTTCTCCAGATGCAGTCCGCTTGCAAGGGCGCTCCAGGTTAGGGACGTTCCAGACTGGGCCATAGTGGTCTATGCCCCCAGGGAGCACCGGGATGAGGTCTCCAAACTCGCACAAAAAACTTTCAATGAGATCCAGGAGGATATCCAATGACCGAATATTTTGAAACAAAAGGTGTGGAGAACACCGAAAGGACCATCGAGCTTGCAATGCAGAGGGCCGAGGAGCTCGGCATCAAGGAGATGGTCTTGTCAACAACCACCGGAGCATCCATCTATTCCATACTGGAGAAGGCCCCGGACGATCACGGCATGAACATCGTCGCAGTGACCTACCATGCTGGGTTCAAAGAACCCATGCAGCTGTCCATGTCTGACGAGACCATCAAGGACCTTGAGGAGAAGGGGGTCAAGGTCGTTGCTGCGACGCATGCTTTATCTGGTATCGAGAGGGCCGTGGCAAGAAAGCACCAGGGCGTTTACCCACAGCTTATCATCGCTGACACTCTCAGGCTATTCGGGCAGGGCTCCAAGGTCTGTGTCGAGTGCATGATCATGGCTGCGGACGCTGGTGCGCTCTCGGGTGAGAAGATCATCGCTATGGGTGGGTCGAGCAAGGGTGTGGACACAGCGCTTGTTATCAAGCCTGCTAACAGCAATGCGTTCTTTGATCTTAGGATCAATGAGATTATCTGCAAGCCGTCGGAGTTCTGACGTTGCATCAGGCGGTAACGTTCTTAGAATCGAACCCCTATCTATCCTCAGAGGAGCGGGATAAGGCATATGGACAAGGATAAGGTTAGTGAGGTCCATCCGATCTCGAAGGCTGCAAGAACCATGGGTATCATTGGAGTTATCGGTACAGGCTTGACCGTACTCATCATTGTCGTCCTCATTGTCGTAGCCTTTCTTTTTTCGAATCTTGCTCCTTCAAGCTGGGGTGGGACAGTGGCTGTCATCCTGTTCATGATGGCGGTGACGTTCTATCCCACCTGTGCAAACCTTCTGTTCCCTTTCGGAGCTCTGGCCCTGGTCCTCGGAATAGTCGGATACAACATAACTGTAAGAAGAGGGTTAGAAAAAGGTAGGACACCTTCTGTCATCGGAATAGTCCTTGGGATAATCGTTGTTGGATTCTTCACTGTGATCTTTCTTGGCCTTACGGCCTTCTATTTCATCGGGATCCTTATCTATTAGTCGAGGTGAGATGTTTGGTCCAACCCCCTCTATATTACAGGTCTGGTCAAAACGTCCCACCTGGAGCTCCGTACCCAAGATATCCTCCTCAACAACCGATGAAACATGGCATACCTGGGAAGGGTAGTGGAACGTTCTCAGTTATCGCGGGTGTCATTGTCATGATATCAGTGGTCCTGTCAGCGTTCACAGGTTCCATCGGACCGTTCATCTTCGTGCTGATGTTCGTCGTATCCATCGCGGTTATGTACATCTTCGGTCTACTGCTTGTTGGGTTCATTGGTGTGATGATCGTTATCGCTGTCTCGATCTTCGCCGTTGTAGCTGTGATACTTGGGATCGTTGGTCTGGTCTTTGGGGTCCGAGCGCTTATTATCAGTGACAAGAACAATGATGAACAAGTGATGAAGAGAGGATTGCTGGGGGTGTGCCTCAATGGATTAGGATTGGGATTCTATGCGCTGACCATATTGCTGTTCATACTAGCTTTCATCATGATGATCGTGTCGCAGATGTGATAGACTGTTCGGCACTCAGACGAGAAGACGTCGCCTGGGACCAGCAAGTCTCCAAACAGAAAGAACGGTTGCCCGATTCTCTTACCCACGCTAGCTAATGCTAACAAGAGAATCGGGCAATTCTTTGTGGTTAGTTTGGAGACTTGCCTTCAGTCCCAAGCGACCTCATCATCATCATCTGCCCATTCGGGCTCATCATCGTCGTAGTCTTCCCCGTCATCCCACTCCAGCTCGTCATCCTCCGCCTCGGGTTCGTCGTACTCCACTTCGTCATCGAACTCGGGCTCGTCGTCGAACTCAGGCTCGTACTCATCGTGCAGACCTGGGGCCTCAGGTTCTTCCAGATCGTCCCAGGAAGGCTCCTCCATCATGTCGAACTCGTCCAGAGGTGCTGGTGGTGGTCCATCCTCCTCCTCAGCATCCCAGTTCACATCATCGGTGTCACCCATAACAGGACCGGATGACTTCTTCTTCGCCTGGGCCTTGCGGCGCTTCTCGGCCTCTCGCCTCTTGCGCTCGGCCTCCTTCTTCCTGGCAGCCCCCTTCTTGCGCTTCTCGGCCTCTCGCCTCTTACGGTCGGCCTCCTTGCGCTTTGCAGCCTCTGCACGCTTGCGCTCGGTTTCCTTGCGCTTTTTATCCTGGGCGGCCGTGGATGCATAGAACGAGTTGTCCTGTGCTGTATTGCCGTAGATCTGGGAGGACTGTGTGTTGCCGTAGATCTGGCTGGACTGGGTCGAGGCATACATGTTCGCGGTCTGTGTCGAAGAGTATGCTGCAGATGAGCTTCTCTGCTGTGAGTAGGTCTGCTGCCTTGGCTGCGGCCTGACCTGACCACCGCTTGTGGATGATGCATAGGTTGCCTTCTGGGCAGCCTGCTTCTGCTCCCACGCCTTCTTGGCCTGGTCCTTCTCGCGCTTGCGAGATACGACCATGAGCACAATGATAACTATGAGCACCAAAAGGATGAGCAGGGCAAGGAAGCCCAGTCCGTACTTCTGGTTGTCGGACATGTTCTCCCAC
>JANQNL010000163.1 GCA_028279585.1 Thermoplasmatota archaeon
GGTTGGATTGGCCAGAAGGGACTCGAGGTCCGAGGCCATGGTTATGGTGTAAGGGATCTCTCGACGTTCCTTCTCCTTGTCAATGTAGCCGTCCACGAGCTGGTCCACTATCTGGTGGACCGGGACGTCCCCGAAAGCGAAGGCGTCGGAAAGCCAAAGATCACGCCCGAACACCCAGACCTTCTTGGTCTCCAGTGGGATGAAGTTCAAGGACCAGTGGGCCCAGCGATAGATGGGCTTGATGTACTGCCTGGAGTCCAGGATGAGGTAGATGTCCTTGGCCGCAGACCTCTCGGCCAGATACTGGGCTGTGGGGGCGTTGTAGACCGACTCTGGGAACCAGAACCCGCGCATCGGGGTTGTGTCCAGAGGTTTGTAGAATCGTAAGGATGCGTTGAGGACGACCTCCTGCTCGGTCTGCTCCAGGTGGGGGACTATTGGGTGGTATAGACATGTCTGGACCAGGTCCAGCTTGTCGGTCTGGAAAAGCTCGATAAGGTCCGAGAATGTCTTGGGGTCCTTCTGGTTGAGAAGATGAAGTGTGAAGGGCTCTATGTCTGCGCTGCAGATCTTTTTTGGAAAGGAGCGGAAGACCTCGTTGATCTTTCCGTAAGCTGATAGCACAGCGTCGGTCCAGTTGTTACCGGAGACAAGCTCTTTGTCCACCATGAGTCCCACTGGGGAGTTCCGGTTCTGGAACTCCATGGGCTTGTCGACCGGACCGGGTATTCGGCCTACTACGTCGCCGGGTTGGTACCCGTGGAAATGGAGGGTGAGCTTCTTTTGCATCGGACGGCTGATTACACAAGTAGTACAAAAGGGTAATCCCTACTAAGTAAGCGGAAGAGCCCTACGTCTCCTTCTTGATGACCTTGAACCGCTTGGTGAGCGAGCTCTTCTGTGATCGGTTGAGCCCCTTCGGGTTCAGGGCAAGAAGCATTTTGGATTTGGACAGGGCCACAGTGTCCTCAAGGTTGTCAGAGAACTTCAGGACCCTCTGGAACTCGTTCTCCAGGATGAGCTCCTCCAGTCCGTCGATGAAGATGAACGGCTTGTCATGGGCCTTGATGAAGTCCTTGACCTCCCCCATGACACCGCCAAGGTTCGTGGGCTTGACCTTGATGACGTCCTTGATGTCCTTGCCCCCGTTGCCATTGGATGTCTTGCCGGAGTCCTTTTTGGAGCGGGTGAGCCAGATGTATAGGTTTGCACCGGTGCTATACTTCTCCATGATCCTTGACGGGGCCTGTCTGGAGATGATCACGGCCTCGAATCCGTTGGCCGTGTAGCCACGAAGGATCTTATATGCCTCGTCGGAGCGAAGGTCATAGAGCAGATAACCCACACCGTTCTCGAGCTGATATCTCATTGTGGGCTTCCGCAACACAGCTGGCTCGAGGGGTTGTGAGGGGGTTGCGAAGGTTGGTCCAGACTCGAGCTCACGCAGCTCGCGCTGCTTCTTGAGATTGAGCCACCGGTATATCATCCAGGCTACCAAAATGATGACCGCGATGAACAGGATACCAACGAATCCGAACAGGAAGGTGTTATCTGCCATACTAGGTACCTATCTGTAAGGGTGGTTTTTAAATCTTTCTCACACAAGTGGCCTTTTTAGAAAAGGCCAGCGAAAACGGGATGGGGTAAACCCCATTAGGGCCTAAAGGCCCGAAGGCATAGCCTCGGGTCCTCAAACAGTCACTTTCATCTCGAACCGTCGGCCCACCCCCATACATTGCTTCAAAATCTTTCTAAGATCTTCCCGTAAATGACCGCTTCCTCCCCTTTTGACGTCTCCCGAAGCCTCCTCACGATAAGTTCTGGTGTGGACCTGGCCATCACCCCGATCTTCGGTGTCCTGTCCACAACGAGCCCATAGTCCTCATCCAATCCCTTGGCCTCGATGCCATCGATCCTGACCGTGGTGTACTTCCCCACCTCCTGGGCCATGTGGGTGACAATGACCGCTACGGAGTTGGTATCCTTGATGAGGTCCACGAACACAGAGATTATCTTGGACGCAGCCTCCAGCTCTGTCATGGCCTCCAGTTCGTCTGCCAGGATGAGCTTGCGCTCTGGTGTGCCGTCTGGACCAGGTCTGTCAATGGCCAGTGGCATGAACCCGCGGAGGAACGACTCGAACGCTCCTGCGTCCAGGTTCCTGCGCTGTGAGAAGAAGTGAACGGAATCAAGATCTCCGATGCGAGCCTGCTTCGCGCAGACAGGTATGCCCATGTAGGCCATCATGACCATCTGGCATAGGGTCTCCAGCAGGGTGGTCTTCCCTCCGGAGTTCGCACCGGTGAGCATGACCACAGAGTCCTCGCCCTCGGCTCCAACGCTGTAAAATATCCTCTGAGCGTGCTCCTCGAGTGCGTAGTCTATGTTTATTCCGTCTGTGAATGATACGCCATGCCCTGGCATATGACCTGCAGGTTCCAGAGCTGGCAGGGCATGGCGTATCATTC
>JANQNL010000172.1 GCA_028279585.1 Thermoplasmatota archaeon
CGATTCCTTGAGAAATGGGATCAAAACCACCCCATTCGGGCCTAACTGGCAAATGGATTTTCAGGTGTTGTTAGTGGGAAAAGTGGCAAACTTGGGTTATAATCATCACTAATTAGAATGTCTTTGTCATAAGATTTACCAGAGTGATCTCGGCCTGGTATGATTGTTATATCTTCTCCGATTTCATTTATTACCGATTCTATTCTTCTTTCAAAGAAAGTCCCTGTGTCCACTTGGGTTTTCCCCCGATATATTGTCGAGGAATAAATCATTGCACCGTTAACGGCATCAACAGGAATTGTTATTGATCTAATATCTAATCCCTGTTTCAGAGCATCACCGATAGAAATATCAGTCATTTTGCTTAACAACTGGGCCCGCTGAAATAGCTCACCCGAAGCATTGTGGTGGATTTGATAAACCATTCTCAACTTATCTGGAACGTTATCAATCGTTGGATTTTGCTCACTTTTATACCACGCTTTATACTCATTAGCCAATTTGTCTAGTTTCTCAAATGAGTCCGGAAATATCGGCTCTCCCCACATATCAATTTCTCGGGGTGTGTCGCCGAAATATTTCTTAAAAGCTCGCAACTGTCGTTTTGTTTTATCTCGATCGGTCACCCTAAACACCCATGCGTTTGGTAACTGGGCGGACCGAGGACTGCCTCTTACGTCTTTCCTTATAGCATTGTTATAAGGTTTAATACTTTAGGAGTTTCCAATTGAATAATTACAGCCAGCGAAGGAAAGGAATTAGCACTATTCAGCACCCTATTTTCTAATAACCACCATGAGGACATCCTCGTCCTCCATCACATGGTCCAATCCTACCATCTGTCCAGGGAACTTGCCCGATGGCCCCCACACCTGCGCGTACCTGAACTTCTCCCTGAAGTCCCGATGCAAGTGATCACAAACAGTACCGACCGTGGCAGGTGACGTGATAACAAGAGGCTCTTCCAGGTCAGCCTTCTGCCTCTGCGGCTTGAGATAGACACGGATGAAGCTGAGCGCGTCGAAGATACCTTCCTGGAGCTTATCCAGGTTGACATCGGTCTGGGCAGAGATCGGTATGACCTCCCAGTCCTTGAGAGCCTCGTAAACCGGCTGCAGCTCTTCCTCAGAAAGGAGGTCGATCTTGTTCAAGGCCACGATAGCCCGGACATAGACCTTGTTGCCAGTGAGAAGATCGATGAGCTGGTCGTGAGTTATATCCTCGCGAACCACGACGTCCGCGTTGACCACACCGAAGGACTTGACGATGTCATGGACCTGTTCAGAGGTCATATGGGTGAGCTCCACGGTCTTTGCCACCGTGATCCCACCTCGATGGGTCCTAGTGACCTTGACATCTACAGGCCGTTCGTTCAACCGAAGGCCAGAGTCCACAAGCTCACGAAGGAGTATCCTCATATCGTACCTGAAGACGTCAACGAGGAGGACCACAAGGTCTGCAGCACGAGCCGCTGCAATGACCTCACGACCACGACCCTTACCCTTGGACGCACCCTCTATAAGACCTGGAAGATCGAGGATCTGGATCTTTGCCCCTCGGTAGTCCATCTGACCTGGGACCACTGTCAGGGTAGTGAAATCGTAAGCACCGACCTCGGATTCAGCATCCGTGAACTTGTTGAGCAATGTGGACTTACCAACAGATGGGAAACCAACAAGGGCCACAGTACCATTTCCAGACTTCTTGACATAATAACCCTTGTCCCCACCTCCGCCGCTCGAGGCAACCCTTCTTTTCTCCTGCTCCTGCTTGAGCTTGGCGATCTTGGCCTTGAGCTTACCGATGTGATGCTCTGTGGCCTTGTTCTTCTGGGTGCGGAAGATCTCGTCCTCGAGTTCCTTTATCTGGTCCTCGATATTGCCCATGTCGGTCAGCTCTCTTCAGACCCTTCATCCTCTTCGGTATCTGGGTCCTTCTTCTCATCTTTCTTCTTCCCATCCATGAGGGCCTTGGCCTGCTCGATGGCCTCTGTGTCCTCGGGATCGATGATGTCGCCAGTGATGGGATCGCGCACGAGCTCTCCCCTGGCCACGAGGTCCTCGATGACCTCTTCCACTATCTCTTTGGTGATCTCGATCTCGATGACCTGGGGTACCTTTGGAGCGCTGGCCGCGTCGGCTGCGGCCTTCTTTGCGTCCTTTTTGTTGTCCTGGTCGGCTTTGTCTTCGCTCATCTCGACACCCACACTACCATATCCCAAATTACACTTTCGGTCCGTTCGGACCATCGCCATATGGGGCTTACCCATGAACGAACGATGGTGTACCAAGGTCCTTGTGGTGGAACGTGATCTCTTCGAACTTGAACGCAAAATCACTGAGGTCCGCCTTGTCCATGGCATATGGGACGACACTCTCGACATGTTCGAGGATCTCTTCGTAGGTGACAGTATAATGCGGCGTCAGGTAGAACTCGAACGTCCCATCGAACTTGATGGTCTTTGTGTCAATGACCAGGGACTTGGTGGTGTTGTTCTCCACCTCATACTCATCCAGGGCCTTTGCTAGCTTTACGAGCTCCGCGACGGTAAGGTCCCTGGGACAGTCGATCTTGACCTTAACCTCCAATGCAGAAGATGTTGCGATAGGCATACTTGTCACCTCGTGCAAGGAAGTATTTCAATCACTGGTTAAAAGGATTCCTGTCCCGGTCCCATGAAGGAGACCTCTGGACGCTTGTTATAGCCTATCCAAATCCTTTATATTCCCCTTCCCCTATCATAACGAACGCTGAGTGAATACCAGCGTTATCGAATGCTACTACCGGGGTGTGGATATGGAAATGAACTGGAAAGCTCGACCTTTGACCATCACAGCTATGATCATCCTTTCACTGCTGTTGACCACTTGTTTTGCAATGGTCACAGCAATTGATGATGCTCCTGATGGGACCGATGAACAGATCGCGAACCGGGCGTTCGATGATCCATTGCTTACAGAGCCATGGCCCATGTTCGGAAGGGATGTCCACCATTCCAATGTGGCAGAGGATGTCTCTGATGGCCTTCACTCCCCATACCTCAAATGGGACAGTGGCCAGAGCATCGATTCCTGGGGAACGACCATCGGCGACCTCTCCAACAACGTCAATGGCGGCGGGTCAGGCAGCGGTCACATCGCGGTGGTCTATGCCGATGGCGGCTTCGTCAACATCGTCAACGGTAGGACCGGGCAGTACATGTGGCGCATGAATGCAGACCTTCTTTCCAATGCCACTGCAGGCGACCTTGTAAGGTGCGCACCAGCATTGGGTGACTTCAACAGCAACACCAAACTCAATCTTATCTTCTCAGTTGAGAACAGCATAGAAAGCCAGTACGTGTACATGGTGGAGCCCGTTATCTCGTTCAATGGAACAGGTTACAGCTGGAACTCATCCAACTATGACCCAACAGAGGTCATGTGGAAGCGTCACGTCAACGGACGAACCCTACATGGCTCCCCGACCCTTTTCGACCATGACGAGGACAGCAAGCTCGAGGTCTTCATCTCGGTCTCCAAGGCGAACTTCCAGTCATACCTGACCTCGTTCAATGTGGAGGATGGAAGCCCTGCAGCCTTCAACCTGACCCTCTCCACCAACTTCGTCTCATCACCAGTGTTCTTCAAGTCTGGAACCTCGATGAGAGGTTATGCAACGACCTACAACAGCAGCACGGTCGCTTATAGAATATATTCGTTCCTAGATAACTCAGAGGGAGCAGCTATCGACATACCAACCTCCTTCTCGGTACCCACCCTCGTGCTCTTACCCTCCCCTGTTCTGGGAGAGTTCGACGACACCATCACTGGCTCTGAGGTAGTGTTCACCTTCCCGTTCGTCAACACGAATGACGGCCGACTCGTGGCTTACGACAAGACACTGGGGACGAAGCTTTGGGACAGGAACGTGACCAACCGCGGTATGATCCATTGCACACCTGCTGCGCATGACATCGACGGTGATGGCCTTGAGGACCTCATGTTCTCCTCCAAAGAGACCACCAACTTCTACATCCATCTCCACGGTATCTCCGGCGAGACCGGCAATGACATCTGGGAAGTGACCAGGTCCTCGTCCGTGGTAGATCCACCTGTGGGTTCACCTATCCTTTCAGACCTTGACGAGGATGGGAACAAGGATGTGGTATACTCATCCGTCGGAGCCATCTATGCTCTGAACGCCACCAATGGCAACTACATGTGGAACTTCACCATCTCTGGCCATACCTTCTCCACAAGCCCTGCGGCCACAGACCTTGATGGCGATGGGTTCCTCGATATCGCAGCGGACGGTCTTGTCATCACCCACAGGATAATCGACCTGACCCTGTCCGGTAACAACATCACGTTCGACACCTCCCTTGTGGAGGACCAGACCACCACCGTCTCGGCGCTCATCGAGAACCACGGTCAGGTGACCGCGACCAATGTGAAGGTAGCGTTCTTTGCAAACGACACATTGATCGGCGAGACGACCTTGGCATCAGTGGCAACGACACGCGAGGCATCGGTCCAGTGGACACCTGACCGCGGTGGTGCCTTCCGCATCGAGGTCCTTGCAGACCCGAACAACACCATTGTAGAGGTCAAGGAGAACAACAACGACGCGTTCAAGGACGTTTCCGTTGCAGAGGTCTTCCCGGACCTTGTGGTAGGACCGCTTCGCTACTATCGTGCCGATGGTACCCTTGTCGACAATACGAACAAGCATCTTGTAGCTGGACAGAAGGCTACAGTTGAGGCAGAGCTCATCAACGACGGCCTTGATGAGTCCACACCGTTCTGGGTCACGTTCACGCTCGATTCTAACCAGTTAGGGACAGCCTATGTTGACGAGGTCATCCCTGTGGATGGGCACTACAATGTGTCCGTGAACTGGACCGTTGATCCAGCCTATGCTTCACAGACAAAGGCATTCCAGGTCAACGTCGACTTCAACGATACGGTCGTGGAAAGCGATGATGGCAATAACATCGGAACCTCCAACATCCAGTTCCTTGACCCGACCAACCCTGCGAACAAGCCGTTCACCATGAGCGGCCGGATCTACATGCCTGACGAGGTCACATACGTTGCGAATGCAACCATGACCATCACCAACCTTAGGACCAGTCAGAAGTTGGAGACGACCTCTGATGCGTCGGGATACTACTTCGCAGACGCTTCCAACATCCCAGGAAGCTACGATGAGGGAGACCAGCTTCAGATCTTCACAAAGGGAACTGGAGCGTTCATCAACTACACAACCCTCTACGCCTACAGCGAGGATGTGTCCAATACCACGGACATCATCCTTCACGAGGAAGAGGTCTACACGTTCACAGCTACCCTCGACTCTGCTGGAAAGAACATCCAGCCCGGTGGTTATGTTGAATACGACATCGAGATCACCAACACCGGCAACCAGGCCAACACCATCGAGATAAGCCACGGCGCGGTCTACGATGTGGACACAGGCATGGTCCAGGATACATGGGTCGTTGAGCTTGAGAAGTCCTCAACCACCCTTCCGATCCTTACCAAGGACATCGTGACCATGACCGTCCGGGCACCATCTGGTTCCTCTGCCCCCGCAGGACAGAGGGTCCGTGTGGTCGTTTCGCTTCAGTCCATAAACGACCCCAACGAGGAGATCGACCTTGACACCATCACCACTGTCTCCGACATCTTCAGTGCCAAGTTGACAGCCACCAATAGTGCGCTCAACCAGGTCAACCCACAGTTCGACAGGTGGGCCAACTTCACGCTCCGTCTTACGAATGACGGGAACGTCAACGGGACCTTCGACCTGAACTTGACAATGTCCTCACTGTTCACAGCGACCATGCCTTCCCAGTTGCAGGTGGACAGCGGTAACTTCGAGGAGTTCACGCTTTCAGTATCAGTTCCTACGAACGTTCCTATGGAGAAGTACGAGATACTCATCAACGTCACATCGCCTAACGGCACCTTGGTCAATGTTGGTCTCAACCTTACAATTGATATCGTGCTCCCAGACCTTTCGGTCCAGTTATCGCTCAACCCGGCCAACCCCTCCCCAGGAGATACGGCTACACTTCAGATAACTGTGAACAACCAGGGAACTGCGGACGCTCCTTTCTACATCCTGCTGATAAATGAGACCTTCATGGGTTCAGAACTCATCGCCATGACAGATTCAGTTGGGAAGTCCAGCTTTGAGATCTATAACCACCAGTTCACAGTTCCATCGGCCACGACCCTGGACTTCACCGTGACTGTGGACCCGGATGATGACCTTCTCGAGCTGAACGAGAACAACAATGAAGCAACGATACAGACCTCTGGCCTTGGGGACCTTGCGCTTGGTGAGAACCTTAGGCGTTCTGCCGCATTGGTGCCCGGACAGCTAGTTACCTTGTCCATAGACGTTACCAATTCAGGAGACCAGGAGGTGACCAAGTCCGATGTTGAGGTGGAGTTCTTCCACATCAGCAATGGTTTGGAGACCAAGATATTCTCCTCGTACATCGGGCCGTTCCCAGTGGGCTCCAAGCTTAATGCAAGCGTATCCTGGACGGTTCCTGCGGGCTTCACAGAGGTCAATGTTACCATCATTGTAAGGCTTGATCCGAACCAGTATGTTTCAGAGACCAACGAGAACAACAACGAGCGGATCTTCAACGTGCCTGTCCAGCAGGGAGGCTCCGGCGGTGATGGTGATGGGAACATCCTTGACCAGATCCCACTTGTTGGTCAGATAATCATCTTGGCAGTTATCGTAGCTGTCCTTTTGGTAGTTGGTTACTTCGTCTACGTCAGGTTCACAAGCTCCGACGATGAAGAGGAGGGCGAGAAGGAGGAGATGGAGGAACCAGCCAAGGAGAAGGAGGCCAAGCCTGGCAAGAAGAAGCCGAA
>JANQNL010000040.1 GCA_028279585.1 Thermoplasmatota archaeon
GGCCCTTCTTGACCTTCGGGGGGGAATCCATTGCGTAGATCCCATACAATTATGGTTATCGTATGTTGCCTGGCCCTTACTTTGACGACCATCTCGCTCTTTGTTGCAGATGATGGGGCCGATGCTATGACATTGCAGGTCTTTGAGCCTGCGTTATCGAACAAGAACGTTGATCTTACGGATGCTGGAAACGACTTTGCCAACATCAGATTGCCAAAGGACACTACTGTCTTTTCCGCAAGTTTAAAGGTCACCGGTGAGACCGAACCCACATCTGGTGACAATCCATCAGACATCAGGATAAACATCGGTGACGATGCTGATGACGAGTGGGGATATGGCAGTGGCAATGGCTGGGGGCAGTGGGGTCATCAGAACATGTTCAAAGACGGTATGACCGCAAAGCAGTTCAATCTCTATGACGGAAAGCAGACGGCCAGTATTCGTATCCCGGCAGAAGCTCAGATAGAGTCCGCGACCTTCAAGGTCGATGGCAAGTTCGATGCGGTCCCTACCAAGACTCCTATCACTGACACAGGATTTGACAATATCCAGGATGTTAAGTTCGGGGACCTGGACGGCGACGGCGACGAGGATATCATCGGATGCACCTATGCAAGCAATGGGGGCGAGATCTTCTGGTATGAGAACCAGGGCATCTCCACCTGGATATACCACAACATCGGCAGTGACATCTATGTCACGGACATCATTGTTGCAGACCTGAACAAGGACTCTGACCTGGATATTGCGTTCACGCAGTACACCGGAAGCGGCGGTGTCTACTGGTATGACAACAATAACAGCGATGCGACCGTGTGGGTGAAGAACACCATCAACGCCTCTGTGAGGTACATGAGGGGCCTTTCCCTGGGTGACCTCGATGGTGACGGCAACGTCGATGCAGTGGCCAACTCTGGATGGGGTGATGTAGGGACATGGTTCTTCCTTGGACCTGACGACCCATGCAACCCGACCCAGGAGTGGACCACACGACGAATCAACGGTACCGTAGGCGCACTGATCGCTACGGACATCGGTTTCATTGATAGCGATGCCAGAGAAGATATCGTCGTTTCCTCTACAAGCTCTAATGGAGACCATGTTGGCATCTGGGCCTACCAGAACCCAACAAACCTCCTTGTGGACGAATGGACCGCTGTGAGGATCGACCAGTTCCACACCCGTGTCTATGACCTGGAATGCGCAGACATCACAGGCGACCTCCAGGACGATGTGTTCGCGGTGGGTGACGCGGCGAACTCCGTGTTCTGGCTCAAGTCAAGCGCAACTCCGTTCGACGGAAAGGTCTGGGACATGCACAACATCACGTTCGCGCACACGGACCCAGACGTGATCCAGCTGGGGGACGTGGACGGGGATGCTGACATCGATGTTCTGGTCACTGCTCCTTACAACCACGAGGTGGCCATTTACTGGCAGCCGGACGTAGGACTGGAGACAGCACTAGCATGGACCGGCGATATCGTTGTGGACACGAGCATCTACATCACACCCTATGCGAGCATGGCAGACCTTGGACCGGACGGTGACATGGACATCGTCATCTCCGGGATCCAAAACGGCGAGATAATCGTTCAGGAGAACGTCTCTGCCGGAAACTGGAACACTCACATTGTGAACGATGGAGGTCTGGTCACACCGACCGCTATCGCAACTGGTGACATCGATGACGATGGTGATGAGGACATCGTGGCCTGCACCGGTCAGGCTTACTCCATCTATTGGTTCGAACGCCCTGCAGACCCTTCAGGGACCTGGAACAAGCACCTGGTCAGATACCTTGGTTCCTACACATGGGGCGTTGAGGTGTTCGATGTGGATGGGGACAACGACCTGGACATCGTTACTACAGATTACTATGGTCGAGAGGTGGATTGGTTCGAGAACGATGGGACACCTGCGTCCGGACCCTGGGCCCAGTATGAGATCGAGGACGTTCGACCGACCTATCCAAAGGACATCTTCGCAACTGACATAGATGGCATGAACGGCCTGGACCTTATCGTGCAAGAGTACTACTGGTCTGGTCTACGGGACCTTCTTTGGTACGAGTCTCCGGTGGACCCGACCACAAGCGGCAACTGGCCGGTCTACACCATCAACAGCACACTTACCAACACGTTCCATATAGACGTTGCAGACATCGACGGTGACGGGAAGGATGATGTCATCGTCCCATCATACAACGCATCCTGGGGAGAGGTCAGATGGTATCAGCAGCCTGCAGACCCCAAGACCGAGTGGCCAGGCTATGTCCTGGACCAGAGCCTTGACGAACCCAGGGACGTTGTGACGTTCGATGTGGACTTCGATAGTGACATCGACATAATCTGTTCTGACTACAGAGATGACAGGATCTACTGGTATGAGAACCCAGGCGACCCTGTTGGTGACCATGATAATTGGACCAAGCACCTTCTGGACTCGAGCATCGCAAGGCCGACCAACCTTGAGGTCGAGGATGTGGGTGATGATAATGTCGTGGACCTTGTGGTCCAGTGCCAGTTCGCACCAGCTACATACTGGCTCCGATCACCTGACATCCCGACCATGGTATGGAACGTTGAGAACCTGGACATGGGTATATCACAGCCATATGAGGCTATCTTTGCCAACATCTCCGGGGACGAGTTCGATGACCTTGTGATGGACTCGTTCTCTACGCCTGGACTGTTCTACTATCATACGGTCCCACAGTTCCCACAGGACCTTTCCATAGACATCGGTGACAATGGTGTCACCAACTTCATCATCTCCAACCCTATCGATTCAGAGATACAGCTTGCAGACTTCACAGAGCATGTGGAGACCTCCATCGCTGACGAGACCGTGTTCAAGGACTCCTTTGGCAATGATTATGTTGAGGTCCCGATAGCCGTCTGGGGTTCTGGAGGCAACATCAGCATCTACGATATCGAGATAAGGTACAACCTCACGGTGACCCTGGAGGGAAATGACATCGTCGATGAGATAGGCGACTATCTCCACAAGAACCTCGGTCAGCCTTACGATGAACTGCTTGTGCCCATCAATGTTACATCAGCTTCAGGTGGGCGTGTAAGGTTCTGGGACCTCTCTCTGAACTACAACGACCCACCAACCCAGACCATGGACATCCCTGACACGCTCCGGTTCGATGAGGATTCTATCGATGCTGCACTTCTGGACCTTGCGTTGTACTTCAACGATACACACACTCCGCCATCTGGATTGACCTACAGGGTGTTGGACAACACCAACTCAGAACACGTGAACTTCACGGTATACTCTGGTTATTCCCTGCAGGGAGACTCCACGATCAATCCGGACTGGTATGGGACCTCAGATGTTCGCGTCATCGTCTCTGACCCATACGGCCTCTCCGTGGTGTCGAACACGTTCACTGTCACCATCGATCCTGTCAACGACAAACCCAGGCCAACCTCCACAGACCTTCCGACAGTGACCATCAACGAGGCAGGCTCCAAGGACCTGGACCTGGATGCTGGTGGATACTTCACGGACGTTGAAGGGGATGAGATGTTCTATTCGGCCAAGGTCTATCCTTCGAACATCTACATCGAGGAGAACATAACGCTCACTGTGGACAACACGACAAAGGTCCTTAACATCACAGCGGCAGATGATTACTCAGCAACGGGGATAGTTCTGCGTGTGTTCTGTGATGATGAGAACCCTGTTGATGAGGGCCTCAACATCTACAAGACGCTCATCCTGAATGTCAACAATGTTGTGGATGACATGGTCTTCAGCATGTTACCTTCTGTGACTATGGACGAGGATTCCTCGGTCGAAGACATCATGGACCTGGACGACTACGTCTCAGACCCGGACAATCCCACAGCTGGCTACACTTTCAGTGTAGTGTCCGTGGACGATCCCGAGGTCACCGTAGGTATCGATTCAGATCACATGGTGGATGTTACGGCTGCCGGTGATTTCTTCGGAACCACCAATGCAACGATATCGGTCAGATCGTCTGTGGACACACGACCAGAGCTGACCCAGACCATGGTCATCAATGTAAACGGTGTCAACGATGCACCGATCGCCACCTTGACCTCACCAGCATCTGCATCGACCGTGGATTCAACAAGCGTCAACCTCTCATGGAGCGGGACCGACATCGAGGGAGATGGCCTCACCTACGACGTCTATCTCGATGGAGCGGATGCATCGACCAAGGTCGCATCTGCTGTTTCTGGGACGACCTACACAGCCACTGGGCTGGTTGATGGTTTGACCTACAAGTGGCGTGTCATCCCAACCGACGGTGTGGACGAGGGAACCTGTGAGTCAGGCACCTGGACCTTCACTATCGACACATCCCTTGCACAGAGGTACAAGGTAGAGGTCTCGATAGCGAAGTTGAGCCTGAGCATGAAACCAGGTGACTCGGAACACACAATCGTCATATTCAAGAACACTGGACTTGAGACCATAACGGTCACACCTTCTATCTCTGTGAGCTCTGGTTTCAGAGGGACCAACGCCTTCAAGCCAGTGACCTCGGAGTTCACCCTTAACCCAGGGGATGAGAAACAGCTCGAGCTCATCGTGACCCTGGAGGACGACTGCCCGAGTGGAACCTATATCGTGACCGTGAACGCAGCTGTAAAGGAGTCCACTGTGTCTGGGTCCAAGGACCTGGAGATAAAGGTATCAGATAGTTCCGGGACCGATGTCATGGCGTTCGTTGCCATAGCGGTCATTGTCATTATTCTGCTCATCATTGCGGCTGTGGTGATGTTCTTCGTTATCAGGAAAGCTAAGCAGGACTCGGATATGGAAGAGGATGACGAGCAAGAGGACGATGGTTCACTTGAAGCGGAGATCGCCTACGAGCCTGGCTCCGGAAAGATAGACCGGACAGGCATGGACCTTCCTGTACTGGACGCGGACATCGTGGACGATACCTCGGACATGCCTCCTGACCTGGACACGGGATCGGAGGCCATAGAACCGGAGATCGTTACAGACGATGGAGCTGACGTCGAGATGCCAGTGACCGAGGATGTGGACCTTGAGTTCACACCACCGGACCTGGACACGGTCGATGAGGTCCCCGAGCTCGAACCTGTGGAGGAGACGCCTGCAGAACCTGTTGCAGCCGCACCTTCGAAGAAGGCTGAAGATAAGTATGCCTTCAAAAAGAAAGATCGCATCCAATCGAGCCCGAAGGGCTCTCGGACCTCTCGGGATAAATCCCTCAAGGAAAAAGGTAAGAAGAAAGGTTCGAAGAAGAAGTCCAAAGAGGTCGAGGAGATCCTTGACATCGACGACGTCTAGATGACGAGCTTTCCAGCCTCTATCACTGGCTTGCCGTCCATGAGGACGGTAGGCTGGGTTATCACGCCCTCAATGGAGAAGCCCAGCGATATCTTGCCGCCGAAGCTTGCGTTGTTGCCAAAGCCTATGTTGACAGTACCGAGAGCCTTCTCTGCTTCCAGGAGCTCTCCCTTCGGTTTGGCCTGTGGGTTCATACCGATACCGAACTTGCCCATGGTCATGGAACGCTTGCCGTGGGTCTTGAACTTCTTGCGAAGGAAGTTAGCGTTGGTTATACGCTTGATCTCTCCTTTGAGGATGCGCATCTTCACAGGCTTTTCGATGGGTTCACCGAACGAGCCGTCTATGACGACAGTTCCGTTGGTGCTCCTTTCGTTCACAGCAATGAACAGCTCACCGGCTGGCAGGTTGGTGAACCCACCTTTTCGATGGGCAAGGCCAGAGTCCCTTATCCATTCCCTTCCCCTGATGGAGAGGGTAAGGTTCGTCCCCCTGGGGGTGAGTATCTCGATCTCCTTTCCGCCCCTGAGCTTTCTGGAGACCTTGTACATGTCCCTGGCAATGGCTGCATAGTCTGCGCTGATGGAGCCGGAGTTCATGATACCCGGGGTGATACCTGGCAGGGAGATGACCCTGGCACCCTTGTCCGTGGCCTTCGCTCTCGCCTTGGTGTGGGTGATGGAATAAGTGGTGGGGGCGATGATGGCGTCCGCCTGGCCCATGGCCCTTGTGATTATCTCCGGTGGTTCCTCACCGTGATAGTCTGTGGGGGTTATCTCCATGAGAATGGTATGGGCACCTGCATCTTCAGCTGCTTCCTGGAAGGCCTTGGCTATGGATTCCTTGTTGGTATCTGTCAGGATGAGCACTACCTCTCCCTTACGGATCTTCAAGGAGTTCGTTATGATAGCCTTGGCACTTTCTAGAAGTGACACCCTTTTCTCACCAAGGCTAAAGATATCAATGCAACGAATAAACTTTGCGGAGAAACGAACGTAAATGCACTAGTAGAACACGTTCGCGGGCTCACTTGACGGCTACAAGTATCTTTGAGGCGGTTTCCTCATCGATACCATCGATAAGCTCGAGGTCCTCCATGATGGCATCCTTGAGCTCGTCGGAGCTTGTGTAGCCAGCATCCTTGAGGAGCTGGACCTGCTCTGGTTCGACTATTCCGACCAGTGGTGCGAACGGATCTTCAGGTGTTGGTGCTGGGGCTTCAGCCGGGGTCTCTGGCCCTTCTGCCTCTGACTCCACGGTTGCTTCCTCATCCTTTGGCTTTTTGAGCTTGCCGAAGATGCCCTTGATCTTACTCACGAGCGCTGGAGGTTCCTTGTCCTCGTCCTCTGCAGGAGCTTCCTCTTCCTTTGGACCCTCGACGTCTGTGGAGGTTGTGACCTCTTCGACCTCTGGCATTGGCTGCTCCTCTTCCTCAAGGGGCTCGGCTGGCTTGAACTTGACGTCAACCTCTTTCTTGGCAGGGGCAACGGCCTTGACCTCTTCTTCAGGTTCCTCAGGCGTGGGTTCTTCAGGCTCAGCTTCGTCCTTCGCTTCAACGACCTCTTCCTTGGGCTCCTCGGTATTTTCCACCTCCGCCTCATCCTTTGGCTTCTTCAGCTTGCCAAAGATGCCCTTGATCTTGCTGACGAGCGCTGGAGGTTCCTTGTCCTCTTCTTCTGAGGGTTCCTTGCGCTCCTCGGCAGTTGATGTTGCCTCGCCGTCTACGGGACAGCAGACATCCACGTCTGTGGATCCCTCTTCGGGTTTCTCCTCTGCTGCAGGTTCCTCCTCTTTCTTCTCTAGCTCTTCTGGTTCAGGAGTCTCTGCAGGAGCTTCCTCCTCCTCCCCATCAACGACCTTGAACTTGACCTCTTTCTCATCCTTTTCCGCTGCTGGTTCTCCAACAAGGGTTGGTGCGTCAGTCTCAGCTTCTTCCTTCTCGGGTTCAGCTGTTGGCTCATCGTCCTCGATGGTCTCGCCAATGTCCGGTCTGTCCTCGGAGATGATCTTGACACCATCCGTGGTCTCGATCTCCACGGTCATGAGTCCCTGTTTGACGGAGTCGACAATGGTCTGGGCCTGGGTCGCCCCGATGCCCTGGACCTTCAGAAGGTCATCCACTGTAGCGGTCTTCAACTTCTTCTCGGTGTCTATGCCGGAGGCGATAATCCTCTTGGCCATGATGACATCGACCCTGGAGATGGAAAGGAGCTTTGCTGTGAGGTCATCCCCAGAGGGTTCTTCCTCATCCTTCTTCTCTTCCTTCTCCTCTTCATCATCAAGCTCAAGGTCTGAAGTGTCGAAGTCTTCCTCATCCACCTTGACCTCCGCAGCAGGTTCCTCGTCCTTGGCCTCTTCTGCTACTGGTTCCTCTTTGGCCTCAGGCTCGTCAGAGGTCTCTTCTTCTGGCGTATCCTCTGTCTTGCTATCGCCCATGTTCTCTAGCTTCTTCTTAAGCTCGTCTATCTCGCTCTGAAGCTGGTCCATATTCTCTTTGTCTTCGGCCATTGAGGACACTCCCTGATGGGTGAGGGCAACACGATGGCACTTGCTATATAAAAACTGTTTTGGTAGGGTTGAACGTGTCCGTCCCAGCCAGCATGGCAAAGGTTCATTGTAGAACAAATGAACTTTTGCTGGGGATCTTATCAGATCTCCAGATGGGACGGACGCGTTCATTGTACAATACTAGTACTGGACATCAGCTGCGGAAGTCCATGCGTGACCTGAATATCAGCATGAACGCAAGCAGGGACAGAAGCGTTCCAAGGCTGCAGAACCCTAGGCTCACAGGGAAAATGGTCAGCATACCTGCGATGGCACAGAGTAGGGCTATGGCGTATCTCCTTCTGATAAGACACAGCACCGCTCCAGCACCAGCGGCCAGTGAGAACAGACCGAACACGACACCGTATCCAATGAGCAGTGGCATCTGCACCGCGTCGATGATCTGGATGCCGGTCTTTCCGGAGATCGTGGTGCCAGGCTCAAGGGTGACGTCGAGGTCCCTGTTCGCGCTGACGTTGAGGCCTGTTATGTCTGCAAGCCTGGTTCCTTCACGGGACACTGTGAGATTGTAAAGGCCAGGGATGAGCTGCATGGTGAGCTCGCCGTTGATGTCTGTAACGGTTGTGATCTTGACGGGCCCCTTCTCCGGCTCCAGGAGCAGGGATGGGTCTCCAACATAGACGGTGGCCCTGTAGATGGCTGGTCTAACGGTTGCCTTGTCCGGCTCGAGCATGGGCCAGTCAGTGGTCGGGTCCGAGAGGTCTGCGGTGACGCTCAAGGTCACGTTGGTCAGTAGGTCGATGGACTCCCTGATGGTGTTGTCCACACGCTGAATGTTATCCTCGGGGGTGAGCCAGTGGCTTGCGTTGATGACGTGCGAGAACGTCACACCCTGGCCGTGGATGTAAAGCTTGACAGAGAGCTCGTAGGAATTGACACCAGTGGTAGTGGGGGGTGAGATGGTGGTAGTAGCTTCCAGCTCGTACCATCCGGTCCTTGTATGGCCAAATAGATACTCACCGTTCGAGTCAGTGGTAGTGGTGTTCTGGCCGTTCGTGACCTTCACAAGCGTACCGTTCTGGTCCATCATCAGATAGGACAGGGTCAGGTCCGCACCGACCAGAGGTGTGCTGTCGATCCATGAGAGGCCACCAGTTAGGGTGGATTCTGTTATCTCGTTCTGGGCCCTGACATCTTCAACGTAAGGGTCCAGAGTGAGCCATTTACCGATGTCCAGCATCTCGTTGATGTCCGTGGTGCCTTTGGATGCTATGATAACGTTGTACTGCTTCGTCCTGTAGCCTTCGGCATAGAACCGGACAGTGTTCATCCCTGACGGGACGTCCTCGATCTCGAAAAATCCCTGGGAGTCCGTGATGCCAGTAAGGTCATGGTCCAGAACATAGATGGTCGCATTGTCCAGAGGGATCCCATCGGAGTTTCCCAGCCTTCCGACCAGGTCGGAATCTCCAGATGACTGGTTAGCGATGAGCGGGGTGGCCAGGAACAGACCCACGTTGTAAGATGAAAGGACACAAACAAGGGCTAAAAGCCCAGCGGCGACCCAGAGCATGGTGCGGCGAAGTGGGTCCCTTGGACCCTTATCGGCCAGCTCACCACCGGGCTTTCCGATGATGCGCTCAAGCCAGTTGCCACCACGCCTCATCTCGACCTGGCCCTCAGGCTCGGATGTGGCACATCCTGCACAAGGGCTCGCTGCCGGCTTTGGCGCTGGACGTTTCTTCTTATCTGGCATGTGGGTCGACCAGTCCGGGGAAAGGGTGATGGCTTAAAAAGTCTTTGTTTTATGATATAATTGTAGTACATTGGCACAAATCGTATATATGGTGTGTGTGATTCACGCCCACCTGGGTCCGGACCTGGATGTCTGGACAGGAAAACCATAACTCGGTGAGAACATGGAGTCACCCGAGGACAAGATCCTTAACCAGGAAGTGTCCGAAACGGAGGACGACACTTCCAACGTGGTGGAGGTCGAAGGACCAAAGCCAGAGCCTGAACAGGCCACGCCCGACGCAGCCGCCACGAACGAGCCAGAGGCTAAAGATTCTGAACCAGAAGTTTCAAAGGACGAGCCCAAGCCAGAGGAGCCGTCCAAGGAAGAGAAGCCCTCAGAGGAAAGCAAACCTCCAGAGGAACCTAAAGCTTCAGAGGAAAAGCCAAAGGAGAAGAAGCCCCCACGGAAACCCCGAAAGGTCCCTGGACCTGAGGATTCCATTGTGGATTATTCACACATCACTGTTGATAATCTCTCTCGAAGGGCCATTGTGGACCTCATTGTAAAACGCCACACTCTCGAGGTGTTGAAGATCGAGGCTACCCAGGCAAAGCTCAAGGACGAGGCCGACGAGCTGCAGCCAATGGTCGATGAGCTCAAGGGGAAAAGGGACGCCATAAACGAGGCCGTCCAGACACTTAAAGCAGAGAGACAGACACATCACGATAACGGGAAGAAGTTGCGTGAACAGTACTTCGACCTCATCGAGAAGAACATAGATGTCACAGAGCATACCAAGGAGCTGAAGAAGCACAGACGGTATGTCAACGACGTCGACTGGAAGCTCCAAACGTCGGTCATCCCTATCGATAAGGAGAGGGACCTGGTCAACGAGATCAAGTTGAGCATGGACAAGATGAACGACCTTTCAGGCGACATCATGAAGCAGAAGGGTCTAGAGACCAACATCGACGACCTCAAGGCGCAGATCAACCATGAGTTCGAGGCTGCCCAGAAGGCTCACGAGGATATGCTTGCCAAGGCGCAGGAGTCCGATGTGGAGCACGAGGAGTTCAGCAAGCTCAACAAGCGCTACAAGGAGTGCAACAGGCAGCTGGGAAGGTTGAAGCATAAGCTCGAGAACCACCAGCAGTCCCTGGAGTTCTGGTCCAAGAGGTTGCAGGAGCCGTTCCCGGACGAGCTGGAGGAGCCTGACGTTGGTATGGACGTGGACCTCACTCCGGAGGATATGGTAGCTGGTGGGGAGAAGAAAGAGGAGAAGAAGGCGGAGGAGAAGCCTGAAGAACCGAAGGTAGAGGAGAAACCAGAGGAACCGAAGGCCGAGGAGAAGCCAGAGGAACCGAAGGTCAAAGAGAAGCCAGAGGAACCGAAGGTCAAAGAGAAGCCAGAGGAACCGAAGGTCGAAGAGAAGCCGGAGGAACCTAAGCCCGAGGAGAAAACTGCAGAACCAGAAGACCTCAAACCCGAAGGAGGTGATGAGTAATGCCTCCACGGGATAACGATCCTATCCACAGGGATATCAAAAAGCTCAAGGACGAGCTGTTCGCAGAGCAGGGAAACCTCAAGGCCATGTTCAGGCAGGCAGACCAGCTCAAGGCCCAGGTCCAGGAGACCATCAAGAAGCGGGACGAGGCAAACAAGGAGGTCAAGCGTCTCATAGACGAGGCCAAGACCCACTTGAAACAGAGGGATGAGATCCAGTCCAAGGTCAAGGGCACTCTCAACACCAAGCGCGAGGTCTCTAAAGAGATAATCAAGCACGCCAGGGCCATCAATCAGGCCAAGGCGGAGCGTGACAGGCTCAACAAGGATGCCAAGGGCACCCAGGAGACCATCGAACGCCAGCTCAACTCCGCTCTGTTCACACTTCTCAACACCGACCTCTCGCTCAAGAACGAGCTTTTGATGGTGGAGATGATATTCGACCTCAAGCGCAGGCACAGCATCAAGGCTGTTGCCGATGAAAAGCACAAGGAGGTCGTCCAGTCATACGACGACATCAAGCAGATCGAGGGCAAGGTCCAGGAGATCCATGACGACGTATCTGAGCTTGTGGCCGCATCCCAGGCCGAGCATCAGACCGCCATGGAGCTGTTCATGAAAAAGGACGATGTCCGCAACAAGGCCGAGGGATTCCACAAGGAGTTCCTTGAGCTCAAGCAGAAGCAGAGGGACCTTTCCACCCAGATAAACGAGCAGAAGAAGAAGCTCGATGGGATAAGGAAGAAGCTCAACGAACTTCAGGACAAGGCCAAGAACTGGCGAAAGGCCAAGCAGCAGGAGCAGGACAAGGTCAAGCTCGAGTCTGCTAAGAAAAAGGTGGCCAAGGACGGAAAGATAGGCCTGGATGACCTGAAGGTGCTCATAGAAAGTGGTGAACTCAAAAAAATTAACAAGTAAGTTCACTTGTTGAGCTTTGCCACGAACGCCTTCAGTTCCTCACCCTTGAGATTGAAGGCACACTTGGACACACAGAGATTGCAGCCATCATACTCTGCAAAGTATGGCAGGCACTTGTAGGGATCGATGACATACTGCTCCATCCCTTCCTTGTAAGGCCGGGTTTCACCAGTGATAGCATCCCCATCGCAAGCGTCCTGACACCTGGTGCAGTTCTCACAGAACTTCTGGACACCAAAGACCTTGGGTGGGTCCTGTGGGAGGGCCAGGTCAGTTGTGACCGTTGAGACCCTTATCCTGGGGCCGAACTCCTCTGTGATGAGAAGCCCCATTTTACCACACTCACCCAGGCCGGCCTCTATAGCTGCGATTGGCTGGAGGACGGTAGGGTCCTGGTTCACAAAACTTCGTGGGTGATGGGCACGGGCTGAGTAACCCATGGACCTGATGAACGCTGCTAACTTCACCGCGACGTCACCCAAACGCCAGTATGCCCGGAGGACCTCAGTTCCAGATGGTGGTTCTGGTGCTGTGTTGATGAGATCGTGATCCATCTCCTTGGCTATGACCACGGCATACTTGTGGGGCATGTCAGTTCCTTCGAAAACGAAGTTGTCCTTCACAAGGGTAAAACCAACAAGGTCGGCACCAGCGTTGCGAGCGAACTCTTCCACAACATCTGCAGCTTCCTTTTCCGATTCGAACTTCTGGATGTTCTCAGAAACGGGTCCATCGAGGTTAGCATACTGATTGAACGCGATATCGCGCTTGAAGAACCTGGTCCTCGGAGAATCTGGGGCCTTGAACTCGTAGTTGTCCCGAAGATACTCGAAGATCTGTGTGTATTCAGGTCTATCTCCCATCAGCTGTCGCTCCGGTCGGTCGCTGGAGCCCGGGTAGGGTAGGGCTCGGTATAAGGTTTCTGGTCAAGTCACCACTAAAAAATGGTGTTGATCAACGCCCTTTCTGTTATAATAGAGGATAATTTTAAACATCTTATACCAATCCCATAACATGGACGTTCCACAGGTCCAAGAGCATCCCTGCTTCGACCACGAGGCCCATGGCAGGTATGCGCGGATCCACCTTCCTGTTGCACCCCAGTGTAACGTCCAGTGTGTATTCTGCGACAGGCGAGTGGGAGATTGCTACCACAGCAACAGACCTGGTGTTACCGCCAAGGTCATGGAGCCGGATGAGGCATTGGCCTGGTTGGACGAGCATGTTTGCGATCCTAGGCTCCGGGTTGTCGGTATAGCTGGACCAGGTGAGCCGCTTGCCAATCCCCAGACCTTTGAGACCCTTCGGTTGGTCCATGAGAAGTATCCGAAGCTTATCTTGTGTCTTTCCACCAACGGGCTTGAGCTTGCAGAGTATGCACCGAAGCTGAACGAGCTCGGCGTATCCACTGTGACCGTGACCGTGAATGCCATGGAACCAGAGGTTGGGAGTAAGATCTATTCCTGGGTAAGATACAGGGGCAACAACATCTCCGGTCCAAAGGGAGCGGAGTACCTGTCCACTCGACAGTGGACCGGCATCGAGAGGTGTGTGCAGCTTGGGATGACAGTGAAGCTGAACACTGTACTGGTCCCTGATGTCAACCTGGACCAGATAGAACTCATCGCCCAGCGGGGGGCAAAGGCCGGGGTAAAGCTGCACAATATCATCCCGATCATTCCTGTGGGGGAGTGTTCGCTTCGGGCGCCAACGAAGGAGGAGATGCAGGAGGCCAGGCGCATGTCCAGAAGGCACCTTGAGCAGTTCCTCAGGTGCAAGCAATGCCGGGCCGACGCTGTTGGAGTTCCAGGTGAGGTTCCCACAAAGCCTTGCCACGAGTAACGACCCGTTACCTTTTTTTCCCAGTAGGGATTGTCGTCACATGGCGAGAAAAATGGAAGGCTTCAGCACGATCAAACCTGAAGACGTTAGCAACGCGTTCGAGATGATAGGGGAGCAGTGGTTCCTCATAACCGCAGGGACCAAGGACGATTGGAACACAATGACCGCTGCATGGGGAGGCTTCGGCATTCTCTGGCATCGCAAGGTCATGTATATCTTCATTAGGCCCAGCAGGCACACCCACAACTTCACAGAGAGGGAAGACAAGTTCACTTGCGCCTTCTTCGACAAAGCGAAGTACAAGGATACCCTGATGGTCTGCGGGACAAAGTCTGGACGGGATATCGACAAGGCCACAGAGACCGGCCTCACCCCTATGGAGATCGAGCCAGGTGTAGTAGGTTTCGAAGAGGCAGACACGATCGTTGTTTGCAACAAGATCTATGGCCATGCGGTCGACCCAAAGCTGTTCATCGACCCGTCCATCGACAAGGAGTACTCCGATGGATCCTACCACACCCTCTATGTTGGTGAGATCGAGCAGGTCCTGAAAAAGTGAGCACGATGACAGAGCTAGACATCAAGATACCCGACCATATCCGGTCCATCGCACAGACCCTGACAGACGCAGGTTTCTCCTGCTACCTTGTGGGGGGAAGCATCAGGGACATCCTTGCAGATCTTAAGGCGACGGACTACGACCTTGCGACGGATGCTACTCCTGAAGAGGTCATGGGGCTATTCGAAAGGACCGTCCCCACAGGTATCAAGTTCGGCACTGTCACTGTCCTGATGGGTGAAGAGTCCGTCGAGGTCACTACCTTCAGGCTGGAGAGCGACTACCTGGACAGGCGTCATCCAGAGACGGTCAAGTACTCGACCTCCATTCACGAGGACCTATCACGCAGGGACTTCACGTTCAACGCCATCGCCTACGAGGTCCTGACGGGCGAGCTTGTGGATCCATGGCTCGGCCAGGAGGACCTGGCTGCAGGGAGGCTACGAGCTGTAGGTGCTGCCACGGAGAGGCTTCAGGAGGATCCACTTCGGATAATCCGGGCCTTCAGGTTCATGTCGTTCGGTGAGATGGATAGGAACCTAAAGAAGGCCATAGTGGAGCACTCTCACCTTCTGAAGGCCATCTCCACCGAGCGCATCATGACCGAGTTCAAAAAGGCCCTGGCGACCGAGAGGGCCCACGAGTTCTTTTTGGAGATGCACAAGTTCGGAACCCTCCAGGTGATCATCCCCCAGCTCTACAGGGAAGTCCCTTCCGACGAAGGAGCTGACTGGCCTGCAGGGTTTTTGGACCTTGACCCAGACCAGCGAGTGGAGTCCGCATGCGAGATAATGTCGCATCTGAAGGGTGAGTCGTCAATGGTCAAGGTAGCAGCTCTCATGAGCGCGATGCTTGCGACGGAGACGAAGCAGGTCAGCAGGGTGCTCAAGGGACTGAAGTTCTCCAACTCCGACATCGACGAGGTGGGCGCTGTCCTGTTCAATGCAAGCTCTGTTCTGGAGATGGAAAACGATGGACAGCGTCGTTGGTTCGTCTACGAGATGAGTGACAACCTCGAGGGAGCCTGTGCCCTGGCTGTTGCCGAAAGGGGATTGACGCTGGAGGACGAGGACCAGCCTGAAGTTCAGAAGGCCCTACTTGCCATGAACATGCATGTCCAGTGCCTGGACCCTCTGGTCACTGGCCACGACATCATGGAATGGCTCGGCATCGATACTGGCAAGCGGGTGGGGACCATCAAGAACGAGCTCCACGGCTGGCAGGTATGCAACGATATCTCTGATAGGGAGAAGATGCTGAACGAGCTCAAAAAGCGGTACCCGAAGTGATCATTTCACTTCAACGGATTCCTTCTCTTTCATAACAGAAAGCCTTGTCTGTTTAGCCTTGGCCACGGTCCGGGAGATGTCTGCTGGGGTACGTCCCATTGGGAACTTGACCTTGGCCTGTGCCGTCGGAGCAGGGGCAGGCTTTGGCTCTGGCTTTGGTTCCGGCTTCTTTTCCGGAGCCTTCTTCTTGACCTTCTTGAGCTTCCTGACCTTGCGCTTGATGGGTGTGTAGACCTTGGTCCTGTTCCCATCCGGGTCATAGGTGTCATCCCTGAGCTCGACGATCTTGCCCTGGCCAACCTCGACCATGGTCCTGTAGAACTGGCCCCAGTGGTCGATGTCCACCACGACCCTGCGGTGAGGTCTGGCACCCTTCTTGGCCGAGTCATACATGGG
>JANQNL010000054.1 GCA_028279585.1 Thermoplasmatota archaeon
GTGACCCGGAAGACGTCAATGTTAGTTGAAGTGAAGTCGGAGATGGTGTACTCTGTGGCTCCCATACCCATGTCCGGGTAGGTGTGGTTGAACAGGAGCATGTCGTTGACGGCCTCGAAGTTGCGCCAGTAGTCCAGCTCCATGTACCTGAAGTAGCTGTAGTCCCAGAAGTCGCCTGTGGTCCTTCCAGGGTTGTCAACGGACAGCTCGTTCAGTCCGTCGACGAGGTCTCCGCTTGTGAGGCTGAAGGAGTATGGATGGGGGCCATGGCCGTCCCAGGTATCGTCCTCGAACTCCACGTCGTTGATGTATGTGACGATATGATGCCACGAGTCTGCCTCATTGTAGGAGGGCTGTCCGTAGATCAGACCGCGCCATTCGATGTTCTTTGAGCCATCTACATCGTATACGTAGAACTCGTGGTCGAAGGTGTCCGTGTTGGACTCGTAGACCTGGTCGGATGAGTGTGATCTGACCGTGCACTCCCCCAGGGTTCCCTGGAGCGTGTAGAACTCATCAGCGGCAAAGGAGCGTAGGTCGTAGCCCTCGAAGTCCTGCCAGTAGGTGAAGGGTTGGGCCAGGGTGTCGGTGCCGCTTGCCCAGATGTCGTCGTAGTAGACGTTTATCCCGTAGTTCCCATTGAATCCAAAGCCGCCAGAAAGCCACGGGTTCGAGTTGTCGTAGTAGTCCACCATCTTGATGGTGTCCCTCCAGCACTCGATATGATTGCCTGTGACCTTGATCCTTATCTCGTACTCCTGGGATGCGTTGACGATGTTGGTGCCCGTGTAAAGTTGGAGATACTGCCTGTTGTTGGAGAGGTCTGCCTTGAACAACCTTGCCCTCTCCTCGGAGCTCTCTCCGATGCTGAAGACGTAGAACTGGTTTGGCCCGTTGACCCTGAACATGATGTTAATCTCGGCACCATACATGAGACGTTTGGCAGTGACGTTGATGGTGAGCTCGTAGTCTTTCCAGTCGTCGTCCCCTCCACACCTGACCAGACCATGTTCGTTGTCCCAGGGAGCGTTGCCGACCTCGATGTGGTCCATGAAGAACCTGTCCACGAAGTTGTAGTCCGTGGCGTCCTCGTAGAAGGTCTTGGGTGCGTCCTCGCGGACGATGGTCCTGAAAGAGGTGGGGGTGGAGCCGCCGTTGGGTGTTCCGTCCTCGGTGCCCATCCTGGAGCCGTTGTTGGTCCCATAGGTGAGCCAGTACACGGTACCGAACTGGTAGGGTGTGGTCACCCAGTCCTCGTTCTCCCACCTAGGGGATGCTGCCCCGTAGAAGATGATGCGGTCAGTGGGATCGAATGTCCCGTCGTCCTCGCCCTCGACGATGATGGGTACCTCGGTCATGGTAGGGGCACCGGTGACGGTGTCCTCGTCAAGGACCTCGCACTTCGTAGTAAGAAGCTGTAAAGTGCGTGGGTCAAGGGTTCCGACATCTGCTCCAGCTGTCTGGAGGTCGGAGTAGGTGAGCTCGTAGACTCCGTCCACGTCAGTGAGGATCTTGAACATTGGCGCTGTGGAAGAGCGCATTGCCCTGGTCTGATACCTAGGCTCCCTCCACAGCCTGCATTCCTGGTAGTTGATGAACACGTCCCTGTAGATGTGCTCGAAGTTCGGGTCGCCGGTGGAGGTCATGGTGCCTGGCCTTCCGTGGAAGTCCAGCCGTAAAGTGATGGTGGAGTGTATGCGCACGCCGTCATCGTCGAGGACGACAGGCTTGACCTGGACGTTGACGAACCTCTGCTGACGGACCATGCCTTCCTCGACGATGGAGACAGGCCCGGAGGTCTGGTAGAGCTCATGCACAGGAGAAGCGAACTCGAAATCACCAGCGTTCTGGTGTGGCACTGGAAGAACGTTCGCGTCTGTGACCTCGTAGTCCTGCTTCAGGACCCTGGCCGTAACCTCGACGCCTGGGGGAACACCCACCATGTGGTTCTGGTAGGGAAGCAGTGGAGCACCGGCCTGGAACGGCTCGGAGAAGTCCTGGAGCTTGAACGCCGTATACTCCACATCAGCCTGGGTGTAGGTCGCCTGCGCAGGTTCATCCAGGTCGAACCGTAGGGTGATACCAGTGATGTCGCTTTTGAGGATGGTGACACCAGGTGGGGTTTCGATCTCGGGCTGCCCTGTGGTGGTCTCTGGAGTGTAGCCTGCGACTACGGGAAGTAAGACCAACAAGAGGGCTAGGACGACGGAGAGGATCCAAAAACGGTTCATGGTATCACCATGTACAATTGTGAATGCACAATTACTGTGCAATATTCCTTAGTATAGTATATTAACAATTCGGCAATATGCAACAATGATTTTACCAAATTGTTGTACTGTATCCGCCAAATGTGTGGGATGACGGGCATGGGAAGGCATGGATGTGCATGTGTGTTATTTCTTTTGGCGTATCTCGAAGAAGAGGATGACGGATGCAATTACGAGGATGAGGGCGATGAGGAAGAGGATGAGTATACCCACTGGTGAATCAGGTTCGTCACCATCATCAGTAGGTGTTCTATCGGGATCATATGGGTAGGGATCCGAATTATCTCCGATTCCATCAGAGTCAGTATCCTTCCATTCAGATGGATCATTTGGGAAAGCGTCATCTGGATCATCTACTCCATCCAAATCCCCATCCCTTTGCTTGCTCCCATCATATGGATAAAGATCATGGTTATCACCCATCCCATCTTTGTCAGAATCCTTCCATTCAGTTTCATTGTATGGGAATGCATCCCCATTATCACCATACCCATCCTTGTCAGTGTCTTCCCATTCCTTCAGATCATTTGGGAACTCATCATCCATATCTCGTATCCCATCTTCGTCGGTGTCTGTTTGATTGATGTAGAATGTTTCCCAGATTGCCTCTATGTTCTTACCAACCATCCATCCATTTTCTACATACCAGAACCTTGCATCAAAGCCGCACCAAACCTCTTCATCATCATCGGTCTCGTTTACCCTTATATGCAAAGAGAGTACCCGCGGTTCACCTGGATCAAACTCGAGAGGGTTATCCCACATAGTCTCGTTGTAGATCAAGGTCTGTTCAGGCCCCCAGAAGATGAACATATAGAACATGTCAACCTCGATTCTTATGTCATCGAAGCCTGTTAATACAGCATGGATGTCGATCTCCTCCCCTGGATCTCCGTACATCGTATCATTGATCGGTGAGATGTACCCCGTTTTGCTAACCCAATCATGATCAACTGATAGCCATTCGAGTTCCCTATCAGATCCATTCAATACCCCATATAATACTTGATCATTCATACCATAAGCTTCGCTCGGGAATGTGAATAGTACCTTAGATCCAGATCCTCGAGCTGGGACCAGATCATTTGAGATCATTGTAGGATAAGCCGAAGTGAGCGTAGCATTAGTGAATGGAACAAATGGATCATGGACGTAGAGCAACCTCCATTCTTCAGTCCCCATATTGATCTGGGCCATGTAAGACACATTGATAGATCCATCAGGGCGACCATCGATTGGGAAGGAACAAATGTCATAGCCAATGGTCCTTGTTTCATTCTTAACCGTGAACAGGTATTCCCATCCTCTCATTTTGTCCGTATACCACGTGTGAACTTTGCATTCTAGGGAATCTCCATTGAAGTCGTAGTAAATGGTGGTCAATCCATTCTCACTGCTATCCATGTCTAGGCCATAACCGATCTCATCTCTGTCTAGTCGATTGGGTTTTGATAGACCAAATTCAGTAGTGTTCAATCCATAGAAGATGTCTACACTTGAGACATTGAATCCATACTTTGTTCCTGTTACCATTGAGATGGCAACATCATTGATATCGTCGCTATTTAGATCGTGGATGAACCGGACACACATCCCGAACGCTGACTCGTTCACATCACCTTTCCACTCCCAACCTGGATTGCCATGTCCCGGATTCATCCATGCATCTGCACCATAGGTTTCGTACGTGGCATTCACATCTGCTCCTGAAAATGCATAGGCGGCGCCTGTACCATTGTTCCACCCAGGTGAACCAACGAGAAGGTCATCAAATCCATCTCCATTGATGTCACCTGAATCCATGCTATGCCCGAAAGCAGCTCCGTTCCCATCACCATTGATGTTACAATCCCAGGTCAATCCATCAGATGAGCCGAGTAGAACGAAGATCGCTCCATTCTTTTCACCACCTAATCCCCCACCAGACCACCCCGGACAACCTATGACCATGTCATCAAAACCATCTTGATTGAAGTCTCCACAAGTAAGGTCCTCAGGGCCCTCAAGCTTTCCGATGTACAGGTCCCATGTGTCATACTGGCGGGTCCAGTTCCCATCCTTCTCATAGATGGTCGCACCCCAATCCGAAAGGACAGCGAACTCCTCTAACCCATCCCCGTCCGAGTCACCGACATCTACGATAGCCTTACCAAATCCAGGTGCCTCGCTCTCGATGGTGTCCTCTGCAGTTACAGGACTCCAAGGAAGCAATGGAACAAGCAGCAACGCTAACAACAGAAGACCATACCAGCGCATCATCCTCATACAACAATCGGTCTGGGGTCTTAACTAGCTTTGGGTAAAAGATATAAAAAAAGAAGATGCGGGCGACAAAGGGTGCTATGCCGCCCTGGTAAGGATAGTTATCCTACATCGAGTCGATGATACCATTGAGCGTCGCAGATGGCCTCATCAGTGGTCCAGCCATCGTGTCGTTCGGCAAGTAGTATCCATCGTATGTCTGGCCCTGACCCTGGGCACCGTCGAGCTCGCCCATGATCTTTGTCTCGTTCTCTGCCATCGCTGCTGCGATAGGTGTGAACTTGGCCTTGAGCTCGGCGTCCTTGTCCTGGCCCGCCAGTGCCTCAGCCCAGTACATCGCCAGGTAGAAGTGGCTGCCCCTGTTGTCGATCTCATGGACCTTCCTTGAAGGGGACTTGTTGTTGAGCAGGAACTTGGTGTTCGCCTCGTCCAGTGTGTCTGCCAGGATCTGCGCCTTCGGGTTGTCGAAGACAATTGCCAGGTGCTCAAGGGAGGCTGCAAGTGCCAGGAACTCACCAAGGGAGTCCCAGCGCAGATGTCCCTCCTCCTGGAACTGCTGGACGTGCTTTGGAGCGGAGCCGCCTGCACCGGTCTCGAAGAGGCCGCCGCCGTTCATCAGAGGAACGATGGACAGCATCTTTGCGCTTGTGCCGACCTCTAGAATCGGGAACAGGTCTGTGAGGTAATCCCTCAAGACATTGCCGGTAACGGAGATCGTATTCTCGCCGCGTGATATCCTTGCGCAGGAGAACTTGGTGGCGTCCACTGGAGCCATGACGTGGAGCTCCAGGCCCTCGGTGTCGTGGTTGGGCAGGTATGCATCCACCTTCTTGATGAGCTCTGCGTCGTGGGCCCTGTCCTTGTTGAGCCAGAACACAGCAGGCCATCCGGTTGCACGAGCGCGGGTTACAGCAAGCTTGACCCAGTCCTGGATAGGCAGGTCCTTGACCTGGCACATCCTGAAGATATCGCCCTCTTCCACGGTCTGCTTCAGGAGGACGTTCCCGGCCTCGGAGACGACCTTGACGACGCCTTCCTTCTCGACCTCGAAGGTCTTGTCGTGGGAGCCATACTCCTCTGCCTTCTGGGCCATGAGACCGACGTTCGGGACGGTTCCCATCTTGGTGGGGTCGAATGCACCGTTCTCCTTGCAGTGGTCGATGGTGGCCTGATAGACACCAGCGTAGCTGGAGTCTGGAATTGTGAACTTGGCATCGTACATCTCACCGTCAGGCCCCCACATCTTTCCACCAGCCCGGATGGCTGCTGGCATGGATGCGTCGATGATCATATCGGATGGGACATGGAGGTTGGTGATGCCCTTGTCGGAGTTGACCATTGCAAGCTTTGGCCTCTTCTCGTAGACAGCCTCGATGTCTGCCTCGATCTCTGTCTTCTGATCAGCAGGCAGGGACTCAAGCTTTGCATAGAGGTCGCCAAGGCCGTTGTTCGGTGAGACACCGAGCTCTGCGAAGGTTGCTGCGTGCTTCTCGAAGACTTCCTCGAAGAACACAGAAACGCAGTGGCCGAAGATGATAGGGTCGGAGATCTTCATCATGGTGGCCTTCATGTGGATGGAGAACAGGATGCCCTGGTCCTTTGCGTCCTGGATCTCTTTAGCAAAGAACGCACGGAGCGCCTTCCTGCTCATTTTGGTGGCGTCGATGATCTCTCCATCGAGCAGAGGGACCTTCTCCTTGAGGACGGTTGTGGAGCCATCTGCACCCTCGAGGACGATCTTGGCGGTTCCAGCATCTCCTGCAGTGACGGTCGTAGCGACCTCATTGGAGCGGAGGTCGTCCTTGCCCATGGTTGCAACGTGGGCCTTGGAGTCACCCTTCCACTCTCCCATGGAGTGGGGGTTCGCCCTGGCGTAGTTCTTGACCGCTGTAGGTGCTCGCCTGTCAGAGTTGCCCTCCCTGAGCACAGGGTTGACAGCGCTACCTTTGACAGTGTCATACCTTGCCTTGATCTCCTTCTCCTCGTCGGTGGAAGGGTCCTCTGGGTAGTCAGGAAGGTCGAATCCCTTACCCTGAAGCTCCTTGATGGTAGCCTTCAGCTGTGGGATCGATGCACTGATGCAAGGCAGCTTGATGACGTTCGCTTCAGGTTTCTTCACAAGCTCTCCAAGTTCTGCGAGGTCGTCAGAGACCCTCTGTTCATCGTTGAGCCTCTCTGGGAACTTCGCAGCGGTCCTTCCGGCCAGGGATATGTCCCTGGTCTCGACGACCACACCTGCAGCGCCGGTGAACGCCTTGACGATCGGTAGGAAAGAGTAGGTGGCGAGAGCCGGGGCCTCGTCGACCTTGGTCCAAATGATCTTTGACTTTTCGTCAGCCATGGTTAACAACTCCGTAAGCGGATTGACCTGGAGCATGAATGCGGGGATATATAATCATTTAGGGTCGTAATCTTGAGAAGTTATGCCACTTTGGGAGAAAACGTAAAGACTTAACGCCGAAATCTATACATTCTCTCGGATTTAGTATCCACATTAACTGTTTATGTCGATGAAGGCCCTCTCAACCCTCTATTAAGCTAAGGGATACAATTATTTACATCCCATCTCATTTCCGTTTCGGGGTGTGTCCAATGGCATTGAACGACAAGGAGCTCATCTACTACATGATGATGGAACAGGCGCTGGAAGATAACTATCTCAGCATGGACGAAGGCAACATTCTGGACATCATCACAGCGAAGATGGATATCCCAAGCGATAGCGTGAAGATGATCATCGCTCATTTCAAGGGAAAGGAGAAGATCCATGTGGACAACATCGATTATTCCCTCCTGGACAACAAAAAGCTTGCTGGAAAGTACAGGTCCACGTTCAAGGCCATTGTCAAGGAGGCGCTCAAGGACGAGCAGATAACCAGGGATGAGTTCGCTCTTATCAATGCTCTCCGGGATATCATCGGTATCTCCCAGGACGAACGTCAGGCCATCTACAACGAGGTCAGGGAGGAGCTGTCCCAGGAGAAGACAAAACCCGGCGTCATGGACAGGGTCCAGAACTTCCTGTTCAGCAGCTAGACGGGATTTAGAATCACAAGCGTTATAACTTCGAACAAAACTCACAAGGTAAGGTGTGGAAAATGGCATTGAGCCAAAACGGAATAATCTACATGGCCCTGATGGAGAAGGCCATGGAGGACGAGGTCCTCACACATGAGGAGAAGCGGATACTGCGAATAATCAGGGAGAACATGAACATCCCGGAGAACGAGGTCAAGCTCATCAAGGACCACTTTGGTGAGGGGGACAACATCGACGAGTCCACCCTGGACCTCTCCCTTCTGGAGGATGAGGACCTGGCGACCAAGTACAGGAACTCGTTCAAACTGATAGTCAAGGAAGCCCTCTATGACTGCGGCATATCCAGGGACGAGTTCGCAATGATCTTTGTCCTCTCGGCCATCATCAAGATATCCAACGAGGAGCGCGAGCTCATCTTCAAAGAGATAAAGGACGAAGCGGTCTCCGACGTTGACAACCCTGAGGTCGAGACCAGGTTCGATTGTCTCGAGTAGGCACCATCCAGCGATTTATAGGGAGAGAGTTTATTAACAATTGTTAACACTCTCCATATGAGGCCTACAATGTCAAAGAAGATAGTACTTGTCAGTTCCACACTTCTGATAGTACTTCTACTAGCTTATGTTCCTAGTTCCACAGCCTGCGGTCTGCGTAATGTCGGTTCTTTACCTGTAGGTCTTGATGGACCTACCTGTGTTAGCGATGGAGAGTCGGTGTTCATCTTCGGTGGTAAGTCCAATGAGAGCGCAGACCCTACCAAGGATACCATCTACAGGTTCGACACGGAGTCCGAGACCCTTACAAAACTACCAGAGACACTCCCTGTGGCTGCATTTGGGTCGGTCTCTGTCTGGACTGGCACAGAGGCATACATATTCGGTGGGACATTGCCCAACGGTTCACTTTCACAGCATGTGACCAGGTTCACTCCTCCTAACAAGGTCGAGTCCCTGGGCGATATCATGCCATACGGTGCGAAGAGGCCAGCGACATTCTACGATGGCTCCAAGGTCTACATGCTCGGAAATTGCATGGGTAGTCTTTGTGGAAATACTTCTCTGATGACCTTCGATCCGAACACATTGCAGTTCGAAGTGACCGAGGACGTTCTTCCAAATCCCATAGCTGGAATGTCCGCAGCATATGTTGAGGAAGAAGGTGCAGCATACCTGTTCGGTGGTAGAGGCCCGAACGTGACCTACACGGACATCTACAAGTTCACAACAGGTCAGGGTCTGGAGAAGCAGCATCCGGTGCTACTCGACCCGACCTTTGGGTCTTCAGCTGTTCGGCTCGGTGATGGGATCTTCATCATTGGTGGCAAGAACACGGTGAAGGGGAACACATGGACCTCTCGTGTGATGTTCTATAACCTTTCCACGGGAGAGGTCAGGGATGCTATGGGTGCACAGCTGGGAATGGGAGCTTTCCGATTAGGTGTTGCTGTAGTGGATGAGTACATCTACCTGGCAGGTGGCTTCAACATGAAGGACGGGCCATTGGACTGGATCCTCCAGATCGAGGTGCAGCGAGCTCTTGGCATCTATCCGGAGGACCCTTCTGAGCCTGATGATGATGGTTCTGATGGATTGTCCACCGCAGATCGTGCGTTGATAGCAGGTGGGATAGCTGTTGTCGGTATTGCTATCATCGTAGCAGCTGTTGTGATGCTCGTTATGGATAAGAACCGCAAGGACTCACTTCTTCTTGAGGAACCACTTGATAGTAGCGATAGGCGCGGTGACCGCAAGTCCAAGGAGTGAAAAGATCAGTCCTGTCAGCAGGGCCCATGTTAAGGCCTGGACGATGAACGTCAGCACGGGGGCATGCCATCCTATAAGGTTGCAGAAGAACAGCCAGCCGAAGGTAAGTATGGAGATTATGAGCAACGCGATGGCGCTGTTCTTCAGGTCCTGTTTGGATGGGGATACACAGGTACCTAAGGCCATGGCCAGGTATACGAACAGAATGAACCAGAAGGCCTTGCGTTCCCATAGGTTCACGTAGAACATCTCGACGATGAGCAATAGTATTCTTAATGGTGCCCCCACGCTGAACAGGCTTGGGTAGGATGTTGGGAACCAGCAGTTGAGGAACATCGAGAACAGGATGGAGATGAGCAGGAGCAGTAGCGTTATCCCAAACAGAGGGGCCATGGAGATGACCGCTGTGCCTATGACCGGGACCTTGGGTTCTCAGTGTGTCACATGCCCACCTTCCTTGTCGAAGATGGTCATGTCCGTGACCTTGGCGCCCATGAGCAGGCAGGCTAGAGCATGTGAAAGTTCGTGGACCAGGATACCCGGGGTGACGAATATCCTGTAGATCTTTCCTGCGCCTAGGATCTTTGCCCACAGATGGTCCAGAAGAGCACCGACAAGCATAAGCAATGCGGCAAGGACATAGACCGCGATAAGGCTCCAAAAGGATAGACCTGCCATTGGCGCGACCATTGGTGCGGAGGTAGTTAGTAATTGTCCTGTATGAACGCTGTAAATGGATGGGAAACTGTTAAATCACGATATCCCCTCATGAGGAGGAGAACCGGGATATCATGGATGATGAAAAGCTTGCACGTGAGCTGTCCGACCTTATGGAGGCAGAGGCTCCAGACCTTGGGGCCATGCTCTTCAAGAAGCACTGCCGGAACAAGGGACTGGACCCAAGAAGCATCTCCAAGGACCAGACGATAGTCCTGATACGCCCGCTTATCGATACGCTCCGGCCGATCATTGGTCCCAAAAGGAGCGAGAAGCTCCACCAGAAGATGCTCAAGGCCACCGGTCTGGATGGCGCCCTGGACGATCCTGAGGTCCTTCCCGGTATCAAGATCACTATCTTGACCGAGATGGCCAAAAGCCAATCTGCGGCAGGCGAACTGGAGCTTGCCAAGAAGATGTACAAGCGAGCGATCCTTTTAGCCGAAGAGAACAACTACACCGCCCGCAGAGTGGAGATCCTCCGGTGGATTGGTTACATGGAAGCAGACCTTGGTTCCTACGACCGAGCCCACGTCATCTTCAACAATGCTTACGATAACTGCCCTGACGATGAGCTCGAGGAGAAGGCCCATGCCCTTTGCGGTATGGGATACGTCAACTGGAAGCTTGCAAAGTATTCAGAGGCCGAGGACATCTTCAGAAAGGGCATTCGCAAGATGCAGAAGATGGGGGAGGACAGGGACGTCGAGCTGCTGGGCCAGTTCCATACGAACCTGGCGAACGTGTTGGACGAGACCGGTCGGACGGATGAGGCTGCTG
>JANQNL010000083.1 GCA_028279585.1 Thermoplasmatota archaeon
TCGAACTTGGCAAGTGGATGCTGTTCGGCATAGTCGGGCTGGGTCTCTGTCCATGGGAGCGGATCAGCATTATCAGATTCCACAGTGTACGCCTCGAACTGCAGCTTGCGCTCGATCTCAAGGATCATATAACCCGCATGGTTGTAACCGTCATCGTCCTCGTATGCCCATGAACTGTTGGTCCGCGCCCAGTCCCTTACTGGAAGTGGGACCTCGTTGCATATCCAGATATACCACTGGAAGTCGAAGAATCCCCAGAAGCTGGAGCTGACGTTGACACGAAGACAATCATATCCAGAGACCTTCTCTGCCTTGTCAACGGTCCAATTGTATCTGTGCATCATCCAGTCGTTGTCAACGTCCTGCTCGATGTAGTAGCCTGAATCATTGAGGCGGAGGGTCTGACCACCGTCGTAGATGGTCTGGTCGATGGTTGTTGGGAGATCAGCATGGACATCAGGATAGGTCCTGAGGTTGCCGTTGTAATTGATGTCCATTGGTGTCTGGACATTGCTGTTGGTGAATCCCTGAAGGGATACCTCTCCCGTGGTCGCGGCCTTTACGGTCTTCTTCCCCTGGACAGCCTTGTATTCGTTCCTGTTACCCTGCAGCTGGCCCGGGACCACGACGTCATTGTCCTGGTCGCTCTTGGAAACGATGATCTCGAAGTTGGCGCTGGTCATCTGTCTGAAGTGGATGACATTGTGGATATCGTTGTATCCATCCTCTGCGCTCTTTTCTCCAGGAATGTCCTGGATGAGCTCTCCATCTCCATCGACTGTATACTGCTCATACTCGCCGGATGAGGAGTTCTCGGAATAAAGCTCTGCAAAGACGTTGTAATCATAGACCATACGCTCGAGTATCATACGCGGAGGTAGTTTGACCGTGAACGTTTCGGGATCGGTGTCGATAGGAGTACCATCTCCTCCGTCTCCCCCATCACCACCATCTCCCCCATCACCACCGTCCCCGCCGTCTCCCCCATCACCGCCATCTCCTCCGTCCCCACCATCTCCTCCGTTCCCATTGTCAGGATCTGCGATGAGCTCGTTATAACCAATGAGACCGAGATAGCCAATGTTGAACAACATTGCGATGATGCAGAGTGAAACGATGAGCTTTTTCAAGGTTATCCCTCAACTGGCCTATGAACCGCGATAGATAGGCGCCTAATATATGTATTTTGGTCATTCCAACTATTAGGAAAAAGTGTGAACAACAGGCTCACTCGTCATCGTCCACTACCACGGCAGCGACATAGATGTCATCATCGTCATCATCCTCTTCGACGATGAATGCCTTGGATGGTTTCTTCTTACCAGCCTTCTTTCCAGATGTTGTCTTCTTCGGTGTCTCCTTGTTCGAGAACATGCTGTAGGAGACAACGTGGCCGATACCGATCGCGATGTGAGCAACACCCATGAGGTAGCCTAGGAAGTAACCGAACTGGTATGTTAGCGAATCACCGAAGTCCCTGTCGGAGGTCAGCGGTTGAGCTAGTATCTCGGTTAGACTTTGGAGTCCGATATAGAAGAACGCCATGGCAAGGATCGCCATTCCTCCAGCGATGAAAAACATGACTGCAGAGGTCCGTTTCATGTTCACTCCAGCGAACACCGCTGCCAGAACAGACATCCCCATGGACAGCATGAAGATGTAGTTGGATGAGAGGAACAGAACAACGCCTGTTGCGTCCACGGTCTTCATGGTGTTGACGTTGATCGTTACTGGATGGCCACCTGATGCCCACGGTTTGAGGTATGATGTGAGGACCGTGTTATCCGTCAGTGTGATCTTTGGCGTGACGATCACGGTGAACCCGATCAGGTTCTTGCCAGATGGTGGCATGATACCCTTGCGATACTCTATCATGTCATCACTGCTAGAGATGCTCTTGAGCTCGTTGGATGACCAGACCGAGTCCACCTTCTGATAGTCGTTGGCGGTCTCGTCATAGTCATACCAGATCTGGAAGTCGACGCTCTCCACCTCGAGCTTTGCAACGTCCGGATAGTCTTCCGCCAGGGTGATCTCGACCCAACACTCGGTCTCCACTCCCTCGACCCACCATGGGGTCTGGGATGTGAGGACCTCAACGTGGACCCTGTACTGCTCGTCTCCCCATCCATAGAACTCAAGGTCGTAGAACCTGGACTTGTAAGAGTTATAGATAAGACCGACATTGTCCATGAAGCGTTCCCTGGACTCCTGGTCGCCAAACACGTTGGTACCTTCTCGTGAAATGTTGCCTCCACCACCGGCTCCTCCGCCTCCTCCACCAACACCTCCAGCGATACCACCGCCGATACCACCCACGCTCGATGTGTCGATGGTGGCGTTGTATTCGGCCTTGTAGGGATAGATGTCCGCGCTCAAGGTCGCCTCCACAGGCCCCAGCTGCATATCCGCTTCCATGCTGACCCAGGCCTGTTCGTGGATGAACATCCCGAACAGGAAAAGAAGGACCACCAAGCCTACAGAACCGAACCTGATGCCTGTCTCTGCGTTCAGGGGCGGCATCTCGAAAAGGGGAGCTTCATTGCCCTTGCCAGACTTCTTTCCCATGCTATCATCCCTCGAATCACGAGCGTGAGTAATATAGTATTTGGTTAGCTGTTGATGTGAGGAAACGAAGCGATCTTGGAAAATATCCACAAAAGACCGGTTCACTCTATGGGAAAGCAAATAGTTGTGGAGTGAACCGGAGCTCTTCCCCTTTTTTCCAAGATCGCAAAGTGAGCTCATATTCGTAAACCCATATTCGCTCAAGTTATAGCTGTATCCTTAAAATCTATCATAATGTGCGATAAAACCTCAATGGACGAACGTTACTACAATACTTATATAGGGAGTGGCCCAATCGGATGTCAGATAGCATGGACCCACTAGCCCTTGCAATGGATTTCATAGCCTTCGCAACGCTCATCCCTATCCTAGTTCTCGCATTCATCCTGCCCTCTAAGGACAAGATCATGAAGCACGAGATGAGCATACCAAAGGGTCCAAGGATGTTCCAGCTCATAGTTGGTGTCCTTGCAGTGGTATTTGCTGGATTGCTTGGTATCTTCATGTTGCTTGCCATATTGGGTGGAATCCCTTCAGCAGAGGAACTGACCCATGGCAACCACGAAGCTATCAGGACCGTTATGCTCGGTCTGAACACCGTTGCTCTCGGTGGACTTGGTGCTCTCCACATCGTCGACCATGTGAGGATGGGAAAGACGCTCAAGGTCCATGGCGAGGTCGCTCCCGTGGAAGAGGTGGTGGAGGATCCTATCGGATCTGGCGATCCTTCGGACCTTTCGGGACGTAACCCTCAAGGGGTCGTCGAGGAGAAGCCTGCCCGCAAAGCTAGGATCAAGCCGAAGCCAGAGCCTGAGACCCTCACGATACAGTGCCCTGACTGTGGTAACACACTTAAGATCACTGTGAAGAAGAGGCCTGCCAAGATCAAGTGTCCAGTTTGTGGCCTCGAGGGTGAGGTGTAGAACACACTTGGTCAGACTTGGTGTCGAAATACCTTTCGAAGTTCAACAGCTAGCGTATGCGATAACTTCGAAAGGCCTTTCTTTTGTCTGGCCAAGTTGTGTGGCGCAGCTCGTCCATCAATCCGGTGTGTGGGCTCATCATCCATTGAAAAGGTTAGAGCTAAAGCTCGACTGAAATTGAAAATGAAAAAGAGCGAGAACGCTCGAAAAGGAATAAGTGTGGGCGTAGCCGAAACTACGCCCTGGATCATGAACGGCCTTACTTGGCCTTTCCGAGGATCCTGTTGACCTTGGTGCCGCACTTGGGGCAGCAGCCCTTGAGCATCCTCATGTTGTTCTTGGTCACACACTCTTTGCCGTCTTTGATCTCTACCTGTTCTTTGCACTTCATGCAGCGTCCGGTTGCCATTTTAATCGCTCCTTGAATCAGCGTATTGGGAACTGCCTCATAATACGAGGACACACTCGGAGATTTACTGGGGGTTTATAATCATTTCCTAATCTGGCCTTGATAGGAATATGATTTTGATACGAAATCACGCTAGATCTCAACGAAAAAAGGACCTCGGGGCCAGTCACTCGATGGGGGTCCTCTCCACTTCTAGCCGGTCGAAGGTGGGGTATTCCTCGATGATGAACCCCTTTAGATCCTCATCTAAGAGCATGTCCTCGAGAAGCCAAGGGGCGAGCTCGAGTCTGTTAAGGTCCGGTCGAACAGCGAAGAGCTCCTCCTCGATCCCTTCCCGTTTCATTGCCCCTGTGAGGGTGTGGGCCCAATCCTTAACATCTCCGCCCACCACTATTCCGAACACCAGGGTGCCGTCGTCGGTCATGACCTCGTATGGCTTGCGGACATTCGAGGCACGCCGTAGAAGGCGGTTACGGAGCTGGACAGAGTCCTTGAACCCAGCAGAGCAGCCATGGATGGTCATCTCAACATCGAGCTCCTGGACAACCTTAAAGGCAGCTTCCATGGACCCATCTACAGCTGCAGATGCACCGCTTGCCTTGTAACCCATCTTGTGCAGCTCTTCAGCGTTGGTCGTGCTCATCTCCAGCTCGTTGATATTGAGGAAGTCAACACCCGCTTCGGCCAACCTCTTGGCCAGGATGGTCATGTCCTCTGCCATGTCTGGAAGGGACGGTATCTCCACGCCGCAGGAGATGTCTGCGCCCACAGCGTATGAGATGGCCTGGTCGTAGGATGGGGAACCCTTCCTGTCGAAAATGTTCGCCCAGATACCTGGTGGTGGATGGAACCTGATCTCATCAAGACCGGCTTCGATGAGCTCGTCCAGAACGGCTGGCTCTACAGCAGTAGCTGTGTATAGGTGGATATGATGGTCCGGCCCGAGCTTCGCTTTGAGCCCACGGATGTATTCAAGGGTCCGGTCCTTGACCCTCATCGGGTCTCCCCCCGTGATACCAGTTCCAAGGGAACTACAGGCCAACGCTTCCTCAATGACCTCGTCCAGGCTTGAGACCGGCCGCTCGTTCGCATACTGGACATCCTTGCCATCCTTGTGCTCGGAGAGTGGACAGTATGGACATTTCTGACCACAAAGCCCTGTAATCAGAAGAACGAGCTTGGCCCCATCGCCACAATCGATACAGCCTCCAGGCAAAGCCCCCGTGAACGTCTCTTCAGAAAATGGGTCTGACAAGTTACCACCACAAAGGATCAGTCCCTGGACTTTCCCTTCTTCTTCCTTTTGCCCTTGATCTTGGATGGTTTCTCATCCTCGTTGTCCAGGACCACATTCTTTGCCTTGACCTCACCTATCCGCTTACCCCTTGTCGGTGGGATCTTGATGATAGTGTCCTCCTCCTCTTCCGCCCATTCATCATCATCGGACTGGTCCTTCTTGTCAAGACCTTTCGGGTATCTTGTTGGAATGTCCTCGTCATCATCCTTGGACGGAGGCAAGGCCTTTCGCTTGACAGGCGGGGCGATCTCGTCCCTGTCCTTGGTGGGGGTCCTTACAGGCTGCATGACACGTCTTGACCTGCTGGTGGTCCCTTTTGTCTCCATCCTGCCACTTCCCCTGAACACCCTTCTTCTGGAGACACCCTGCTCTGCGTTCTCCTCTTCCCATATATCGTGGGCAGCTTCCTCGAGGTCCTTGGACTCTTTGATCTGGATACCAATGGCGAAGATCCCGAAGCTCAAGGCGATGATGAACACACCAACTACCTCGAACCATCTTCCGGTCAGGACGTCGTCGTTGTTGTATTGGATGAGCATGATCACTGTGGCAACAACAAATATCATGGACAATAAAAGAAAGCCTAGCTGAACAAAGAACAACTTGGTCCTGGGTACGGATGTGACCTCTACCTGGCCACCACAGACCTGGCATGACTGCTGCTTGAAAAGATGTTCACGTTTTGCTGTTCCGCAATCCAAACAGACCTTGATGTCTACCATCGGCCACCTCGGACCTAGATCTTTGCACCGGTCAGTGTCTTGGTGTCGTTGATCCCATCGAGCTTTCTAATCTTGTCAGTGATCACCTGGCTAATGGAATCTATTGAGTCGCTCTCTACCTTTAGAATGAGGTCGTACTCTCCGAACAATGCATGGAGGTCCTTTATCTCATCAACGTCCACAAGGGCCTGGTAGATCTCCTGTTCCCTTCCGGGTTCTGTAGTGATCAATACGAATGCAATGACCATTTCATCTCCTCCAATGGTTCAAGGCCTCTCCTTGAGAAGCCGGATTATCTTGTATGGTAATAGCTTCTGGTTGACCTGGGTTACCTCGAGTATCCTCACGTCATCCCTTCGCCTGATGTCCTGAAGAAGCGGGTTCCTGGATTTCTTGTGAAGGGTCAGGAGCAGTGGCTTGTTCGCATCCAGTGCTCTTTTGACAGCATCCACGAACTCTTCGCACTCCACCTCGAGCCTACCGACCTCATCGATGACGATGACATCAGCTTCATCTGTGGCTTTCTCGATGGCGCTAACACCAACGCTGCGAAGTGTCTCGAGGTTGTTGGCGTTACACTCGTCCCTATCATTGGCCTCTGGGTCTGGTGTCATGAGCTTTCCGCGCTTCTTCGTCATCCAGTCAAGGATTTGATACCCTGTGCGCTTGTTCTTGGAAAATACGGGCTCGGTGACCATTCCACCAATGACCAGTTCCTCTTCCTCAAGCATCTCGATGACCTTTTTTAGGGCCGAGGTCTTTCCTGATTCAGGTAGGCCCGTTATACCTATTTTCACACCCTTTGCCATAACTGGTTCCTCACAGGTGGGGGGGACGATATCCAGGACAATGGCCCTCCGCCCAGGAAGTGCCGTTGAACCTGCATCGATTGGACTACCGTAATAGCATTTGATTGATATATACTTTAACTAGTAAAGGGAAGGTCCTTCGGAATCCCCAAATACCCCTTCGTCCATCGGTACTCAATGACTACTTCGGATGAAGGTACGATGGTGCAGTCTGAAGCCTGCCTTGAACTTGAGGGATCACCCAAGGGCTCTATCCTCATCGTAGGAGCAGGTAGCCTTGGTAGCGGACTCGCAGCCATGGCATGCATCGCTGGGTTCAACACCTACCTTCTTGCCAGGCGAACCTCCTACGACCGGGTAGCGGGTGGATATCTTTTCATGCCAGGTCCTGACTCTGCACCCGAACCGGTCCATCCCAAGGTCGTCCTGTGTGACGAGGAACCAATGGAGCCTGTGGAGTTCGACCTCTGCATCGTGGCAGTGAAGACCTACGATACAGAGAGCGCGACGAGAGCTCTTTCGAACCTTATCTCGCGAAACACCATAGTCATGTCCCTCCAGAACGGTATTGGTCTGGTCCAGATCATCAGGGGGGTACTTGCGAGCAAGCACAAGGAGAACGCTGTGGTAAGGAGTGTGACCTCCCATGGCTTCAATTGGACCGAGGAGGTCTGCGTCCATGCTGGTGCTGGACGGACCGTCATTGGACCCTACGGATCCCATGAGAAGGAGGCAGCCTCAGCAGCGCTCATGATCCAGGAGATGGGCATAGAGGTCGAGTCCTCTCTCGACATGCGAAAAGAGGAGTGGGGGAAGGCTGTGGTCAACGCAGCCATCAATCCCATCACAGCTATAGTTGGCTGTGAGAACGGCAAGCTCGAGCAGGACGAGCGTCTCTCCAGATTGTGGAGGGATGTGGTCACAGAGTGCGTGAAGCTTGCTCCCCAAGACCTTGGTCTTGAGCTTGTAGCCACCCAGGACCTGGTCCAGCAGGTCATTCTGCATACAGGGCCGAACCGGTCCTCTATGCTACAGGATGTCATAGCAGGCCGTAAGACCGAGGTGGAGCACATAAATGGAGCCTTCGTCCAACAGGCCGAGGACTCTGGCCGCTCCGCTCCTCTGAACGGTTGCTTGGTGAGCCTGGTCAGCGCCCTACATCCACTCGGGTAGGACCTGTCTGGACACAACGTCCTCGTAGGTCTCCGGCCTTCTCATCCACCCATGGTCCGTACCAAG
>JANQNL010000130.1 GCA_028279585.1 Thermoplasmatota archaeon
TTCATGGCCTTAACTGCAATAATCATGGCACTGAGGGTCAAGACCATTGCAAACGACCCACTCATCTACATGGTCCTGGCTTTGATAATCTCAGTTGTCTCAAGTGAAACAGTTCTCATAATGGGACATAACATGCTTCGAGACATGCAGGACAAGACCTTCTACAGACCCTGGTTCGCAAGTATCAGTATTATGTCTCCACTCCACAGTCTAGGTCGGTTGATGTACTTCATCTCCCACGGAGAGGTCTCTGGATTCCATGGGTTCATCTGGATCCCATTCTGTCTTGCCATGATAATAATAGGATTCATTGTCGCAAAGAAGATCTATCCTGACCTGCTCATCAAGGAGACCGCATAAGCTCCCAAGGTTTTTTATCCACCGGGTATATCCCGATTCGATGGGCAGTCGAATTATAGTTGTTGGTACCGCACAGGACGCGGGTGTCCCCCAGATAGGTTGCTTCTGCGAGCAATGCACAGCAGCCAGGGCAGACCCTTCACGCGTCAGGACCGGCGCCAGTATCGCAATCATCAACGATGCCCGCGACCAGCTCTACCTTATCGATGCATCCCTGCAGATCCAGCCACAGCTTGATCGATTGCTGATGGAGTACGTGGACGGTGGGTTGGACGCACTAAAGGGATTCTTCATCACCCATGCCCACCTGGGACACATGGGCGGGCTCGGGATGCTTTCCAAGGTCAGTGCCGACGTTCAGGGCGTGTTGATACTTTCCTCACCCGAGGCGTGTGAGTACATGCGGACCAACGCTCCGGTCAAGGCCATGGTGGCACGCGGGAACGTTTCCTTCCGGAAGATAGAGCCCGAGCAGAGGACGAAGCTTTTCGATGAGCTCTACGTCACTGGGTTCACCGTACCTCATCGTCCCGATGCTGTGAAGACGTACGGGTTCATCATCGAGCGTGGGGAGGAGAAGATCCTCTACATCCCAGATGCTGATGAACTTACACAAGAGCTCTACTATGGGATATCCAATGTGGATGTGGCCCTGTTCGATGGGACCTTCTACTCCGGAGAGGAGCTTCCCAACAGGGACATGTCAGAGATACCCCATCCATTGGTGGCGAACTCGAAGGAGCGGTTGAAGGGATTGGATTCCCGTGTGATCTTCACGCACATCAACCATACCAATCCTCTTAACGATCCTGACTCTGAAGCTACGAAAGCTGTAAAAGAGGCAGGGCACGAGGTCGCTTACGAGTTCATGGAAATCTAGCCTCACTTTGATCCTTCGTTCCCATTGTTATCAAAGCAAGGCATCTCCTGAAACATTCAGGTTGTCATAGCAGAGGTCTGAATTTTTCAGGATTTATTACTTCTTCGCTTTCCCGAACTTCTCCTTGTAGCAATCTATTGAACAGAACGGCCCAGCCCTGACCATCTTCCCACCGACCCTGGCCTTCTTGAACACAGCTCCTCTCGGTAATGGTTTGGAGCATTGGATGCAGACAGGCGTGTCAGGAGTTATCTCATCCGTGACCCAGGTGCTTGGGTCCTCCACACCAGCTACTGGAGCTGTGTCGAAGGAGATGGTGGATTCAGATTCTGCATCCCTGACCATGAGGGTCTCTGCTTCTTCTGCAACGAGCTCTTCCTCACCGTGGTAGACGTCCTTTTCGACTTGGTGAAGGTCATCGTCGACCTCGGGTTCTTCGAGGTCTTCCTCTTCTGGAAGTCCTTCTTCCTCGACTTCCTCCACCTCGGGTTCTTCCTTCTCCGGTTCCTCTTCTTCTTCCGACTCAAGTTCCCGGTCGTCCGGCTCCAGATCCCCATCCGCCGTCTCCATCTCTTCACGCGGAAGCGAAGCACTGAAGGCTGGTCCTTCAGAGACCTCAGCGTCTGCCAGGAAGTCCTCAGTGTGCTCTGTACCTTCCACTACGAACGGCATGCTGGACTCTGGAACCTCCTCCTGTTCTGGAAGGTCGTCGTACATCTCCATGAAAGCTTCCTCTTCAGGCTGGTCAGGGACCTCTTCCTCTTCTTCCTCTTTGTCCCTTCTCCTCCAAACCTCGACCAGAACGAACGCTGTGAGAATAGCGATGATCGCGAGGATCACAAGTATCGGCAACAACACAGAGCTTGCCATCGGCTCTGATGTCTCCCCCTCCACCACCACATCGAAACTGAAGCTTGAGTTCGCACCATCGTCGTCTGTGACCTTTAACGTGACCGTGTAGGTGCCAGGCTCGTCATAGACATGAGAGACCGTGCTACCCAGCCCATTGCTTCCATCGCCGTAATCCCACTCGAACTCCAGGTCCACCATGTCATCGTCAGGGTCTGTGGTGGAGGTGGCGTCGAAGGAGACCGCCTCGCCAAGTTCAGCTTTCATCGAGGTGTTGTCTATCGATGTTGTGAAGCCAAGGATGGGTGCTAGGTTCAGAACAGATACGGACCTGACGAAGGGATAGGAGACGTTCCCGTAGATGTCCCATACCTGCAAGGTGACCTTGTAGAGGCCGTCATCATCGTACTTGTGGGTTGGATTCAGAACGGTGGATGTCGCTCCATCCCCGAAGTCCCAGAGGTATGCGTCGATCTCGTCCCCGTCCGGGTCTGATGATGTGTCGTAGAACTGGACGTCCACGGTGACGTCGATGATGTTCGGCCAGACATCGAAGCCTGCGATAGGTGGTCTGTTCGGTGTAATGACCTCGGGTGGTTCCACGACATTGATGGTCATTGGGTCCGACCATTGTGAGGTGAATCCGTTGATATCCTCGACCCGGACCATACAGACGTACTTGCCTTCCATGGTGTAATTATGAGAGACGAACGAGGTGGTCACCCACCCGGAATCGGTCCCATCTCCGAATGAGAAAAGGAACCTGGAAAGACCGACATCGGATACCGAGTTCGAGGCCGAGAAGAAGACCTTCTCCCCGATCACTGGCTCGTCCGGGGTGGCGGAAATATTTGCCACAGGAAGTTCAGCGGCGGTCAGGTTGAGGTAGACGACATTGTTCTCCTTGTCGACTTCCTTGGATGAAGACCCGGTCTCGACATACCCGACGTACTCGTGGTATCCGACATTTGCTGTGATGTTGAACGTGACCTCGAACTCCGAGGCAGGGTCTGCGGTCCAGTCTGTGACCGATCCTAACAGTACATTGTCCTCATAGAACTCGACCTTGTAGCCTCCGGTCTCATAGGCTCCTCTGTTGAGGAACTTCGCTGTGAGGACCAGGTCCATTCCCACTGTCGGTCGTTCAACAGATGATGTGAGCGAGATACCCTTGATATCGAAGAAGGACAGGGTCAGGATCACATCCATGTTCTTGCTCGGGTAGACGCTCCTGGATGCAGTGGGAGTGAGGCCGGTAACACCTAGTGCTGTGGCTTCTATCTCGACCTCCTCACTGATAAGTAGCGAGGACCTCTTCGCAAGAACTGGCATCCATCGTATCCAACCCTGATCATCGGTGGTGAGGTCAGCATAGTAATGAGTGGTAAGCTCCACTCTGGACTTGAGGTCGTCCCCATTGATATCCACACAATGGATGTTGATGTAGTAGTAGACATAGATCCTGGAACCATCGAGGTTCGCGCCGATACTGCAGTTGAGGAAATGGCCCTCTCCAGGGTATTCTGTCTTGACAGACCTTGCGCCATGGAAGGTGGAGTTGGCAACGTATGCATCAGAGTTCGAGTCCACCCATATGCCGTTGTTCTGACCATGGACGAACAGTCGTTCCGACCAACGAAGTGTCGCTGTCGTAAGCATTATTCCAGTGTGGCCAAGCCCAGCTGTAAGGTCACAATCGAACATCCTGGCAGAGTTGTTCTTGAGGTGGACCGGTCTTCCCCCGTTGATAGTAACGTTACGGATGAGTGGGGTTGTGGACGCGGTCGGGTCGTTCGGGTCGAAAAGGGATGAACGGGTAGCGGATGGTGCGTCGAGCTTGAAGCCAACGTTGCAGTTGGTTATGAACAGGTTCTCGTAGAGGGTCTCGAGGTCATCATACTCGTAGAAGTAAAGGACATCCCAGACCTGGACCACACCATAGGCGCAGTGGGTCACCGTGGTGTTCGTCACACACGATCCTAACCTTGGGATGTCTATGACGATGCCTGGTTTACTACCATTGGAGACATGACACCTGTCTATCTTGGTCACCCCGTTGTAACCATAGATGCCTGCAGGGGAGTACAGGCTCATGCTGTAGGCTCGAGACCTGCCCTCTGGTGGGGGCGCATCTTTGTTGTCGACGACACAGTTGTCCGCCCACAGAATGGTCTGGTAGGATTCGATGGAATTGCCTGGGATCCTTTTGAAAGTGCTATTGGTTATTCGGGTCGGGACCTCTGCAAAGACACCATATCCTGTGCAGTTGATGAAGGTAGAATCGCATACAAAGACAGATGGTCCATCGTCCTCGAGCCATGCCCATTTCGTTCCATAGCCGGACTTGAAGCCGTCAAGGCAATGCTTGAGCGTGAGGTTGGATATGTAGACATCCTCGTCAGAGTCGACAAGGACCGATAGGGGAGCCTCGGAATGTTCGTTGGTGAGGTTGTCGATGTATGATGTGTCCCTGAGTACGAACTTTCCATCGTAGAAGTAGGAGCCCGTGATGTTGCATGGGGCGTCGATGATCATCATGCCGGTGTTGTTGCCGCGGCAGTTGATCATATCAATGGTCCCGAAATCCACATCGATGGAGTACTTCTCGGCGAATCCAAAGAAGCATTCTTCTACAGTGATGTCCGCCCACTGCTCATAGATGGAGTCGGTCCGGAGCCCATAGTCGGTCCAGTCCAATGTCAACCTGTAGGCATAAAGACTAGCAAAATCGTTGAGAGTTAGTCGTGTGCAACTGTAGATGTTGCAGTCGAAAATGTCCAAATGTCCACCCACCATAACGGACAATGTCCATGAGTACCTGGTTATGTCATCTTGGTTGAGAGCGGTGACATTGACCATGGTCCCGTTGGTGTAGAACGTCAGCTGGCTGTTGGACGATTCGTTGTTGAAGTAGAAGAAACAGTTCTCGATCCACGTGTAGTTCAGGAGCTCGAAAGTGGAGTTGATGGTCAGGACCGAATTGTTGATGAGGACAGGGCCAAAGAACGAGAGGACCTCCCAGGTCTCATTGTAGAACACGGTGGAGTTCTCTATGATAAGTGTCGTTGATGCATTGAACGCCAGAGAGTTGTTCATGTACCAGGTCGTGTTCTCGACACGGTAGGTCCACGGGGTCGTCGGGAGTTCTGGTTCCCCATAGGAGGTCGACCTGGTCTCTGGTTCGTCTGCTGATCCGAACGGAACAACAGTAATAAGCAGCAGGACGACTGCCAGGAATGCGAATGCCACTCCTGTTGTCCTGGACATGTTTCACCCCTTCTTCAGGATGTGCTCGTTGACAACTTCTTCCATGGTCTCTGACAGTTCTTCAGGTTCTGAAGAGTCCGAGGCCAGAACCTTGCCATTGTTGTGGAACTCGAACCTGACACCGTTAGAATGGGTGTAGATCATCGGGTTCTTCGCTTCCTTGTCCCCGTAACTGACGTTCTCTGGACCAAGGCTCATAGCGAGCTCCTGCAGGTCGATGTCCTTGCCGGTATCGGTGAAGGCTACCATGTTCTGGAAGGTCACTTCAGGGTTCGAGTCTACTTCTAAGCCAAGGTCCCTTAGCCTCTTTGCCGTTCTGTTGATGGTCTCCTTTGCTTCTTCCAGGGAGTTGCAGCCGCTACAGACCACGTTCCCGCTTGAGAAGAGCATCACTGCAGCCTTTGGTCTTTCGAACTTGATGACAAGACCTGGGAACTCCTTTTCTTCATACTGGCTTCCTTCCCATTTGAGTGCCAGTTCCTCGAGGTTGAGGCCTTCTTCTAGCTTGCTCGAGGCTACGACATTGTGAAATGTGATATCCATTACACCACCAACTTTTCCGGCTATCCCACACTCACTGGTGTGGATAAAAATCTTGTGGCTTCTTATCCTGAATTTGACATCTCACTATCTAATGTTAAAATGTCAAGTTCAGGGTACGCCCAGCTTTGAGTTCTTTCCGGAGGAAAGCTCAAAGTTGGATCTTATCGGCGGCGCTTGAGGATGCTAGTAACTGCTGGAACAGCGAGGACACCAAGGAGCAACCATGGTCCTGGGCTCTCATCCGTCACTCCCTCTTCAGGCAATAACGGTGTATCCGAGGTTCCCAGCGGATGGCAGGAGTCTACAACCGAGTCGTCAAGACCTTCTGTTGTTGTGGTGCCGACCGTGATGTCGAAGGAGGAGTGGGTGCCCAGCCATACCTTCTCGACGGTCGCTTCAACCGTCTTTGAAAGGACCTTATAGACCAGGTCGTGCGTGGTCCTGTTCGAGTTGTAGATGAACCTGCAGGTGACCAGGTCCTGGTTCGCGCTGTAGGTGACCACGAAGTCACCCTGCTTGTCCGCGTTGATATCGATCTGCCAGGTCACTGATAATGAGACGTCCGACCGGATATCGCCATACATCTTGACCCAGAGCTTGAATGTCTCACCCTGGTCTGTGGACCCACACTGGACGATGTCCCCCATGAGCCTTGCTCCAGAGGATGGAGAACCGTACTGGTCCGCATCGTCAGTGACGTCTGTGAAGATGAGGTCGTATGATGGTTCTGCGGAAGCTAGTGGCAGAAGTACAACGACCAGGGCCAGGATGGGAATGAGGGTAAGGAAGCGCATGCGGCTCTATCCGGCCCCAGCTTCAAAAGGTTTATGGTGTGTTTGCCAGAAGGTTTTTAATGGTGAAATAGATACGCGGCAACTAGGCCAGATAAGAGGTCTCCATGACGAGCTCACTCCGCAAGCTCTGAAATAAAAAAGAGAGGCCGATTTTCTGAACAATGTGGAAACATGATTATAGAGTTCATAAAATCGGATTCTTGTGGATGATTTCAAAGCTTGCTCCGTTCCTCGTACCAGACCTGAATATCGTGGCCCATCGCTATGCGGGAGTTGCCGAGCGGTCAAAGGCGACAGACTCAAGATCTGTTCATATAGATGTTCGAGAGTTCGAATCTCTCCTCCCGCACTTTTCATTTTGTTGTGATTTTAGCAGCCTAGTGCAAGCTAAAATCACACAAAATGAAAAGCGCGCTTGGCCTCGGTGGTGTACGACGATTGGACAAGGCTGCGTCGAGAAGTTTCCAATGCGTCACTGATTGACGAAGGAAACTTACTCGACTCGCTCCTTTGCTCGCAAAGTGCATTCAAGGCTGTCGTCTTCCTTTCCCCTTCTTACTATTTATCATCTTAGATAATCTCAGCTTAACAAACCCCCTCCCTAGCAACCTATAAATAGTCCTACCCCCATAACTGACTGACAGTCAGTCAGTAACCACGGATCAAGGTCGACCGGAGCCCCTGGCCCCCCTCGGCCTTTTTTAAGATCCCACAACTGACTGACAGTCAGTCAACGACCAGGAGGTCGATGCAATGTAGGATGGAGGTGATCCTCATGAACATCAAAGGAACAACCCCTCGGGGTAAGAACGGAATTGGATATCGAACGACCATGTTCATCATCGTGAACATGTTGCTCTGGACCACGAGGGCATTGCTGCTTCCAGCGGTGGGATTGGCGATCGTCTTCCAGTGGTTCAACAGGAACTACGCATACAAGGAGGTGCTATGAAATGGCAAGGACAGTAAAGGACCCGGAGGTCAGGAAGAGAGAGATAGTCGACGCTGCGATCAAGCTGTTCGCAGACGACGGTTACGATGAGACGGCAGTGTCCGACATCGTTAAGGAAGCGGGGGTAGCACAGGGCACCTTCTATTACTACTTCAAATCGAAAGAGGATATCCTGGACGAGATCGCTAAAAGAGTTGTCGACCAGCTCAACCTGAGCTTGGGAGGCATCATGGACAACCCTGATCTCGAGGCAATGGACAAGATGATGGCCATTACCAAGTTCTTCCAGGACATTGGGAAGGATTGGGGAAAGCTCATGGAGTTCATCCATGAGGACAGGAACGCACATCTGCACATGAAGATGGAGAAGGCGGTCTACCCTGTCATCATTCCACCATATACCAAGATCATCGAACAAGGATGCAGCGAGGGGATTTTCCATGTGAAGTACCCCGAGGAGACAGCGATCTCCATGCTTGCAGCCTCCAACGCTCTCACTGGAGGGCAGCACAGTCACGACGGTAAGTTGAACCTCGATCCCCAGAGGATCATTGCCATCTTCGACATAGAGGAGCGACTCCTCGGCGCCAAGGAAGGAACATTTGGCGAATATCTCAAAAGAAAGGGGGTGACGTTTTGAAAGCAAAGAAGAAGGATTCGATCATAGTAATAGAGAAGATGTCAAAGTCATACCAGATGGGGGACGTCACGGTCCATGCGCTCAAGGACGTAACCCTCACTATCGAACCTAACCAGGTCACAGTGATCCTTGGCCCATCCGGTTGTGGTAAGACAACACTTCTCAATCAGATAGGGGGCATCGATTCCCCCACCAATGGAAAGATCTACGTCAACGGGACACAGATCCAGAGCATGAACCAGGGCCAGCTAACAAAGTACAGACAGGACAACATCGGCTTCGTGTTCCAGTTCTTCAATCTCATCCCGAACCTGACAGCATCCGAGAACATCGAGTTCGTCCTGGAGTATGTCATGAACATGCCCTCCAAGGAGGTCCACTCACGTTCACAGGAGCTTTTAGACCAGGTCGGGCTTGGCGACAGGGGAGGTCACTTTCCGTTCCAGATGTCAGGGGGTGAGCAGCAGAGGGTCTCGATAGCGAGGGCTCTCTCCAAGAACCCGAACATCCTGCTCGCGGACGAGCCAACGGGTGAGCTCGACTATCACACTGGAAAGAAGATCCTGAAGCTGCTGACATCCTTTGCAAGGGAAGGTAGAGCAGTTCTCATAGTCACACATAACAAAGAGCTTGCAAAGATAGCTCACAAGGTCCTGTATCTACGGGACGGAAAGATAGCAAATGTCGAAAAGAACGCCAAGCCAATGGACATCGAGAACCTGGAGTGGTAGGAGGTGGAAAGATGAAATGGACCTTCATAAAGAAGGGGTACCGGGAGCTCTGGGCTCACAAGTTCAAGTACTTCTTCATCATCCTCGTCCTGGGCCTTGGCATAGCCACCTACGGATCGATGTACGATATGGCATCGACCAGAGGGGCAACCCTTGGGGCCATCTACGAGGAGAGCAACTTCATGGACATGGAGGTGACGCTCAAGTACGGCACCGCTGTGAACATGTCGACCATGCAAACGATCCTTGCACGACCCGAGATCGCTTCGGACGTTGAATCCGTGGAGTATCGTTTGATCTACGACATCTTCATCAACATGACCAAGGGCAGCGAGGTGGAGACCAAGAGGGGAATGGTCATGGGATACGTGGCCTTCGACGATCTAGGCCAGGAGAACGAGCCCGAGGTCAACACACCGCTATACTATGTGGACAACCCGAACTGGTTCTCCAACAACAACGCTGACGAGTGCTTCATCGAGCACAAGTTCGGCAGGGCTCATGGACTGGACCGCAATGACCAGGTGACCCTGGTCAAGGGAACAGAGACCGTAAAGGTCGATATCGTCCACCATGCGAACATCCCCGAGCACTTCTACGTCATACCCGAGGGATCGTTCATCCCGGCCGAGGGCGACCTCGGTATCTGCATGCTTCCCATCGAGACCGCGAACAGGCTGCTCTACGGCACCCTTGGGACCGAGCTGATGTACAACGACTTCGTCGTAACCTATGTCGATGGTGTTGACACCGAAGACTTCAGGACCAAGATCGAGGCAGCTTTCGCAGAGCTCGAGCTTCCAGTGGAGACCACTGACAAGGAGGAGAACGCAGCTCGCAGGTTCCTCTATGACGACTACGAGAACGACAAGCAGAACGTGGCCACATTCCCTATCGTTGTGTTCACTGTATCTGCCTTCGCGCTCATCATAACACTTCGCAGGATGATCAGGACCCACAGGGGCCAGATAGGTATCTTCAAGTCCCTGGGTATTCCAAACTCCACTGTGATGCTCTACTTCGGGATCATCGGAGCGATGCTTGCAGCACTGTCAGTGCTGATGGGTATAATCCTATCGATTCCGATGCGTGTGGGCTTCATTGCCCTGATCAATTCGATGCTTGCCTTTGCTCTGACCAAGGAGACCATCGCCTTCGAACATTATGTGGGGGCTTGCGCATTCGCCATCGTTCTCTGCTTGGCATGCACGCTCATCCCTGCATGGTTCGCCTTGCGGATCAAGCCCGTGGATGCGATCCAGCAGAAGGAAGGCATCAATGTCACCAAGGCTGGAAGGATCTCTTCCAAGCTTGCCAAGTCCAAGAAGATGCCTGTGCCCATCAAGCTCGCCATCAGGAACACGTTCCGCAAGCCCGGTCGTTCATTGACCACGGTCCTTGGTGTTGCACTCTCGCTCTCACTGTTCCTTGGCTTTGCTGTGATGATGGACTCTGTCCTTGTGGTCATCGACGAGATGAACGCGGGCAACGCCTGGGACTACGAGGTCATGATGGACGGGTTCCAGCCGATGAATGCAACAGCTCACTGGGAAGATGACTTCCTGGAGATAGAGGACGTCAACCCAGGCATCATGATGCCCACTCTAGTCTCGAGCGGTGATAAAGAAGAAGGAGTGTTCATCTATGCAGTGCAGAACATGGACACTTCGTTCCATGTGAACGTAGGTAGAGGTTCTTTGGATGACGGTGGAGTGGTCATATCGGCGTTCGTGTCTGAAAAGATGGGTTTAGGTCCAGGGGACAACATAGACATCCTCCTGCCAAGCCTGAACTTCACTTCAGGCGGCATAACCATGGAGACCATGTCCGTCCCCGTCTCTGGTGTCCAGGACAACCTCATGGGATACTACTTCTTCATGGAGCTGCCCACCATGCAGAGCCTCACAGGCCTCTACGGACTTGCGAACATCTACTACCTCCAGGTCGAGGATGGTAAGGCCGTCCAGCATCTGGAGAACTCGCTGATCACCACACCGGGCGTCGCAGGGGTCACCCATGTGAAGGAGCGTGAGAACGTGCTGGATGATTACATGGAGATCTTCATCGGGACGGTCCTCATCATGGTGCTTGTCAGTATCATACTTGCATCCGCCATCGTCTACAACCTGTTCCTCATCGATGCGGAGGAGCGCAAGCGTGACTATGCGACCATGAAGACCGTGGGCACGTCCATCCCGAAGCTTGCCATCCTGCAATTCCTTGAAGCAGGCTTTGTGACCGTCGGTGGTATCGTGATGGGAACGCTTGCTGGATATGGTCTGGCGTTCATGATGCTCCAGGTGGCTGGAGAGTGGGAGATAATGAACATGCGCATCATGTTCTCGGCTCCAGCAACGATCACTGGAGCTGGGATAATCATCTTCGTGGTGACGGCTGTGTGTCTGATCACTATCAGGTACATCGCGAAGATCGACATCGCCAATGAGATACGCGAACGAACACAAGGTTAACTCGAATGTGGTTTACTACATGGCCCGGCGTTCAGAAGGCCCCACCTCGCGCCGGGTCGCTCTTTTTCTGGGGAAAGTTAATATGAGTATCTTGTCCTATCATCGCTGATGATGAGGAGACTTGGAATTCTGATTATAGGATTGCTAGTGCTTTTACTACTAATCCAGCCAGCCTGGTCTACATCAACCAACAAGGACACACGAGCAACTTACACAGAGAGTGCGTGGCCGTGTTACAAGGGAAACTACCGACGAACTTGTGAATCCGACATCTCCGTTGAAATGAACACAGGAGATCTCCTTTGGGAATTTCGACCGGATTATAAGAATGAAGAATACTATGAGAGTATCCATGGATTCGCTATAGATGGGTATGGTCAATTAGTGATGTCCAGGTCAGAAAAGTTCTATGCTTTTAATCAATCTGGGGACATTGTGTGGGAGCTGAACACTCCTGGGAAAGCCACTCATGGTCCTGCCATGGATATCTATGGGAATTCCTATGCTCTTACTTCCAGTGACAATGGCAGGGTCATATACATGAATGCAGTCGGGATGGAAAGATGGTCCTCCTCATTATCTGATATGATTTGTGGCGTTCCAGCCGTCACAGCGGATTCAAAAGTAATATTCGGTACAACTGAGGGTATGATCTACTGCAGGAACCATGTGAGTAGCGAAGTTTGGTCGACCCAGATCGAAGAATTCAATGAATTCCATGCATGTTATCCCTCCTTATCACCTACTGGCTCGATCATCATTACATACATTAGCGACACATTTTCAGTAGGGAAAATTACATCCTTGAGCCAAGACGGCGAGTTCGAGTGGCACAAGAGCTTTGCTATTGAGGGATTACCAGTGATCTCTTCCGATGGGACAGTCATCGTTCCTTATTCAGAAAACCATCTCTACTCTGGACCTACAATGTTGTTTGCTTTCAATCCAAATGGTTCTGTCAAGTGGGAACGGTCCTACGATTTCGAGATAAGCCCTTGGTCGCTTTCAATGTATCAAGATGAGTACATGGTTCTTGGTACAGAGGATGGACAGATCGTTGCTTTAGACCTCGATGGTAGAGAGCTATGGAGGGAGGTATTGTGGGGTGAGATCCAAGCTCCAATCACATTCAGTTCTGAAGGGTCAATGATAATTGCGGCCAATCATGAGGACTTCGAAATAGCAGAGTCAAAGATCTATCTTCTCGAAAAGGATAGGACGGTTAGATGGACCTATGAGATCGATGATGGACGGATCGATGAACCTATTGCCATCGGTCCTAACGGAGCTATCTATGCCATTGTTGAATCTGAATATGGAACACAATACGATGATAATTCCCTTATTGTTCTTGGTAATGAGTCAATGCTTCCAGAAGACCCTGTGGTGAATGATAATGAGGGGGATGGAGAGTCAAACGATTTCGATCCATTAGTATTGATCATATCTGTCTCTTTCTGTACGTTCGTGCTAATCATCACTATCATTATCGCTGTAGTAATCATCATCGGGAAGAGGCGATGAGCATCAACCATTATGGTTCGGCTCGTACGGATTGAAAGCAGGATCCCCGTGGATGTTGAACTCCTCCACAGTATCATCCCCAGCTCCACCACCATCAGAGCCGTTCTCCTTGACGAAGTAGTTCTTGGCCATCATCAACGCAGCACCGACAGAAAGGTCGCTGACCCCCTCACTGGTCAGACCACCATGGCGGTTGTACACGTAACCGGTCAGGTAACCATAGAACAGCAGTCCAAGGTACCCACCGAACGCCTCACCAGACTCGGCCATGACTGGAGGAGCGAACGTCCCCCAGCTCAATCTGGAAGCACCGACGTAGCAGTTCAGACCGGAATGGACGAATGCCTGGGATACAGCATTGTACAACGGGATCCCATCGATCTTGCCGGTCACACAGCTTGACGCGAACAGCACACCAGGGCCGAAGTTCATGTCCTGGACGTTCGCAACATGGAACCCACCACCAGGGCCAGTCCCCTTATAGCCCGTTGGGACGAACCAGTAGTAGTGGCCGTGTGCGCACTCGAAGATGAAGTTGGATGTCTCGTAGTATGGACCTGCGAGCTTGGAGTCCGACCTGGCGAAGTTGTGGGTCGTATCAACATTGAACCCGGCCTGTGTCCATGCGGCTTGTAGTTTCCTCACAACGGTCTCCGCAAGACCAACAGGTACTACTGTCCCGTGAGTTGAGATGGCGGATTCCTTGAACGACCCGCTGTGGCCTGGGAACTGGTCCACTATGTCGTAGTAGAAGAAGGTCCGAGCCATCTGGGCAGAGGAGTCCTGGATGTCCCAGCCTGTGATCCTGCCTATGGCAAGCTCCATATCCGGGGCTGCACCGTCAAGGTCCATCGGGAGGTTCTCCACATCAACGTCGATGTCGGCATAGCCGTTATCGGATGGTGTGCCGTATCCCTCGGACGCACCCCATGCTCCCTGACCGTTGTGGTAGTAGAGCCATGGGACCATGAATGGATCGGCTACGATACCGACATACATCGGGTCGGTGGGGTCGCGGGCGCCGTAGTGGTCTGCAAGGCCGACCCAATCTGTTCCATCCACGCCTGCGAGCTTGCCGAGGAGGATGTTGAGGTCTGACTTTGCGATCATGGTCCTGCTGTTTATCTCGGTATAGATGTCCTCGTTAACAGCAGGGTCACCAGAGTTCGGCAAGGCCACCATGGCCTCGTCGTGGACACCATAAGAGGTGCAGGCCATGACGATCCCACCACGGTTAGCTGCCCAGTATGGAGCAAGGGAGGAACCGCCGAACAGTCGTGGGAAGATGTAGGAGTCGAGCTTTTCAACGGTCACTGATATCCTGAAAGTAGTCTCGGATGCAAACGCATCTCGGATCACTCCTGGACCTGGAATGAGCTCGTCCTGGGTGACCTTGTAGTCCAGGGAAGCCTTGACCTGGATACACTTCTCACCAGAGGAATTGAAGATCGGATAATCGGTATAGGCAACGGTCATAACGGAGGAACCAGAGCCTGAATATGAATATGCTAGGGATGGGGACATGAAGTGGATGGTGTCGTCACCGGAGTCCGAGTCGTCCACCATCTTTCCGTCCTTGTCGTGGTCCATTCCGAAGTAGACGTAGTGTCTCTCACCGTGGCTCTGGGGTGTGCCGAAGTTCCTTGGTGGAACGCAGTCCATCTCCGAATATATCGTGACCCTGGAGTAGGTGTAGTTCTCTGGGATGGTCATGTAGAACGTAGGCGCATCAGCACTGGAGCTGGGGAACGAGGTGGAACCGGTATCGGAATGCTTCACGGTCCCGGAGAACTCCTCGGTGAACGACTCCAATGTCTGGGGGACATGGATGTCGTTGGGGTTAGCCATGACGATGTAGGATGTGTTGATGGCGCACCTGTCCTCGAGGACGGACACAGGGGTTCCTGTCGAATCAGGATACCCTGTGGCGAGGATGGCCTGGACCTCTTCCTTGGACTCTATAGGCCAGATCTTTCCGTAGCCTGGAACGTCACCACATAATATAGTATACTTCACACCAAGCTTTGCCAGGGTAGCTGCGACCTCTGGGGGCTGGGTGTAGGTGACGATGACCGGGATGTTAAGGTAGGAAGCAAGCGGAACGACGTTGACCGCGAGGTTGTAACCCTCCTGGTCCCACCTGACGATGATCGCTCCGTCAGACGACTCCCAGTTCAATTCTGCAGCTTCTGTGGACATTATCATCGGACAGAAGCTCACGATGTGGGTGGACGGTTTGATGCCATCCGGCATCTCACCGATACCAAGTGTCTGGGAAGGAGAATACTTGGAAGTGAACGTAGTGACGGACTTGGACACGCCCTCGTCCGGTGTCTGGTTGTTGGTCCCCACACAAAGGAGAGGATTGGTCACAAGCTCGGTCTGCTCGTAGTAAGTGGCGATGGGAGTGCCGACCAGGACCATGTACGGGTCATCCTTTTCCACGTAAACAGTGTCTGGACCTGGTTTTCGTACAGAGACGGAGTTGAGAAGATCGTCCATGGTGGCTCTAGGCATCTCACCCCCTGGTCCTCCACTTCCCATGATGAGGAAGACCAATCCGATACCTGCAAGTACCACCATCGCTGCAATGGCTGCTGCGATCACTCCGTTTCTAAGCTTTGGGTCCATGGTTCCAGCTCCCACGCTATTTGGTTATCTCTCTAACCTATATTGATGCTTTTTGGCAAAAAATTGCATTCACGTTCCTCAGAACACATTACCAAGGTGTGTTTCCAAGCCGCTTCCAGACATACAGTGTACCGACCGTTCGCCATGGTTCCCAATACTCTGACTGAGCTTCCATGGCCGGGATGTTCTTGATGTCATATCGGTAGATCTGGGCCATTCCTTTCCGAAGCCCAAGGTCGTCGATGGGGAACACGTTGGCACGGTTCAGAGCAAAGATCAGGAACATCTCCACGGTCCACTTGCCGATGCCCTTGATGGTGATGAGGGACTCGACTATCTCCTCATCAACCATGTTCTGAAAGTCTGGTGCTCCTGCATCAAAGAACTCGGAGAGCCCCTTGATGTACTCCACCTTCTTGTTGGAAAGCCCACAAGACCTGATGTCCTCGTGGTCAGCTTCGATGAGCTGTTTTGGTGTCGCATCCTTGTACTTCTCATCGAACCTGATGAGAATGGACGCATATGCCTTCATCGAAAGCTGCTGTCCGATGATGGACTCGCAAAGCACCCTGAAGTGATCATCCCTTGGATGCAGGTCCAGCGGCCCCCGGTCCTCCATGACCTTGAGCATCTCGTCATCCTGGCGTGCGATGAACTGGCACGCTCTGTCTATCTCATCTTTGTCCAGGACGCCGATGCCCATGGGCCTGCATGCATGAAAAGCCAAATATACCTTCCGTGCAATGCACGAGCATGGAGCAGGTCATCCGTTTCGGAGTATCCTTCGACGAGGAACTGAACAAGAAGTTCAACAGACTTTTGAAGCGTCAGGGGTACACGAACCGCTCGGCAGCCATAAGGGACCTTGTCCGCAAGGCCATCATCGAGGTCCAGCTCCGCGAAGAGCCTGGTGAGGTGGTCGGCACCATCACTAAGGTCTTCGATCACGTGACGTCCGATGTCAATGATAAACTGAGGGATATCCAGCATC
>JANQNL010000073.1 GCA_028279585.1 Thermoplasmatota archaeon
GCAGGCTCTTCCTGAGGGTCACTATCTTGAGGACCACTGTCCGATGAATCGTCAGATTCGATTGGATCAGCAGGCTTCTCCACCTCTTCCTTTGGAGCCTCATCCCCCTTCTCTTCAGGCTCCTTCTCTTCTGCAGGTTTCTCCTCATCCTCTTTGGAGACCTTCCTGCGTTTTCTCCCCTTCTTCTTGCCTCCCTCTTTGGCATCTTCAGCATCAGCAGCTTCCTTTGCCTTTTGGGAGAGGCGCGCCTTGACCTTCTTCAAGGTATCCTTGGCCCTGACGAAGTTCTTCTCGTTGAACTCGTCCATGGCCACCTCGATGAAGGCCCTTTCCTCCATGACGTCTATACCGCGCGCCTCGAACTGGTCGAGCTTTTTGGAAAATGATCTAATAAGCCCCTCAAGCCTGATGATGTTCATCTTCTGGCCTGTGAGCCTGATGAGCTCATCAAGGTTCGGCATGACCTTATCGAGCCGTTCGAAATCCTTGTTGGAAAGCGCTGTAGATGCAACCTTGATGAGCTTTTCGATTCGCTCACACTCTTGCAGCTCAGCATCCTCGAAGTCCTTAAGCTCCTTACGATACTTGTTGAGCGTGTCGTGGTACTTCTGGTACTTCTTCGCTTCGTCAAGGTCGCCCATGAGAACCATTCCGTAAAAACAGCGGCTCAATCCTAATATTATAACCATTTATGAAGTTTATGTCATACTGGGGGTACCACCCAGACATGATACCTTCATAGTGGTGTTCTACACCTTGTGATGCTCCTTTAGACGGTCCTTCAGTGCCTGGGCACTACCACCAGCTGGAAGACCAGCCTTCTTACACATGGTCTGGAGGTCCCTGTAGGATGCGGAATCTATCTTCTTTGCCATCCTGTTCTGTGGCTTTGGTTTGGGTTTTGGGACCTTTCCACCGTTGAGGACTATCATCTGCTCGAGAAGCTGGATGATCCTTTCCTGGTTCTCTATGATGATATCTTCCCTGGCCCAGGTCGCTTCCCATGGAAGTGTCCTGAGCTCCACCTGTTCTTTGAACAGCCCCTGCCCCATCTCGGCCATCTTGGCCTCTATGTTCTTCAAGCGTTTCTTACTGTCATTGTCCATTCAAGATACCTCCTTCAAGGCGCTTACTGGCCTTCCGGAGCTGAAAGCCCCCAGGAAACAGAATACGAGATTGAGTAGGAACATACCAATGAGTATACCCCATTCCTGGCCGCCCAGTGTTATATGGACGATCATTGGTATGTTGGAAAGGACCACCATGAGTATGGTGATCTGGGTACCGGTCACGATGCCTGCAGAGAGGAACGCCAGAAGTGGGGTGTCCCACCGTAGGACGAACCTGCCACCGACATAACCTGCTAGAAGTGGACCCAGGGTGAAAGCGAAGAACGGACCAACCAGCGGGATCACCATACCTGCAGAGAACAGGAACATCAATGCCACTGTAACGAGGAGGCCTATCTCGAACCTCAGCCGCTTTGGCTTGCCATCCTTATCGCCCTTTGCCATACCGTGACCTCATATGGCCTCTACTATCCTGAACTTGCCCTTGGCGAATTCCAGGTTGAAGTAGCTTGTGTTGTGGTCCATGCCCCGCATTTTGACACAGCGGATCCTCCTCTGGAGGTCCACATCCCCCACAGGTGTCATCTGGAGATGGATTATCCCATCAGAGAGGAAGTCCTCCTCTCGCAGGGTGTTAGGGTCATTGTTGCTCTCATTGATGATGATGATGGTGGTCTCCAGCTCTCGGAGCCACTCGAACAGATGGAAAAGCTCTGTTCTTCTATCTGTCATCCTGGCCGTTATCTCCAGGATAGGCAAGGAATCGAACACCAGGATGTTCGGTTTGAGCTTCTTCACGTGGTAGTTGACATATTTTTTCAGTATCTCCATCCACGGGTCGTCATCTTTTGAGTCGGTGAGCTTTCTGATCTTTGCCAGGTCAACGATGAACAGCTTGTCCTTGGTCTTTTGGATGTCAGCAAAGCCAGACCTATTGATGTGGAACTGTAGGGACTCCTTGCTCTGCTCGAACGAGATATAGAGCCCAACATGTCCGTCCCTGATAACGTTCTCATGGATCATGCTGTATGCAAGCGTAGACTTCATGGTGCCTGGGGTCCCCGAAAGGAGTATGAGATGGCCATAGGGAATACCACCACCGAGCTCCTTGTCGAAGCCCTTGACATGGGTCTTGACCATTTTCACCATGTACGGACCTCTGTTGATTAGGTATGGAGCGTTTATATATAAGCTCTTGGCGATTCAATGCCCTGGAACATCCGTTCTGCAAGGAGTTTGGCTCTACCAAACACTTAAATCCCTTAACAATATTGCCCATAATCCTCCCCGGTGCTCCAGTGTCTGGATTCCTGGATATGGAGTGCCACTGGACCAGCCTCCGGGCGGGTCCGAGAGATCCGACTCGGTGGTTTCAGACGGGCTCGTGGCCTAGCTAGGATATGGCGCCAGCCTTCTAAGCTGGACGCCGTGGGTTCGAATCCCACCGAGTCCGCTCGTATCAACAAAAAAGAGGACGACCCATGAAAAGAAGCTCAAGGGCGTGGAAAAAGCGCGGTAAGCAGCGCTGGAAATGGCGGAAAAAGAAGATCCGCAGACGGAAACGGGCAGCCCGAAGGCAGAAGTGATGGATCTCACCAGGCTCCGGCCTGGACATACCCCTGGGGGTATGGTGTAACCTGGCAGCATCGCGGGCTCCAGTTACGTGGATGATTGACAACGGGTCTTCGGAAGGCGTATGACGATATGCCTATGACGAATGACTGGAGCGATGACCCGTAGATCGGATGCTTCGCGAAGCGCTACTTGCAGCGAGGCGGTAGAAGATACCCGCTGACCTGGGTTCAAATCCCAGTGCCCCCACTCTTTTCTCTTACCTTAGTTGTCGTGGGGGCACTTGGGATTTGAACCGGAGGTCATTGAAGAAAACATACACTCGTAAGCTGTGCTTTCTTCAATGCCCGCGCACCGCTAGACCGAACGACGGAATAGCGACGCTGGGTCGAGATGTTTCCCAGCTGAAAAATAGAGACGTTGGGAAACATGCTCGATGATGTTCCCCAACGTAGTATGTGATCTTTTCTAACAGTGTCAAGCGCCAGCATTCACACCTTGCTAACACCACTAGAATCCCAAGCCCCCGCCATCGTATCATACCCCTTCCACTCCGTCCCACTCCAGTAGTATTCCCACGTCACCTCATCATCCACCGCGAAATCGAACGGAGTTGTGAACACAGCGATCGCCACACCGGACGATGCGAAGGAGATGTAGATGTAACCCTCGGCCGCGGTCTGGTTCACCTCAGTTACGGTGTCCACGAACACGTACTTCACATTGATGTCGTTGCATCCGCCATCCAGGAAGTATTGGTAGTTTATTGTTTCAGTCGTGGTCGTTGTGTTGCTGGTCAGACAGCCAGACATCAGAACGAACATAGCAAGCAGCGCAAAGGCTGCACCAATAAGGAACAATCTTTTCATAGCAAACCCTCCACATCTCAAGATTACGGCAGGGTCTATAAGGTTTACCCGACCCAAATCTACAACTTCCCAAACTACGTTCCACGATACATGCCTCAAGGAAAATGCGTCCATTGCAACCGGACCACAGAGCTTCCACCGGACATGTCAGAGGGTGTCTGGATACCAGTGGACTTTGCAGCAGGTACATTCATCTGTCCTAAGTGTCAGAGAAAAGCTGTGTAAAAGAAAAACAGAGAGGGGGCATGAAAGCCCCCCTCTAATATCGAAAATGGTCGATCGTGATCAGACCTTGGTGACACCAGTGGTGTCCCAATAGGAGTTGTCCCAATCGTATCCGACCCACTGGCTACCATCCCAGTAGTACTCCCACTGGATAGTGTCGCCTGCGACGAAATCGAAAGGCTTTCCGAACATTCCACCAGTATCGCTGGACTCGAAGATGACCCATGCATAGTCATCGTTGGACATGGTCTCATTGACCTCTTTGATGGTGTCCTTGATGATATACTTGGTATTGATGTCTGTGACCGAGCCCGCAAGATAGTCTGCATAGGTGATCTCCTCCTCGGTCATGCCACCGCCACCACCGCCGGATGTGCATCCGGCCAGTGCGAGACCAGCAGCGACAAAGAGGACAAGACCCACTAGAAGCAATAGTTTCTTCATAATATCCCTCCTGTATTCACAATGAAGTAATTACCCCATGTAAATTTGGACAAATTTCGGGATACTATATAGTGATATAAAACTTACCATACATGCAGAGCTTACGCTTGCTCAACAGTTCTATTCGTATGAGGCTTAGTCCTTAGAACGGGCCGTATCCGAACTTCTCGAACTTGTCCGATTTTGCCTTGCAGATGGGACAGATCGGCGGAGGTCGTTCTCGGGCTGCAATATATCCACAGACCTTGCATCGCCAGACCGGAAGCTTCTTCCCATCAGCCTCCTCGTGAGCATGGTCATCGATGACCAGCTCGCCCTTGTCAACCTTCTCTTTGGCCTCGAACGCTGCATCTTGGGCCTCGATGGGCCTACGCTCCTTGACTGGCCTCATAAGAGGTGGGTCGTCAGCGACCTCCTTGGAGACGTACAGCGCGCAATAACAGCATCCGAACTCGTTCACATCGGCATCCCTGTATTCGCAAGGACAGACGATGTCTGAATCATAATCGGCTATACCACTGGTGATCCTACAAGGGCAAGCTCCGTAGCCGTAACGCTCCTCGTTCTTGGCTATGCCCTCACAGAGGGTCTTGAGCAGTTCCTTGTCTGGACAGACGTAGAAGCCGTTCTCTTCAGCATCCTTTTTAACTCGTTCAAGTACAGCATCCGGGTCGGTCATAGACCCAGGGCCTCCTTGATCTCGTCTTCGAAGAAGCCTATGATCACCTTGTCGCCATCATCGACGACGATGGTAGGGCAGCTACCCCTGGGGTTGTGCTGCTTCAGGTCATCCCTGATCTTCTCTCCTTCCTCACCATCGGTGAGGTCGATGTCGATATACTCAAAGGAGATATCGTGCTCTGAGAGGAACTCCTTGGTCTTTTTACACCATCCACAAGTGCTCAATGTGTAAATGAGGACCTTGTGGTCGCTCTTTGAACCTTCAACCTTCGTAATTTCGACCATGGCCCCTGAACTGCTGAACACGGTTAAAAAGTTACCTTCTGTTCAGTTCACCTTGGACAGTTTTAGCAACAATGAATTGGTGACCACGGACACCGATGATAATGCCATGGCCAGACCTGCAAGTTCAGGGCTTAGTTGCCATCCCAGAAGCGGGAAGAACACACCTGCGGCCACAGGTATGCCGATGGAGTTGTAGATAAGGGCCCAGAACAGGTTTTGTCTTACCTTGTTCATGGTCTTTTTTGAGAGCCGGACCGCTTTTGGAACTCCATCCAAGTCGCCTGAGACGAGGACCACATCTCCAGCTTCCATCGCGATGTCTGTGCCTGAACCGATGGCTATACCAACATCCGCCTGGGCTAGGGCTGGAGCATCGTTGATGCCATCCCCGACCATAGCCACTTTCTTACCATCCTCTTGGAGCTTCTTAACAGCATCTGCTTTATCCGATGGCAGGACCTGGGCGATGACGTTGGTGATGCCCAGCTTCTTCGCGATGGTCTTGGCAGTGCGCTTGTTGTCCCCGGTGAGCATCACGACGTCGAGCCCCATTCCCTCCAGCTCTTTGACCACCTTTGCAGCCTTGGCCTTCGGAGTGTCCGCTATCCCGAACATGCCCACAAGGAATCCGTCCAGGGCCACCATGACCACCGTTCTACCTTGTGCCTGGACCTTCTTCGCATCTGCTGTTGTGGCAGAGATGTCGACCTTGCGCATCTCCATGAGCTTGGGGGAACCGACCAGGACGTTGGTACCCTCGACAGTCGCGTCTATACCCTTGCCAGCGACGTTCTCGAAGTACGCTGCTTCCGGGACCTTGACCTTGGAATGCATTGCCTTTCGTACAATGGCCTGACCGAGAGGATGCTCCGACCCTCTCTCTGCAGAAGCAGCCATACGCATCATCTCCTTCTTCTTTCCCTTGTAGACCTCGATGTCCGTGACCTCTGGCTTTCCTTGGGTCAGCGTCCCGGTCTTGTCGAACACTACCACGTCAAGTTTCCCTGCGGTCTCCAGCGCCTCACCACCTTTGATAAGGATACCCGCCTCCGCCCCCATACCGGTACCGACCATGATCGCTGTGGGAGTGGCGAGTCCCAGGGCACAGGGACAGGCGATCACGAGGACGGCCACCATGGCCAGAAGTGAGAAGAGGAAAACGGACTTGTCCCCTGTGTCCACGAACCTGCCACCGATGATGAGCCAGGTGAAGAACGTGATGATGGAGATGGACACAACACCTGGCACGAAATAGCTTGAGATGAGGTCAGCATATCTCTGGATGGGCGCCTTCTTTGCTTGAGCGTCGGAGATGAGCTTGATTATCTGGGCCAAGGTGGTGTCTGTGCCTATCCTGGTGGTCCGAACCTTGAGCAGTCCGTCGAGGTTGATGGTCGCACCGATCACCTGGTCCATCCTTTTCTTGCTGACCGGTATCGACTCCCCGGTGATCATGGACTCGTCCACAGTGGACCTTCCGGATTCCACTCGTCCATCCACCGGAACCTTCTCTCCAGGTTTAATGAGGACCAGGTCCCCTACCACGATGTCCTCCACCTTGATGACCCGCTCCTTCCCCTTCCTTATGACCGTGGCCTTCTTGGGTGCCAGGTCCATGAGCTTGCGAATGGCTTCGGAGGTCTGGCCCTTGGCTCTGGCCTCCAGGTATTTGCCGAACAGGATGAACGTGATGAGGACGGCTGCAGCCTCGAAGTAGTAGGCGTGTCCGATCATCGGGGTCCATCCGAAGGGCTCGTTGCCAAGCATCACGAACAAGCTGTAGAAGTATGCTGAGGATGTCCCCAGCACAACGAGCACATCCATGTTCGCGCTCCTGTTGCGCAGGGACTTGAACGCTCCGATGTAGAACTTGGAGCCGATTATGAACTGGACAGGCGTGGCCAGGAGGAACTGGACCCATCCTGTGTGGTGGAACCACATCATTGTTTCCGGGACAGGTACCCCTGGGATGATCATGTACATGTGAGTGAGGAACAGCGGCATTGAGAGGACAGCGGCAAAGATCAGTTCCATGAGAGCAAGCTTCTGCTCCTTGCGCCTGGCCTCTATCACTGGGTCCTCGGTCGGGAAGGCCTCGTTCTTCTGCTTCGGTCCGGTCTCGATGACCCCGTAGCCAGCCTTCTTAACTGCGTCCACGAGTTCTGTTCTGGATGTGACCTCTGGGTCGAACTTGACCGTGGCCTTCTCAACAGCAAGGTTGACGGCAGCTTCGCTCACACCGTCAACATTCGAGAGGGCCTTTTCAACGGTCGTGGAGCATACTGCGCATGTCATCCCAGTGATGGGAAGCTCTACCTCGGAGGTCTTTTCATCGCTCACGTGATTCCATTAACGATTGTGGATTATATATGTATCCATCAATTGTCGTTCAGAACTAAGAGAACAGAAATAGACTGAAACAATGTCCATTGGATTGTGTGGAAATGAGGTCGTTCTCGCATCGAAACGGACAGTTCATATACTCGGTGGCGAATTTTTCTCCAAGGTGAAATGAAATGGCCAAGGATCCCATCTGTGGAATGAATGTTGACGAGAAGACGGCTATGTTCACAAGTGTCTATAACGGCAAGAAGTACTTCTTCTGCGCCCCTGGTTGCAAGAAGACCTTCGATGAGGACCCAGAGGGGTGGCTCAAGCGCGGTCCACGTGGACATATGTAAAAAAGAATGGGCCGCGTGGAGGGTTCTACGCGACCCTGGGTATTCCAAATAGGCTTCTCACTTGCCGGTGAGCGTTATTGCTTCATATCGTCTTTCTTCCTTTCTTATACTGGTCTTGCTGTTATAGAAGATAGTTCCGCAAGCATCGAAATGGAGAAGGAGGGTTGATGTTCATGACTCACATACTTCGTACATTATCGTCATGACCATCAATTTTTTCCAGTTTATTTCAAAGCTTGCTACACTATCTTACCGTCCAGTATCTTGATGGTCCTGTCAGCCTTCTTCGCAAGATCAGCGTTGTGTGTGACATAGACAACCGTCTTTCCATTGTCGTTGAGCTTGCGAAGTATCTCGAACATCTTGTCCGTGTTCATTGTGTCCAGGTTACCTGTGGGCTCGTCCCCGACCACGATCTTTGGGTCGTTGGCCAGAGCACGAGCGATAGCAACACGCTGCTGCTCTCCCCCTGAAAGCTCGGTGGGGAGGTTCTTCAGCTTGTCCCCAAGGCCGACGAGCTCCAGGTTTCTCTTCGCGATCTTCTTCCGCTCGGCCACAGACCCCTTCCTGGCAAAGTCCATGGGTATCATGGCATTGTCCAGAGCGTTGAGCGTGGGGAAGAGCTGGAAGAACTGAAAGACGATCCCGATGTGGTCTCCTCGGAACCTGGCCATGGGGTCCTCCCCCAGGACGTCGATCCGCTTTCCGTCCACATGGACCTCCCCCTTGGTCGGCTTGTCTATTCCAGTTATCATGTTCAGGATGGTGGTCTTTCCAGAACCTGAAGGCCCCATTATGGCCACCATCTCTCCTGGTTCGATGACCAGGTCAATTCCCTTCAAGGCCGGGAAATCCAACTTTCCTGACCTGTAGATCTTGGTAAGCTTCTTCAGTCGTATCATTGTCATTTCGTACCCTCCTTATTGATACCTCAGAGCATCCCCTGGCTTGAAGTTCACAGCCCTCCAGAGCGGGGGCTGGATGACGAACAAGGTCAATCCAAGTGTCACTACGCCGGCAAGTGGGAAGAGCCACCATGGATAGACCAGTGGGAAGTCGATGCTCATTATCTCAAGCGTCATGCGGTTGAGGAAGACCGCTACAAGATGTCCAAAAGGTATGCCAAAGACCCAACCAAGGAACGCTAGGGTCAGCCCCTCCACACCGAACACTGCTCTTATGGACCAGGACGAGGAACCGATGCATCGCATCATCCCTATCTCCTTGGTCCGCTCGATGACGTTCATTGTTAGTGTGGACATCAGGCCGATCAGTGTCACTAGGACGATGAGCGTTCCCACGGCTAGCATCACGCTGATGATGTTCATGTTGATCTGGAGGGATGCGTCGTAATCCATGTACATTATGTAGTTGTTGACGATGTAGCCCTTGGCCAGCATATGGTCCTCGATGGCCGTGGAGACCCTATCGATCTGGCTCCTTTCTCCCGTATCGGTAACTATCCCGAAACCTGTGACGACGTTGTCAAGGAACATGAGCTCCTGGAGGGTGGTCATCGGCACCCTACCGGACATCCCCCAGTCACCGTTGCTGTTGTCCAAACCGATTATCTCGAACGTGTGGACCCCTGTGGCCATGGTGATGTCGACCGTGTCCCCTATGCCCTTACCTATCTTACTGGCAAGCGCACGATGGAGAACAATGACCATTGAGGCTTGGTCGTACTCGTCTTGAGTTATCCATCTGCCTTTTTCAAGCGTTCGTTCGAACCTGTGTATGAACGGCTGTTGGACGAGTCCGTCCAATGAGAACTCGTATTCGTCAATGACCCCGAAAGAACTCACGAACGGTTCGACCTGGGCCACTCCCTCGATGATCTCCAGCTCGAACTGGAGATCTTCTGTCAGTGGGTTAGCGCCGGTCATTTGGCCTGTCATGACGATCTCGGAACCGAAGTCCTCGAAGATGTCCTGGATGCCTGCAGGAACGGTAAAGCCTATGGCCACCATGCCGAGGAACATCCCGACGGCCAGGGCCACCTGTAGAATGGTGGAGATACTGCGTCCCTTCTTCCTTGTGATGTTGCGCATCCCCATCTGGGATGAGGTTGGGATGAAGGTCGCCTTGCTGGTTATCTTGTCGAATATGAGGATGGTCCCATCAGAGTTCATCCCCGAGCCTTCCATGCCCTTCCTTACGCTGGTCTGCAGAGCAAAGAACATGGCAGGGATGGCTGCGATGAGGGTCACGGCTACCCCCACGATGATGCTGATGCCGATCACAGGTGGATAGACAGCGAACGCCAGGGAGAACCCGAAGAACGAGTCGAACAGGAACAGGCCTACAAGGTATGCTATGATAGTACCTAGTCCAACACCGATGATGGACCCGGTCCCGCCAAGGATGACGTTGGTCAGCATGTAAGAACCAACGACCTGGACCCTTGTGGCACCGATGGCCTTGAGCTGGGCGATCTCCTTTCTCTGCTCGGTGATCATCGTGTGCATGGTGTTGGAGATGAGGAAGATGGAGCATCCCACGGTCAAAAGGGTCATGACGTAGAAGAACGCCATGATGTCCTCGAAGGTCTCCTGCATCGGGTAGCTTCCCGCAGGACGAAGGCTTGGAAGTTCCGAGTAAGCTTCGAAGTCTGTATTGGCCACAAGGTAGCCCTCGACAGCAGCTATGACCTTGTCCGCTTCCTCTCTGGATGTGTCCTCCAGGTCCATGTCGATGAGGTTGTAACCGGAGGTGTTAGCCAGGGCGTTGACGGTAGAGATGGGTGCGTAGAACACCGCTGTACCCCAGACAGAGTAGTCCGTGTAATATAGACAACGGGCGACCCCGGTAACTTCGACGTCTAGTACCTGGCCGTTATGGTCGTAGAGGCGGACAGAGCCGCTTTCGTCGTATAGCCCGGACTTGATGTTGCCCTTGTCCGTCATCAATTGCAGACCGACGGGAGTGTTTCCGGAGATCTTTGTGACTATCTCCACTTCCTGGTCAATAAAGTCCTCCACGCCGATGATGATGGCGTCGTTGCGACGCTCTCCGACGTAGATGCGAGTGTAGTAGAGTGACTTGGCCTCTACAGCATTGACGTTGTCTATCTCCGAGAGATGCTGTAGATCGGCTGCTGTGAGGTTGACGTTGTCCATTTCGAGCTTGAGGTCGTAGAGGTTGCTCTCCTCGATGCGGTCATCGATGGCCTCCTCGAGCAAGGGAAGAACGGCGAAGAGTCCAAGCCCTGACACAGCCAGGGCTATGGTGACCACTGTGAAGATGGTCCTGGACCTTCGTCTGTTGAGGTCTGCGAACGATTTCTTGACAGATGCCGGTATCATCGGCTCACCTCACTGATACCTCAATGCCTCGCCGGGCTTGAAGTGGGTCGCTCTCCACAGTGGAGGCTGGATAACGATCACGGTGACCACCAGCGTCACGATCATCGAGATCAGGATGAACTGTGGTGGGTAGAGGAAATCCATCTCCACGTGAAGCAGGTCGTAGATCTGCCAGTTGATGAAGTTGCCAACAGCGAATCCCAGTGGGATGCCGACGATCCATCCGAGCATGCCCATGGTTATCCCTTCGGTCCCAAAGACCGCCCGGACCGCCCAGGAGCTTGAGCCGATGCATCGCATCATCCCTATCTCCTTGGTCCGCTCGATGATGTTCATCGTCAGGGTGCTCATAAGGCCGATCATGGTGATCAGAACGATGAGGGTCCCAACAGCGATCATCATGTTGATGGTCTGCTGATTGTTGGCAGTGTTCTGTTCCTCCATCACATACATTATTTCGTTGGAGACGACGTAGCCGTGTGAGAGCAGGACGTCCTCGATCGCTGTGGAGGCAGCATCGATGTCACCGTGGTTGGAGCTTGAGGTCACGATGTTGAAACCAGAGACCATATCACCCCACTGCATGAGCTCCTGCATGGTGCTCAATGGGATGATGAAGTGCATGCCGTTCATCATCTGGCCCTTCTCCACACCAATGACCTCAAAGGTGTAGGTGCCTGTGGCTATCTCGATGTCGACCATGTCCCCGACGCCCTTGTCGTGGAGTCTGGAAATGGTCTTGGATAGAAGGACGACCTTCGAGTTGGAGTCCTCTTCTTGTTGGTTGAACTCGCGCCCTTTTATCATGACAGCGTCCAGGTCGTATGCTATTGTGTTCGCAGGAAATGCCATCGCGTAGATCTCGTCGCTTCCGATGTAAGCGGTCGTGAAGATGAACGGTTCAACATTGTCAACACCATCGATGTTCTCGATGATGAACTGGGTGTCCTCGACCAGGGGCCTTCCCCCCTCGGGGGCTCCCATGGTCATAATATCGTAAGTGAAGTAACCATACTCTGCTTCGACGGCCACTGTCAGTGAATGTCCGATGGTGACGACACCAAGGAACATTGCCACGGCCAGTGCGACCTGGAGGAAAGTTGAGATGGAGCGTCCTTTCTTTCGGGAGACGTTCCTGAAACCCATGCGCATGGTTGACGGCATCCATTTCGCTTTGAGCAAAGCCTTGTCTATTGGATTTGCTCCGTAGTTGGATGAGATCCCTGCGCTCTCCATGCCTTCCCTAACAGGAACGCGGAGTCCAAGGAACAGGGCAGGGCCGGTAGCCATGACAGTGGTCGCGACCCCGATGACTATCGAGAGCAGGATGACCGGTGGGTAGACCAGGAACGATGGGACCACACCGAAGAACGAGGTGCAAAGGAAGTAGACCATCCCGAAAGCGATGCCTATTCCCAAACCAGCTCCAGTGGCAGAGCCTGCTGTTCCCATGATGATAGATGTCATCAGGTAGGACTGGATGACCTGGAGCTTGGTAGCCCCGACCGCCTTCATCTGGGCGATCTCTTTCCTCTGTTCTGTTACGATAGTATGCATGGTGTTCGCGATGAGGAAGAGCGCACAGAACATCGTCATAAAGGTCAGGACATAGAAGAACTGGGCAACATCGTTGAAGTTATCTTTACCAGGCCAGTCTCCGTCGGTCCTATACATGGGCATCTCGGTGAAGGCAACGAAGTTGGTGTTGCCGACCAGGTATCCCTCTGTGGCAGCGATGGTGGTCTCGATGTCCTTATCGGAGTTCGAGTCGAGGTCCATCAGTAGCAGGTTGTAGCCTGAACCGTTCGCAAGCATCCGGGCAGTGTCCACAGTGGTGTAGAACACAGCGACACCCCAGTTGGGATGGTCGTAGCGGAGCGTGTGACCAACACCTGATACGCCCATCTCCATGAGCTGTCCGGTGGAGTCGTAGATCTTGACGGTATCGCCAGTGCTTGCACCTATGAGTCCGGAGCGGTGATTCTCGGAGTCCGCCATTAGCTCGAGGTGGGTTGGGAACTCACCCTTGGTCTTGTCTATGATATCTATACTTTGATCGTTGAAGTCGTCCACACCGATGATCAGTGCATCGTTGCGCCTCTCACCAATGAATATCCTTGTGAAGAACATGAACCTGGATTCGACGTCCTCGACATTCTCTAGTTCTGCCAGTTCCAGTTTGTTCTGGTCTGTGAGGTTGGTCTCCATCATTGTAGCAGAGACATCATAGAGGTTCGAGTCCTCCACCTCGTTGACCATGGTCATGTCCATGATAGGGACCACGGCGAACATGCCCAGCGCGGCAACGCCCAGGGCGATGGTGAGGATGGTGAAGATCGTTCGGGACTTCCTCTTTTTGAGGTCACCCCATGATTTGGCAAGAAGCGCAGAAGCCATTGGAAAACACCCCTTATGTGTTGTTCACAACGTGACCATCGAGGATCATAATCCTCCTGTTCGCCTTGGCAGCCAGAGCCTGGCTGTGTGTGACGTAGATGATGGTCTTGCCCCTCTTGTTGAGCTTTTTGAGCAGTTCGAACATCTGTGCCTCGGTCTTGGAGTCGAGGTTACCTGTAGGCTCGTCCCCGATGATGATATCAGGGTCGTTCGCAAGAGCGCGTGCGATGGCGACCCTCTGCTGCTCGCCACCGGAAAGTTCGGATGGGAGGTTGTTGAGCTTGTCGCCAAGCCCCACGAGGGTCAGGTTCTCAATGGCCTTGCGCCTCCTCTCCTTGTAGCTTCCGTGGTGTGCGAAGTCCATTGGGAGCATCGCGTTCTCGAGCGCTGTAAGGGTTGGGAAAAGCTGGAAGAACTGGAACACTATGCCGATGTTCTTGCCGCGCCACTTCGCAAGCTTGTCCTCCGGGAGCTTATCGATCCTCACACCGTTGATCGACACGATGCCTTTGGTCGGCCTGTCGATGCCTGTTATCATGTTGAGTATGGTCGATTTCCCGCTTCCCGATGGGCCCACTATTGCTACGAGCTCCCCTTTCTTGAATGTAAGATCGATGCCTTTCAAGGCATGGAACTCGAGCTTACCGGTCCTGTAGACCTTTTCTAACTGCTGTATCTGGATCTGGTTTGACATTGTAGCCACCTCCTTGTTACGATACGTGCCCCCGGGGGACCCCGGCAAGCCGGGGTCCGGAGGTGGGGGCATAGTATTGTTCGGCGTGCAATACTCGACAGCGTCTAATATTGCACACCTTACAGTAGTGTATGGTTTACAGTAGTATATATATCTTAGTGAAACAATCTTGCTTTTCGAACAGAATCACATGCTCAGTAGGGGGCCGTACGGGCTTGGCACGATTTTGGTACTGTTTTGAAGGGCGGGGCTGACGAAATCGTACGTACTATCGTCTCTTAGTAATGTATATATTGAACAAAGGAAACCAACATCAATCGGCGCTTTGTTCAATGCACAAGCGCTCAAGGTCGGTGTGGCGGAAGAGCGCGGTAGTGTCGGAAATATTTCGATGCAAGGCTAGCAACGTAGAAATGTTGACGATCAAATGTATGCATTTCCAACTTTCACCCACCCCCCCCGTAGTACCTCATATACCCCTAAGCAGTTCCAACTTCGGTGACAGAATGAAACCGAAGTTCGTATGCCCGTTGATCGCCGTCTCCGATATGGAGCGGTCCAAGAAGTTCTATATCAAGCTACTTGGGCAAGAGATAGAGAATGATTTTGGTGAGAATGTTGGATTCAAGGGTGGGCTTTCACTACATGAGGTGAACCACTTCCACGGTCTCATTGAGAAGGAGTATCAGGAAGAAGGATCGCTTGGGAAGGACAACATGGAGCTATACTTCGAGGAGGACCAGGTCGAGGAGATGTCCGATAAGCTCAAGGCCGCTGAGGTCGAGTTCCTACACGAGCTCAAGACCCAACCATGGCAGCAGCGTTGTATGAGATTCTACGATCCAGATAAGTACATAATCGAGGTCGGGGAGAGCATGGAGGCTGTGGTGAGGAGGCTTTCGGGGGAGGGCCTTTCACCTGAAAAGATCAATGAGGCCTGCATGATGCCCCTCGAGTTCATCGAAGCGGTCCTGGGGGAGAAGTGAGAGTATGGACGCACCTATAGATTGGCTCCTGGAGGGCCCAGCATGGGTGCGTTACCGTACCCGACTTGACCTTTTAGGCAAGCTCGAGGACGACCCATGTGTGATCGAGGACCGCAAGGAAATGCTTGCAGACCCGCAGATCAAAGGCCTCATCGAGGAGCTCAAGGATTGGCCCGGCCCGGTCTGCTCTAGGCACAATGATGCCAAGCTGCACAATCACAAGATTGCGTTCCTGGCAGACGTCGGCATCAAGTTCGAGGACCCTGGGATGTCCGAGGTCATCTCCAAGGTCATGGACCTACGGGACGAGGACGGTCAGTTCGAGATGATGGCCAAGCTCTACAAGCGGTTCGGTGGAATGGATGGTATCCACAGGAGGTGGTTCCTGTGTGATGCTCCGAACACGATCTACGCTCTGGGAAGGATGGGGCTTGCCGAGGACGAACGCGTGGTCGATGCACTGGAGCAGCTGGTCGAGATAGAGACCGAGGTCGGGTTTCCCTGCAAGGGGGACAAGCGGTTCGGCCCTAACTTCCACGGCCCCGGACCTGCAACCGATCCCTGCCCTTACGCCAACGTTCTGATGCTAAAGGCCATGAAGGAATCGAAGAAGTACAGAGATTCCAAGGAAACCCGGCTCGCCACAGAGATGCTCCTCAAGTTCTGGGAGGAACGGAAGGACCACAAGTACTACCTGTTCGGCATGGGGACCAAGTTCAAAAAGCTCAAGGTCCCGTTCATCTACTACGACATCATGGCCGTGCTGGACGCTCTATCCAGGTACGAATGGGCAGTGAAGGATCCCAGGTTCCAGGACATGCTGGGAGTGGTCCTCGAGAAGGGTGATGAGGAGGGAAGGTTCACGCCGGAGTCTGTTTGGATGGCGTGGAAGGGGTGGGAGTTCAACAACAAGAAGGAGCCGTCCCGGTGGATCACGTTGCTGGTTCACAAGTGGGCTCGAGGTCAATAAAAACTCTATCTATAAACAGTAAGATTCATAAACCTCCGCAAGGAATATCATTCTCGAGGAGAGTGCCTTGGGAAAGAAACCAAAGAAAGTGTTCTTCACGAGTATGGACGATGAGTACTTCGAGGAGTGCTTAGTGAAGATCAAAGGACAGCTACTTGCTGCTCGGGTTCTAATGTACGTATGCACTTGTTGTATGATCTATCTAATGGTCGGAGTCCCACTCACATTGGCTCTCATAGTGCGGGAGCCAGGGGTCATGATCTTATCAGTTCTGTTCCTTCCTTGTTGGCTTCCATTAATTGTTCTATCTCTTCTCGCAAAACCTATGCAGAAAAAGACAGTGGAGCTGGTAAAAGAGGTAGCGGCCACAACCACGATCCTAGCCTACAAGGAACATTTCGTTTACAAGCAACGCCCCATCAAGAAGACATGGCGATGGTTGTTGAATCCACCTCTATTCATGGAGATACAGACAAGGAACATCAACCCCGGTCCGGTCAAGATCGAATATTCGAACATCCGCGATATCGCACCATACAAGGTTAAATGGCACTGGTATGAGCACTACAGCCTCCTGAGAACCTTCAACCTAGGAACTGAGATGGACGTCAGCAGAATGCCTAACCTCTACTCCATGTACGGCCATGGACCAAACCTCTACGCCATCTGGCTTAAGGAGAAGATCCCTCACTGGAACGGTCGCATGAAGGTTGACCTGTTCATCGTCGATATCGACGACATTGAGGGCTTCAAGGAGATCGTCGGTCTTACATAGTTCATCGACCTCTGCTCCCTCCGCTCCGGCTTGGAAGAAAAGGTTGCCTCAGACCAGCTAACTTACTCTTGCCGACGTCCTCGGCAATTTCTTCGAGTATACGCCTACGCGGTCGGTTTCAGAGGTCGATATCACTATCATCATCAATATCGATATCATCCTCGTCCAGCTCTGCCAGGAAGTCCTCCTCGTCAGCCTCTTTATCCTGCCAATCCGTCTTCAAGAGATCGTCCTCAACGTCATCCATCTCCATCTCCTCCTCGCCGACGTCCAGGTCCACATCCTCGTCGATATCCTCTTCCTCGTCCACCTCTGGGATGACGTCCTCTTCCTCCACCTCTTCCTCTGGCTCTTCCTCGTAGACAGCATCATCATCTGTAACAGACTCGGACTCCTCCACGGATGGAGCATAGTCGTAGGCCTGGTCGGTTGAGGTCTCCTGGGACGCAGTGTCCTGGAAGAACATGTTGTCAGCTGGTGGGGGTTGCTGGGATGGTGCCGAGGCCCCGAAGTCCACAGGAGCAACGTCAGCATACAGGTCCTCCTGTCCCTCCCGGTCTGGCATCTTCTCTATCTCCTTGGCCATCTCCGAGAACTGCTCGTGGAGCTCGTCCAGCTTCTCCTGCTTGGCCTTCTCGGCCTGCTTTTCCTTGGACTTCTTCGCAACGATGACAATGACCACAACGATGATGATAATAAGTACCACTAGCACAGCAAGCGCAATGAGGACATACATCAGGTTGTCCATGAGCATCTGCACAGGATCGTTGTCGGAGGTACCATTACCACCACCGCCTCCGCCACCGCCGCCTCCACCACCACCACCGCCGCCGCCGGAGTTATCGATCCTGAAGGCTGCGGATAGCTTGTAGGAGGTGATGTTCGTGCCATCGGTCACGTTCGCATATAGCTTGTATTCACCATCAGCAACAGCGGTTGTGTCCCAGGTCGCAGACCAGTTAGTGGTCCCAGCGTCCGGGGAGTCAACCCTTGCGATGAGCGTGTAAACAGTATCCTTGTAGTAGTAGATCCCAACACCACCCACGATGTCGCCGTCCATGTCGGATGCGTCGATGACTATCTCCACATCTCCAGATAGTGGTGTGGTGAGGTCAGAAGGCTCCAGGATGTCGATGATCGGGGCGTGGAGGTTGTCCACGGTTATTGGGATCTCGACTGTCTCGTCTGTGAGGCCCTGGGTGTCTGTGACATTGGCCTTGAGCAGGTATGGTCCATCGGCGAGCCCGCTTGTGTCCCAGGCTGCAGAATAGTTGAGAAAGTCTGGAACGTAGGATGCCTCACCAGTTGGGTCCTGTCCGACCATGGTCCAGGTTGTCCCGTCGTCTGCGGAGTAGTAGAACTCCACTCCTGTGGAAATGATGTTGTTGTCGAAGTCGAAGACCCGGGCTGTAAGCCAAACAGTATCTTTCACGGTGGCATCTACAGCTGGGAACTCCCAGATGATCTGCGGGGCCAGGGTGTTGCTGATCTCGAACGGTGTAAGGACCCAGTCCTCAGCAAACTTGCCAGAGTAATCAGTGACCTTCGCCTTCAGCTGGTAATCGTTCCTGTTCGGAAGCAGCCTTGTATCCCAGTCAAGCGTATACTCTGTACCGTTCGCATCGTAGGTCTTGTTCGTGTAATCGATCAACACCCACTCGCCTGGGTTCATGTCTCCATGGTGATAGTGCACCTCGATACCAGTAGGCATCAGGTCCCAGTCCTCGTCGAAGGCATGGATGGTCACGTTTACGACACTTGACAATACTTCACCACCCGTGGGGTAGGTGATCCAAAGCTCTGGGTCGTGTGGGTTGTCAAGCTGAATGGCCCTGGTCTTGTTCTCACCGGTCAGACCCTGTAAGTTCGTTGCATTGACAAGGAGCCAGTATGTTCCATCATCAAGGACGGTGGTGTCGAACGTGATATTGTAGATGTTGTTCGTTGCACCGGATGGCGTGGAATCGTTTCCGATATAGTTCCAGGTAGTGCCATTGTCATCGGACCAGTAGAACCGTGCCCCCTCGGCTGTCAAGTTCTTTTCCGAAGTGACGATGGCCCTTATGTTGAACTGCGATGTGAGGGTTGTGAAATCAGTGATACCCTGATACTTCACAACAGGTTTCTGGGGGTTGTCGATGAACAGAGGGTTCACCTCCATCTCACCGAGCTTCCCATCAAGGTCTGTTGCATTGGCCTTGATCCAGATGCCACCATTGGCGAACACTGTGGTATCCCACTCCAGTTCGTAGTAACCATTGGTCGAGTTGGCAACATCGACCTTGCCGATCTCGAACCAGGTAAGACCAGTATAGGAATATGCGAAGGTGACACCGGACTGGTTCAGGTCGCCGTCCTGGTCCGTGCAGCTAACGTTCAAGGTCACGGTGCCGTTGATGTACATCCCGTTGGTCGGGTAGTTCCAAAGGACCTTTGGAGCGGACTGGTAGTCTGAAAGGACCTCAACGATCCCGCTGCGGAGAACGTCT
>JANQNL010000183.1 GCA_028279585.1 Thermoplasmatota archaeon
GACGAGGGGCTTGCCAAGCTGCTTCCGATAATGGCCGTCTACCAGGAGCTCGGACAGGTCGACGACATGTTCCTCTACATGCGCGGGATGCCTATGTACTCCGAGTCCTACGGTTACTTCGCGGTGTTCGCCAAGATGAAAGGGGATAACGAGCTTGCCAACCAGGTCCTCAATGATGACGTTGAGCGGTTCTCCATCCCGGAGGTCGAGGGACTGCAGGCACAGCTCAAGGCATTGTTCGATGGTGACACCACAGAGATGGAAGCGATCATCGCAGAGGACCCAGAGAACCCTGATTCCATGGGTCCGGTCTGGGGCCTCATCCGGATGAAGCGAGCTATCTTCGAGGCAAGGGCCGCTGCCGATTACGAGACTGCCAGGAATGTCCTGGTCACTGTGAAGCAGGGAGATGCTGACTTCCCATGGCTCGAGGATATTCGGTTACTCGGATTGGTCGAGGCTGCTTGGCAGAGGGACCACGAGGACAAGGACAGGCTAGCCCAGGACTTCATCGATAGGCAGACCTTGCTCTTCGAGCCGAACATCATCTTCAGCTTCGGGATGTTCGAGGTCCAGGAGTGGTTGAAAGAGGTCTACAGGTCCAGCAGATAGTTTCCGTTCGTTCCAAAAGTTGTTTATCAACGACCTTCCTGGCTGGAGTATGGTCGAATCCGATGAGGTAGTAGAGGATTCTATGGAAACTATTAATATAATGGAATCTATAGAAACCATTATGGCAACTACCATCAGCATCAAGGAAGAGACCAAAGCTAGGCTTGATGACTACAAGATGGGCAATACCACCTATGATGAGCTCTTGAACTACTTCATGGATGAAGTTGACATCGATGATGTAGCGAAGGAGCATATCGAGGAACACAAGCGGAGGATGAAAGATTTCCGCGGTGTTCCAATGGATGAGTTCTTCGAACGTCGGAAGGCCAAGAAATAGGCCGGAGATGGAACTGTTGGAGGATGAGTTCGAAGTATTCATCGATGATCGGGTGAACAAGGACCTCGATAGGTTACCAAGTTGGGTCGAGGACCGTGTGCATTCACTTCTACTCGAACTAAGAATGGACCCGGTTCGCGCTAGACCCAATGTAGATATCAAACCGATGAAGGGATTCAAGAACACTTATCGAGCACGGATTGGTCAATATCGCATGATCTACTCTGTTGACTTCAAGGAATGCTCGATAAGGGTCTCATCGGTCAAACACAGAGAGAAAGTATACAAATGACCGATAGAAAAGAATAAACCCCCTCTCCACTGTCTTCCCCCTATGAGCGAGCCGTTGATGAAACCACCATACTACAAGTGGCTTTACATCGCTGGATCAGCCTACGACGTAGGTCTCGGCATCGGTTTCCTCATACTCTGGCCTTGGATATTCAAGCTGTTCGATATAGCCAAGCCTGACAATCCGGCCTATGTCTCGCTCATCGCGATCTTCATCGCAGCCTATGGGATCTTCCTGTTCTTCATATCGCTTAAACCTGAAGAGTCCAAACGGATGATCGCTTACGCCATCATCATGAAGTTCGCGTTCATAGGGGTCGTGGGAGCATACCTCATCGTCTACCAGCTGAAGTACATCCCATGGCCGTTCATCGTACTGGCCGGTTGTGATCTGGTCTGGGCTATATTGTTCTTCGAGTCAATGCGACAGGCGAAGAGCTAGTAAGACCTCTTCCTGTACATCCACCAGAACAGGAACTTTGTAGGAACTATCACCATTATCGCAAGTATCAGTCCGAGGATCGGATTGAACAGGGCGATGAGGGCGCAGTTGAACACACCTGCAGCCTCAAAATCCCGCTCCAGATGTTTCTTCTTGTCATGGATGTCCTTCATCAATCTGCCTGCGGCCTTTAGGTAGAAGAAGGCTGAAGTTCCCAGGACAACCAGGAATGCTAAGGTCCCAACGGATAGGGACCAGAGGTCCGTGAAGAAGATGGCAGCTACAGAAACGAATGGTAGTGCCACCATCACGAATCCGAACCATTTTGCACGCTCTGGACCGATGACCACGACGATGGTCATCTTCCCTGCGGCCTTGTCCCCCACGTAGTCCTTGAAGTAGGTGAAGAAGCACATGGTGGATGCAGACAGCATCACCATCATGGCCACCAGGAGAAGCTCGTAGGTCTGGAGAAGCTGGAGCATGTTCATGTCCGTGGAAGCCATCGCACCGTAGAGCGGGGCCATTGCTATCAACACACCGAACCAGATGTTGCCAAGCATCGGTATACCCTTGAAGTGCTCGTAAAGGATGTTGAACAGGTAGGCTGCGAAGTAGAGGACCAAAGCATGGGGGTTGAGGTAGGCTGTCAACAAAGCCCCCATTAGGAAGATCATTATCGTGATTATCAGACACCACTTGAACTTGAGCTCACCGGAGACCAGTGGTCGGTTGCAGGCATTTATCCTGTCCTCCTCCATCCCCATCATGTCGTTGATGACCTGATTTATCCCGTAGCTTGAGAACAGAAGCGCCAGGATAATTCCCTTCTCGAAGAGGTTCACGGTCTCGGGCGCGATATCCCTGGCCATGATCATTCCGATGATACCGGCGGTCCCAGTGATCAGGAACGAGTACGGCCTCATGGACTTGAGGTATGCCTTGCAGAACCTGTAGACCCTGGATACCGGCATGGTTCACCTCTTCTTGTACAAGCCCATGGGCTTGTAGAGCTCGGTCTCCTTTCCAAAGTCGAACTTCTTCATAACGTGTGCAGACTCCTTCTTCGGAAGCGGGGTCTTCTTCTTTTTGAGCTTGGAAACTTCCTTGGCGACCCTTGCGGCTTCGGTGCAGCATATCCAGTTGGTATGGGGGACAGCGTAGAACCTTCGCATCCGTTTGTAGATGTCCACGAAGTCCTCTTCCATGACATTGCCGAAGGTGACGTTCACGAACTCGCAGGGCTGGACCTCGCCCTCGACGTTGATGTAGAACCGCTCGATCCCACCAGCTGTGCATCCGAAGTGCTGCTTCACGGACTCGAAGACCTGGGATGAGACAGGTGGGTAGTCGAGGTAATCTGGGTTGTTGTTGTATTTGTAATGCAGGTCCAGAAGCCTCTTGACATACTTGGGCTTCATGGTGTCGTTCTTTCCCATCCATCCACCTGCAGGCTTCTCGTGGATGAGCTGGACCATCATGCAGCCTGTGTCCTTTGCGATGTCCATTATCCTGTCGAACCCATCGTCCTTGACCAGGTCCTGGGTCCCAGTGCAGTTTATCATGGTGGCAATACCGCCCTTTTTGAACATCTTCAGAGCCTTGACCGCTTGCTTGTGCGCGCCCTTGTGCCTGACGAACCCGTCATGGACCTTGGGGTCCGGATGATGTATGGAGATCATTACACCGAAAACGCCTGACTCCTTCATCCTCTGGATCTGTTCCTTGGTGACCTTGTAGCCTGTGGTGTTGACCCAGACCTCTGCTCGGTCGTCTATGACCTTCATCATGTCCATGAGACGCTCGAAGCGGATGAGGGGTTCTCCCCCCTCGATGTTGATGTAGCCAACACCGAGCTCCTGAAGCTTGACCATGGTGTACTGGAGCATGGTGATGTCCATCTCCTTGGTGGAGTCCAGCTTCTGGTAGCAGTGCTCGCAGTTGTATGGGCATGCCTTGGTCATGGAGACAAGGACAGATGCTGGAGGTATCTCCTCTGGCATCTTATCCATTAGACCGAACTTGTCCAGGACCACCCAGCAGGAACGGGATGGGAAAGCAGGCAGGTAGATGTGCATCTTATACACACCTCTGACCTTGACCACCTTATTGACCTTAATGATATTGAAGACACGTAGCACTCTGGGTAGGATGTTCCTGTAAGAAGCAAAGCTCATCTTCCCTGTGAGAAGTTGGCCTGTGTAATGGGCCCAGGTTGCGACCTTGAAGTACTGGTGGAACATCCATTTCTTTCCACCTGTTATTATCTCGTTGTCATAGGTAGCCATGCTTCTTCCACCATCCTACGGTCGTCTTGACCGCTTTCTTGTACGGAGTGAACGGGACCTTGTACTCTTTATGGACCTTGCTCACGTCATAGACGTTGTTGCAGTAACCCATGCATACCCTCGCTCTCGTTAGCAGTGGGGGGTCCTTCTTCTTGGCCATAGTATAGAACCCTTCCATCAATAAACCTACCGGGTACACTGACCACTTTGGTACATACGAGGGCTCGCGCATGCCCATCTCCTTGCAGAACATCCCCCACAGGTCTGTGAGGCCGAGGACCTTCTTGGCTCCGACGTTGAACTTGCGGACGCCATCTCCCCCGCCTTTGACGACCTGCCAGTAGACCTCTGCAAGGTCCGGGGCATAGATCGTATGGAACTTGACGTTGGAGCCAGGGAGGAACCTGTTCCCGTCCTTGACGGCCTTGCAGTATTCGTAAAAACCTGAGTTGAACTCTCTTGGTCCGAACACCCAGACGGGGCGGAGGACAGTTAGATCGAACTTCTCATGCTCTGCCACCTTGATGGTGGTCATCTCCGCAGAGGTCTTGGAATGTCTGTACAGGTTCATCCCGCTGGGCATCTGTTTTTCCAGGAAGTACGGGTACTGGTAATTGTAAGGATGCTCCTCTTCCTTGGGGACAGGCTGGTTCTCTTCCCCCAGGACCGCACTGGAGCTTGTGAGCACAAGGTGTTTGACCTTGGCCTTTATGCAGGCGTTCGCTACCTGGTTGGTTCCCAGTATGTTCGCTTCTAGGAATTGTCTGGGTGGTCCCCAATCCGCGGCCAGCGCTGCGTTGTGGACGACGGTATCGCATCCCTTCATTGCCTTGACCAGTTGGCGCTCCTGGAGCTGTCCACGTATGACCTTGGCCTTACAGCCTTTGAGGTTGTCGAGCTTGCTGGACTTGCGAGCGTAGATGATCAGCTCGACCTCCTTGTCCAGTCGATCTGCGATGTGGCTTCCGATGAAACCAGTGCCACCGGTCAGGAGCACCTTCTTAGCCAACACCCATCACCTCCAGAGCTCGTGGTAAGACCTCGACCGTTGCTGGAAGGTATCCTCTGAAGTCCCCATCGAACTCAACCTTGGGATCGAACCTTCCTATGATCTGGACCTTCTTGCACTTGACGAGCTTTGCGCCCTTATAGTCAAGGATGTTCCCCCAGTACATCTTCCACTGCTGGGGGAGGATGGCAAGCTTTGAACGGCTGCAGATGGAGAGGCAGTACATCCTTCCATCATCGGGCTCGATGACTATTGGAACTCGCATGCCGGATGCGATGTACGGGTCCTTGCCGATGGTCATGTTGATGAGGTCCTTGCGTCTCTGTTTTTTCCCATCGATGAGAAGGATAACGTCGACTATCTTGTACTGGGCAAGGGATACGAGGGTGGACAGGAAGGTTCCCCCGAAGTCTCCAAGGTATTCCCTGTAGCGTCCGTTTGACTTGGAAGCGATGGATGGTCCCAGACCGATATTGGTGGTTGATCCAAAGTATGAAACAGTAGGTTCCTTTTCCATGTCCAGATGCTCGATCCTGCAGACATCTATCCGGCCTTTCTTCTTGCCGCGAAGGATCTTTGCAGCGCTCTCAAGGTCCTTGGGGAGCTCGTGGTATCTGTTGAAGTCCGGGCTTGTGCCTATATGGACGACACCGAGGGCTGGATCTACGTCCTTCTCTTCCTTGGCCTGCATGATGCCGGTGATGACCTCGCAGATGGTCCCGTCACCACCACAGGCAACGATCACATCGAACTTCTTGGACAGGGCTGCCTTCTTGGCAAGCTCGATGGCATGGTCCTTCCTCTTTGTAGGCCAGACCTTGAAGTTGGCTTTGCCCATGAGGCCTTTGAGCTTGGCAAAATCCTTCCCGCTGCGACCCTGATGCGCAGTAGGATTGTAGATGAGCACGTACCTCAAGTGTGGTCGCCTCGTAGTTTTTCGAAGACCTCGATGACCGCATCGATGTCCTCGTCGGTCAGACCTGCGTGGGGTATCAACCTGAGACACGAATGTTTGGATGGTACACTTGGGGGTATGAACGGTGTGCCGTAGACGCCGTTGTCCATGAGGTCCTTTGCCAGAAGCAGTATCTCCTCAGGGTCTTCTGACATCACAGAGAACAATGGTGTGTTCGACGGTGTGAGTGAGTATCCCATATCCTTGACAGCTTTGTAGAGCTTGTCCTTGTTGGCCCAGAGCCTTTTGCGCTCTGCGTCGGTCTTGTCCAGAAGCTCCAGGGCCTTGATGGCTGGAGCAGCCATGACCGGAGGTAACGCTGTGGAATAGATGTAATTTGAACAGTAGTAACGGAGCTCTTTGATCTCGTCACCGTCGCCAGCGATGAAACCACCGCAGCTTCCAAGGGCCTTGCCAAGGGAGCCTGTTACGATGTCCACGCGACCAAGGACGCCTTTGAGCTCAAGGGAACCACGACCGGTCTCTCCGAGGACACCCAGACCATGGGCGTCGTCAACTATGACAATAGCATCGTACTTCCTCGCCAGAGCTACGATCTCGTCGAGGAGGGCCACATCTCCTTCTGTGGAGAAGAGGCCGTCCACTGCGATGAACCTACGTCGCTTGTCCTGCTGGTTCTTGAGCAGAGCTTCGAGCAGCTCCATGTTGTTGTGGGGGTAATGGTACTCCTTCGCTGGCGTTGCCCTGGCACCCTGGATGAGAGATGCATGGGTCAGGGCGTCCATTATTATCGCATCACCTTCTTCTGCAAGGACAGAGAACACTCCTTCGTTGGCCTGGTAACCGGATGGGAAGACCAGTGCGTCCTCCTTGCCGAACAGTTCGGCTAACTTTTGCTCGAGATCTTGGAGCATTTCAGAGTAACCGAGAACTATAGGCGTACAGCACATGGACAGGCCGAACCTCTCGATTGCCTCCAACGCTGCCTGTTTCATCTCTGGACGACTGGTGAGCCCGAGGTAATCGTTGGACCCGAGGTTGATGACCTCGCGGTCGTCCACAACGACTCGCCTACCCAAGGCTGAATGAACGGGGCGGTAGTATGGGTTGAACCCCACACGTTTTTCCAGCCTTAGATCTTGCTTCAGTCTATCCTCGAAACCCATCGGCCGGCTATAAATCCAGATGATATATGATACTTTCTACTTCGACCATCGACGAATGACTTATACGGCGAAAAATCCAGTGATGAACAAAGAGATCCGTAAAATGTCAAGGTGTGAGCCGGGCCGGACCCATACGATCTCATTTATATATGAGATGAGTGTTATTAACGAGAAATTGTCAAAACATTAATAAGATTCCCTGCCTATATCTATATTAATGGAGCCATAAACATGACAGTTCGACCAGCGGGGAAGTATATCAAGACACTGCATGGAGCGGATGCGTTCATCCCTGATCCGCTTCCACCTCGATCGGATATCTGGAAGACCAATAAGATCATCTCTCTCATGTCTAAGGCAGATCGACACATCGGAATGCTCGACGGCATGGCCAGGATGCTTCCAAGCCCAGACCTTATGATCATGATGTTCATCAAGAAGGAGGCCGTGCTCTCGAGCCAGATCGAGGGTACACAGGCATCCCTGGTCAATGTCCTCCAGTTCGAGGCTGATGCATTGGACCCCAACGGACCCAAAGATGCGTCCGATGTCGTAAACTACATCGGTGCGATGGAGATAGGAATGAAGACCGTTCGTGATGGGAAGGCCGTGGACCTTGATCTCGTGCTCCAGATGCATAAAAGACTGATGGTCGATGTGAGGGGGGGTCAGTTCGAGCCAGGGAAAATCAGGACCGTCCAGAACTGGGTGGGACCGCCCGGGACCAAAATAGGGGACGCGGTGTTCGTTCCACCTCCCTCCCAGCAGGTCGAAGGATTGTTGGAGGACTTATTGGAACCCACCAAAGATGGAGTCGAGGTTCCGCCTTTTATCAGAGCAGCGATGGTCCATTACCAGTTCGAGACGATACATCCGTTCCTGGATGGTAATGGCAGGATAGGCCGGCTGTTGATCCCGCTGGGCCTGATGAAATGGGGGCACCTTGATAGTCCGCTCCTATACCTTTCTCATCATTTTCGGAAGAACCAGTTCGAGTACTACGAACTATTACAGCGGGTTAGAACGAATTCAGAATGGGAGAGGTGGTTCGATTTCTTTCTGCGAGGGGTCATCTCGGTAAGCATGGTCGCATCCCAGATGTCCCTTGATGTTCTACAGTTGAAGAAACGGACGCAGGACAGGATACGAAAGGATGCTGGGGGAAGACTGAACAACGCCCTTATCCTGGTAGACCATCTGTTCATACATCCTATCGTTAATGTCAAGGCCGTCTCAGAGGCTACGAATCTCAGCTACCCGAACGCGAACGGTCTGGCATCAATGTTCGAGGACATAGGGATATTGAAAGAGGTCACGGGGCAGAAACGGAATCGTGTTTGGGAGTTCTCGGACTATTTGGACCTATTGGATGCGTGATGCTTATTAACAGCAGAGGGCGTTTTCGTTATTAAATCTCTGATGGAATGTTCTTATTAATGACACCGATCTAGGTTTCACCATCATCCGGCATAGGCTTGCCATGTTCTTTGAAGTAAGCATCCTCTGCTTGTAGATGCTCGAGAAGGTACTCAAGGTCCCAGTCGATGTTCCTCTCGGTCAGGCCACAAAAGATCGGACGCTGGACGTCTGTGGGGAACTGTTTCAGAACAATGTCCAGCCTTGGCTCGTCGAAGCCCAGGAGCATCATGACCTTGGTGGATTTGTCCTCGAACGTGGATGCGTCCTCCATGCCCAGGATGACCTCGACCTTGAGCTTCTCTTTGGCCGAGGCCGATATCAGCTGGACCTCTTCGCCAAGGGCGCTCTCGAGACCGGTCTTCAGGGTCTGTGCTGCGCTGTCGCCATAGCCGTACAGCATCACTCCGACTTCTGCCATGTGGGGGTGATGGGGTCGGGTGTATAAGTGTTTGATGAATCTATGGTATCGATACCTTTGACTTCGACATCAGGTGACGGGGGGAGAGGCCGGAGCCAGATGTTGAAGTCGGGTGGGGGGAATGGGTGGGGGAGGGGGTGGGAATCCACCATATTTGAGCGTAAAAGAAACCACCAAAGCTTATATCCCCCTCCGCACCAATGTATGTTTCGAGTCCCATGTCAGCAAAGCACCACAGACCCCGAAAGGTGAAGAAGCCGGCGGTGGAGGAGATAATCCTGAATGAAGAGGAATACGAGGAGGAGGAGGAAAAGCTCGATGAGGAGCTGGAATATGAAGCGGACGAAGAAGATGAGGATGAGGAAGGAGTTCAGCTCAACCTCAAGTCCATCGGATCAGGCCTTGTCCTTTTGGGCACGGTCTTTGCCATGATCATCTTCGTGTTTGGCGTGCTGGGGGCGGCAACTGGTGGAGGAGGATGGGAGAACACCTCGCTCATCTCTCCTGATAATTCTGTGTACATCTTAGTAGTCTCACTTGGCCTCATTGGTGTAGGCCTTGTACTCGCACTCCTTGGAAAGGAGCGTGAGGATGGTAAGAAAGAGCTCCAGGAAATGGACCTCTGATCAAGCTTACCTAAAAAATTCCAATGCCCTCTCGAACTTCGACCGAGGTTGTTCGGTGAGGGGCACGACTTTCTTTAGGCACCCTACTACAAGGTGGAGGTCATCCTCGGTTCCTCCACACTTCTTCTCTATTTCCACTTCGATGGAGTGGTGAACCTCATCGCCAGAGGTCATGGTGATCTCGTCCACGCTGAACTCCGCTACGACCGAGCCATCGCGGATAACGTTCCGCAGGTGACGGACCTGCTTGATGCCGAACTGTTTGTCGAGCTTGGTGAATCCAACGATACCGATGACCATGTCACGAAGTTCGCCCTCTGGCCAGAGGCTTGGGGGAAGAGGTCCGTCCACCTCGATCTCAAGCTCCCCGCGTCTATGCATCGCCCCCTCTACGCACTCATCCCACTTGAGCGTGTAGATGGTCGGGCCATCCTTGACCTTCCTCTCGCGAAGGACCTTCATCGCAGTGATGATCTTGCGGTCTGGGGTGTCGATGTAATCGTCGGTGAGCTCAAGGACCATGACCTCGGAGAGCGTGTAGCCTGGAATGGTATCCAAAGCCTTGAGCTTTGAAGCATCTGCAGGGTTGTCCACGATGAACTTGGACTCGATCTCCATGGATGGGGGAAAGCGGTACACACATATGAACCCCCACCAACCTTAAACCCCACAGCAGCATTCCCCAGACCATGGAGGTCCAGCTTCTCTCCCTCATCGAAGGCTCCAAGCAAGCGAAAGGGCTCACGGTCATCATCGACGTGTTCAGAGCCTTCAGCACTGCGTGTTACCTGGCAGCCAACGAGCCAGATCATCTCATCCCAGTGGGGGACAAGGCCATTGCCTACGACCTCAAGGAAAAGGATGATGGTGTCGTCCTGGTGGGGGAAAGGATGTGGAAGAAGCTACCAGGCTTCGACTACAACAACTCCCCGTTCCAGGTCAAAGACATAGACCTCAATGGAAGGACCGTGGTCCACACCACAAGCTCGGGGACCCAAGGCATTGTAAACGCAAAGGATGCGGACGAGATCCTGACAGGAAGCTTCGTTAACGCCAAGGCGATAGTGGACTACATCAAGGAGAAGGACCCAGAGGTCGTCTCTCTCGTGGCCATGGGCATACAGGGGGTGGAGTATTCCCCCGAGGATGACCTATGCGCCAGATACATCAAGGCTACCCTGGAAGGCGATGTCATCAACTTCGGAAAGATCGTCGAAAGGCTTGCCAAGGAAGAAACTGGGAAGCGGTTCCTGCAGGGTGGTGAGTTCCATCCAGAGGATTTCCATTTAAGTTTGAGCCTGGACAGGTTCGATTTCGTATTGCGAGTAAGGGAGTACCAAGACGGTCTTGTAGAGTTGGAACGCGTCCCAATCTCGGAAACTGTCCAATAAATTTAACTTCCACCTTGAGTTCCCCTAGTCCATGCGCTCACAGGAACCTTTGTGCCTCGTATGCCATGGAAGCCTCCATACCGTTGACCCCCCTACCGAGCAGGTCTGCTACTTTTGCGAACAGAAGTTCCTAGCAAAGACCACATGCGATAAAGAGCATTATTTCTGTCCTGAATGCGACCAGCCAGACGGAATGGACGTCATCGCACACATCTGCACGCACACCAAGGAGACTGACATGATCAAGCTCATGGCCCTCATCAGGTCCAACGGTTCCATCCCGATCCACGGTCCAGAGCATCACGCCATCGTCCCAGGCTGTATCTTGGCAACCTACAGGAACCTTGGTGGAGAGCTGACCGATGCACAGATCCTGTCTGGCATCAAGCGGGGGAGGACCATTCCTGGAGGGTCCTGCTACTTCATGGGCATATGTGGTGCAGCCAGTGGGGTTGGTTCCGCCTTCGGGGTCATCCTTGGGGGAAATCCATGCGATGGACCGAAAAGAGGGCAGTCGCAGTATGCCACCATGAAGGCCCTCGAGAAGATACAGGAGATGGAGGCACCCCGGTGTTGTCAGAGGGATGTCTGGGTATCTTTGAAACTGGCTGCAGAACTTTCTAAAGAGCTCCTCGATATCGAGCTGAAAGCCGACTACGAGGTCATCTGCGACCAGTACGAGCTCAACGCAGAATGTATTAATGAGGCATGCCCTATCTTCAAAGAGGTGGAGTGAATGTCCCAGGTCCAGCACAACTACGAGATGGAGGACGCTTTCAGGAAGTGTCCCGTTTGTGATTTCGATGCCGGTTTCAACAATGCTTTCGAGCGCATCGAGGGTTCAGAAGAGATCCGCTGGATGCTTGTCTGCCCCGAGTGCCAGAGCGTTTTCGACATTGGTCTCCGAGCGACGTTGAAGAAGTAAGTGTACTGTTCACTCAGTAAGCCCTTTTTTCCTTTAGCAAGAAGGTATTTATACCTATAGTAACATAGCCGACCGACCGGTCGGTCGGGTGCTACTATGAGCGACGAATCAAGCATGAAGGAACGGATCATGACGGCTGCAATGGAGCTGTTCATGGCATCGTCCTACAACAAGGTGTCCATCTCCGAGATAGCCAAGAAGGCTGGAGTTTCCAAAGGAGGCCTTTTCCACCACTTCGATTCCAAGTACGACCTGGCAGTCAAGACGCTGTTTTGGAAACTGGGCTCGGAGCTTGGTGAGTTCCTTCATTCACAACCCGACATCAAACCACGGGAGCAGCTCATGATGCTTGTTGAATATTCCTTTGAGCTGGCAGCATCCAATGCCAACCTAGCTCGACTGATCTTCGACATATACGAGGAGGCCATGGACAAGAAGGTCGACCTCAAGTTATGGACGGACTTCCTTGAGGTCCATATGAACCACATCGAAGGATGCTACGCCAAACTTGGAGCTGCCAGGCCAAAGGCCAAGGCATTGCTCTTCATGGCATCGCTGGATGGCATCTGGCTCTATCAGACCATGATGGCTGCCGAAGGTGTGCCACTGGACATGGATGAGATCAAGGCCGAAGTAATTGACACGTTTATTCCATCATAGGAGTGATGATCATGGGAAAGAAGACGAAAGAGGTCCTCGTGAGAGCGAGGGATGTTAGACGAGTGTTCACAGTTGGTGAGGTGGAGGTCCACGCTCTCCAGGGTATCGACCTGAAGCTGAAGAAGGGCGAGTTCCTGGTGATCCTGGGACCATCCGGGTCTGGAAAGACCACATTGCTGAACATACTTGGAGGGATAGACACACCTACCTCTGGAACCGTGAAGGTAGGGGGAGTTGACATCAGCTCCTACAAGGAAGTGCAGCTGTCCAAGTACAGAAGGGAGACCGTAGGATGGATCTTCCAGTTCTTCAACCTCATTCCATCATTGACAGCAGGCGAGAACGTCGCCCTGGCACTGGAGATGGCCGGGGACAATAAGGATAAGATGGAGCGGGCCAGGCATGCCCTGGAGCTTGTGGGGATCGGTGACAAGTTCAAGATGTTCCCATCCCAGCTTTCCGGCGGGGAGCAGCAGAGGGTTGCCATCGCAAGGGCCATCGTTAAGAAGCCCACCCTGCTTCTGGCTGACGAGCCCACCGGTAACCTGGACTGGGTCACAGGCCACAAGATCGGTGAGCTGCTCCGGGACCTATGCGACAAGGAAGGCATCACCTTCATCGTGGTCTCCCACGACATGAGCGTCACCGAGAACGCTGACAGGATAATGCACCTGCGGGATGGCAAGCTGTTCAAAGAGGACAAGGGACGACCCAAGTCAAAGAAGGTAATGTCCGAGTAGGAGGGATATCATGATCATTTTGGTCAAGAAAGCGTTCCGGGACCTGTATCGGTCGAAACTGCGGACCATCTCCATAATCCTGGCCATCGCTCTGTCGGTAGGTCTTGGGATCGGGATGGTCAACGCTACCAAGGATGCTTTTGCATCCTTCGACCACAGGCTCGAGGTCACAAACTACGAGGACATGGACATCAATTTCGACACAGCCAGCTTGGACATGGTGGCCATCGAACAGATCGATGGTGTGGACACGGCCATGGGCCGGTTGTTCATCCATACCCAGATACAAGTGGGGGAGGAGAGGTTCAAGGCGCACTGGATAGGATCTCCCTACTACGACAAGGAACCATACTCCCTGATCAATGGATACCAGATGTTCTCAGGGGAATATGTCTCCGGAGCCAACTCCAGGGAGTGTATGGTCGGGAATCTGTTCGCGGATGCCAATGGAGTGGGTAAGGGGGATGACATCCAGGTCTTCTACAACAACATCACCCTGAACCTTACGGTCACTGGTATTGCCGGTTCCCCAGAGTACATCTACGTCGTCGACGACGCAGGATGGCCACAGCCTTCGTTGCTGGCCCCTGTTTTCTGCACTTACGAGATGATCGCCGAGACGCTCGGGTTACAGCCTGACACTTACAACGAGCTCCTTATCCGCGTAGAGGATGGAGCAGACCCGAGCGAGGTCAAGGAGAGGGTAGAGCAATACCTCATCTCACAGGGTGTCAAGATCACAATGTCGCTTCTGGGAACAGAAGAAGCGGACTACTTGTTCTCCAGGGCAGACGCTGGTGCCATGGGTTCCATGGGATGGGCGTTCGGCATAATCATCTGTCTGGTCACAGCGGTTGTCATCTACAACTCAATGAACAAGCTCATCGCGTCCCAGAGGACGTACATCGGTGTGATGCAGGCTCTGGGGGGAAGGACTGAGGCCATACTTGGGCATTACACGCTGTTCGGGTTCTTCATGGGACTGATAGGAGGACTGGTGGGGATACCCTTGGGTATCTTCTTCTCCATGTTCATCATGTACTTCTACTCGCAGCTCATCGGTCTGGCAGACCCAGTATACACCATCTTCTGGTACTATCCGCTGGCGTTCCTGGGTATCGCGATACTCATAGCGACCACTGGTGCGTTCTTGGGTTCCATAAAGGTCGTCAGGTTCGGACCCCGCGAGGCATTGACGTCGCACGGAACCAAGCAGAACTTCAACAGGAAGCCTCTGGTGGAGATGGCTGCTGACAAGGTCTTCTCTTCAAGACCGATCCTGCCAAGGATCCCTGTGCGGAACCTGACCCGACATAAGATACGAACCGGTGTTACCGTGGTATCTCTGGCCGCATCCTTGGTGCTTGTGTTCTCGTGCCTGACCTTGATGCTCGGGTTCATGGCCCCGCTTGAGAAGAACTATGACGAGTATGAGACCTGGGACCTAAAGGCCACGCTCATCGAGCCGATGTCAGCGGACCAGGTATACGCAAACCTCACTGGATACTCCTGGGAGGCCGAGGTCATGGTGGACGAGTATATCCCTGTGCAGAACGGTGACGAGCTGAAGTTCGTGCACATACAAGCCTTCGAACGGGACTCGGACCTTCGTCATTTCCATGTTATTGACGGAAAAAAGGACTTCGACGAAGGAGTGCTCGCTGGCTCCATCATCGCAAAGAAGATGGACGATGATATCACGCCCGGAGATGATGTCACCTTCGTCATAGGCAACTTTACCTCCACTGTCAAGGTGACAGGTATCACTGGTGAGCTCATGGATGACTCGATCCTGATGACACTGGACCAGGTGGAGAGGTTGTTCTTCACAGGAGGCATGGTCAACTCCATTATCATGAACCTGAACGGGATGTCCAGGGATGAGGCGGAGAACCTTCTACGGGACAAGTTCGCCATAGCGGCTATCGCCTATACCGACGATGTCATCCACGGACTTCAATCCATGCTAGAGGGTCTTATGGGTATGTTCGCCATGTTCATCATCTTCGGAGTTGTGGCCGAGGTCCTGTTCATCTCTACAACGGTAATCCTCAACATCCTTGACCGGGAGACCGAGTTCATCTCACTCCGTGCTATGGGCACAAGACCCAGCCGGATTCGGTTGTTGATAATGATAGAAAGCCTGATCCTTCTAGGGCCAGGTATCGTCCTGGGTCTCATCATGGGATACTTCGCCACCATGTGGGCTTGGGGTTACATCGTCGCTGACCTTATGTACTACCAGATAGAGATCCCACCGCTGGTGTACGTGCTGACAGTGATAATCGCCACAGCTTCCACTGTGGGTGCATCTCTGGTCTCAAGCAACCATATCGCCCACATCAAGCTCGTGGACAGAATCCGCAGGTGGAGCGTGTAGGTCTAAATATCCCAAGCTCGATACCTGGGTTGGTGGTCGAATGGTCGACGAGCTTCACGAAGTAAGGAGCAGAGCAAAGGATAGGCTCAAAGGAATTTGCACGGTCAATAAGGTTTGCGACGGGGCATCAACCCGGTTCTGCCAGGGGCAGAAGTTCGGCGAGCCTCTGGGCCTTGGCGGTGTTGGCAAGGGACTTGCGTTCACAGCCAACATCGAGGCACTTAATGCGATAAAGCTCAAGACCAGACTGGTCACCGAGCACACAGAGCCAGACCTGGAGCATGTATACTTCGGTCATTCGGTCTCACTTCCGATCATGCCCACGTCCCTCTCAGGAGTGAAGGCATCCATGGGTGGCCCCATTTCAGAGCTTGAGTTCGCAACAAGGATCCTCAAGGGAGCGGAGCAGGCCGGGACCATCGGCTGGGTCGGCAACACCGCGGACGACGGTCAGGAGACAAACGGCATCGAGGCCGTCAAGAAGACCGGAGGCGGAATTCCCATATTCAAACCCCAGTCGAACGAGCGGCTTCTTGAGCTCATCAAGATGGCCCAGGAAGCAGGGGCGATCGCAGTGGGGGTAGACCTGGATGGATGTGGCTCTACCAACTGGGAAAGGGCAGGCAAGCCGGTCTATCGAAAATCCACCAAGGAGCTCAACGAGCTTGCAGACTCAACAGACCTTCCGTTCATTGCCAAGGGCATCATGTCCATTGAGGATGCCATGGCCTGTGTGGATGCAGGGGTGCAAGGGATCGATGTGTCGAACCATGGGGGAAGAGTTCTCGATTCAACCCGAGGAGTAGCTGAGGTCCTACCCGACATCGCTGTTGCTGTGGGGGGAAAGGTCATCATCACCGCAGGTGGGGGAGTGCGCACTGGCTTCGATGTTCTGAAGCTTCTCGCGCTGGGGGCCGAGGGGGTGCTTGTGGGTAGGCCCATCGTCAGGGCAGCCATCGGCGGGGGAGCAGACGGCGTGCAAGCTCAGTTCGACTACATGAGGTCCGAGCTTCGCAGGGCTATGTTGATGACAAGCTGTAAGTCGGTGGATGATGCTGGGCCGCAGGTGCTGGACAGGTGAACGGAGCAAAGGTTTGGGACCGTCGAACGAATATCGATGGACAGAACGATGGTTAGTAATAGTGAACAGTGATGGCCATCGACCCCTCCCTATAGTCCCGGAGCTTTGTGGAGTTCAGTTGTCTCAGTGCCAAGGCCCTTAGTCGATCATCCAACATAGAAGCGGCTTCCAGATGAACAGCCACATCGAAGAAGGGTCCTCCGCAAGCTATACCATTGATATTTACTGACGCTTTCTCTGGATTCCTTGTTACCAAGGCGATGTGGCTGTTCATCACTCCAGCCGCTTCTCAGCAGCCCTGGCATGGCCTTCCAGTCCCTCGATGCGAGCAAGCTTTGCCGCTATCTTCGCAACTCCTCGCCCACCTTCCGAGTTCGCTTTCTGGTAGGTCAGAATCTTAACGAAGTCCATGACCGAGAGGCCTCCCCGGAACCGGGAGCTCGCACCCGTTGGCAAGATGTGGTTTGGTCCGGAGCAGTAATCCCCAAGGACCTCTGCGGAGTACTTTCCAATGAACAATGAACCATAGTTGGTCAGCTTGTCCGTTATTGAATCAGGGTCCTCGATCTGGACCTCCAGATGTTCAGGACCGACCTTGTTGGAAAGCTCCACGGCCTTGTCGATATCATCCACGATTATTGCGAGCGCCATGTCCATTGATGCCACAGCAACATCTGCTGTGGGCAGGGAATGTAACTGGGTCCCAACCTCCTTAAGAACAGCCTGAGCCAATTCTTGTGAGGTCGTCAACAACCAAACCCTGGCCATTGGATCGTGCTCTGCCTGGGCCAGAAGGTCTGCCGTGATGAATGTTGCATCTGCAGAACCGTCTGCGATGACCAGAAGCTCCGAGGGACCGGCGAGCATGTCGATGCCCACCTGCCCATAGACCTCGCGCTTGGCGGTGGTAACGTAGGCGTTTCCCGGCCCAACGATCTTATCCACAGCGGGTATCATCTCGGTGCCGAAGGCCATGGCGGCTATCGCCTGGACACCACCTATTCGGAAGATCTTGTCCGCCCCCGCGATGTCCGCGGCCACGATGGTCGTGGGGGATATCTTGGGGGAACAGACCACTACCTCGTCCACACCAGCTATCTTGGCCGGGATGATGGACATCAGCGCTGAAGACGGGAGAGGATATCTTCCCCCAGGCACGTAGCACCCGACCTTTGAGATCGGGACTATCTTCTGTCCGACCGTGATGCCATTGAGCTCCATCTCGTCAGAGAGGATCTTGTCCATCTGCCATCTGGAGAAGCTCTTGATGGCAGCTGCAGCCTCCTTCATGGCATAGATGTCCTCTTCCTCGACGACCTCGTAGGCCACCTCGATGTTGAACTTGGAGACCTGGATATCGTCCTTGCCGATACCATCGAAGACCTTGGTGTATCTCTTTACAGCTTCGTCGCCCTCTTGGCGGACCGCTTCGAGAATCTCCCGGACGGCTTCTACGTTCTCGTCATCTGGAACATCGAACGCATCCTCTTCCAGGTCAGCAAGCTTGACGATCTTCATTTACGGCGCCTCCACAGCTCGCTACGTATCTGCTGGGGAGTTATTCCCTTTTTCGCCATGAGCACCATGAGGAAATATGAGAGGTCAGCGATCTCCCAGACCAGGTTCTCATCATCTGTGTAGTTGACGACCTCTCCAGCCTCTTCAGAGATCTTTTCCATGATGAGCTTCTCGTCTGTAGCGATCTTCGAGGTGTATGAACCTTCGACCGGGTTCTCGACCCGCTCGACCAGGATGTCGTAGAGGTCCTCGAGCTCGAAGCCCTTGTCCCCGAAGCAGGAGTAGGAGCCAGTGTGGCATGCCACATCTGTCTGCTCCACCTTCATGAGGAGCGCGTCCCTGTCGCAGTCGTAGCGGATGCCGAGAACGTCCTGGTAACAGCCCGACGTCTCGCCTTTGGTCCATAGCTCGTTACGGGACCTGGAAAAGTATGTGGCCTTGGCCGTCTCGAAGGTCTTGCGAAGCGAGTCTGCGGACGAGTTAGCGAGCATGAGAACCCTGTCCTTGTCATCCTGGACGATGGTCGGAACCAAACCGTTCTGGTCGAACTTGACCATCTGCAGCGTTGCATCAGTGAGGTCGACGGCACCTGTGTAGATGCACATGCCCAGCTGTGAGTTGCAGCCAAGCTTCTCGATGGAACCGATCTCATCGATGGTCGTGATACCTCCGGCCACGGTCACCTTGCGGGGTGCGTTCTTGACCAAAGCCTCGACCTTTTCGATATCGATACCCTGCATCATCCCTTCCCGGTCCACATCCGTGAACAGGAACTCGGAGCAGTATGGTGCAAGCTCGTCCATGACCGCAGCGGGTGTGCGGTCCGTCTCCCTGGTCCATGCCTCATCAACGACCTTTGAGCCTTTGGTGTCCACGGCCACGATGACCCTGGATGCAGGGAAGTTGACCAGGAACTCGGGGGAAGCCTTGGTGCCGATGATGATCTTGGTCGCACCGGCGCGGAGGAGTCTTTCACCTCTCTCCTTGTCCCTGATGCCTCCACCCACACGGCATGGTGCGATGGCGCAGAGCTTCTCGATGAGCTCGATGTTGTCGCCCTTGCCCATGGCTGCGTCCAGGTCGATGACGGCTATCTCGCCGTAGAGCCTGAACTTGGCTGCCAGCGCGAACACATCCTCCTCTTCCAGGACCTTCTCTTTTCCCTGGCGGAGCTGTACCGCCTTTCCATCCATCAGATCTATGCTTGGTATTATCATGCCCTCACCTCCAGTCCTTTGGAGTTGATGTAGCTCTTCACGTCGTCCACTGAAAACTCGTCGATGTGGAACAGCGATGCGAGGAGGGCAGCGTCAGCCTTCCCCCTCTCGAACGCGTCGACAACGGAGTCGAGCGTGCCTGCACCTCCGGATGCGATGACCGGTATGTCCACTGCTTCGGCGATGGTGCGTGTGAGCACCAGGTCGTAGCCGTCACGGGTCCCATCGCGGTCCATGGATGTCAGGAGGATCTCTCCAGCTCCACGGCGCTCCACTTCCCGTGCCCATTCTACTGCGTCGAGCTCGGTGGGGGTTCTGCCAGCACGCTTGGTGACTATCCATGAGCCCCCTTGCCTGCGTGCGTCGATGGCTACAACCACGGCCTGACTTCCAAAGCGTTCTGCAGCTTCAGAGATAAGCTCTGGATTGTCGACCGCGGCTGTGTTCACAGCGACCTTCTCCGCCCCGGACTCGATGAGCTGCCGGAAGTCTTCGATGCTCCTTACACCTCCCCCAACTGTGAGGGGGATGTAGACCTGGGCAGCTACTCTGGAGACCACATCCATCATTGTCTTGCGGCCGTCCACGGTCGCTGTGATGTCGAGGAATACGAGCTCGTCCGCTCCTTCCTCGTAGTATCTCCGTGCAAGCTCCACCGGGTCTCCAACCTCTCGAAGGTTGACGAAGTTGACGCCCTTGACGACCTTGCCATCCCTGACGTCGAGACATGGGATTATCCTCTTGGTCAG
>JANQNL010000204.1 GCA_028279585.1 Thermoplasmatota archaeon
CGACGCTTGCCTGGTCGAGATTCGACGAGCCCCTGGAGAAGCAGGACATCGACGAGCTCAAACGGCTCCATGTCGAGGGCAACCAGTCCAAGGACTTCCCCCGCGTCATGTCATTCAACTACCTCGAGTCCCCGGAGACCCTGGGATGCACTGGTGGTTACCAGCACCTAACGATAGACGCACAGGGCAATGTCTGTCCCTGCCCGTTCCTGGCTTTAAGCCTCGGGAACGTGGCTGAAGAAGGCGTCAACCCGGTCTGGAAGCGTTACAAGAAGTACTACAAGGTGCCTCGCAGGACATGCATCAACACCCAGGTCTGGAAGCAGATCCAGAAGGTCTCGAACAAGGGACAGGATCTGCCGGTGCAGACAAAGGACACGATAAAGATCCTGAGGACGTTGAAGAAGGAGGAGCTGCCCGGATTTTACGAGCAGCTCATCAAGAAGTGATCAGACCTGTTCCTGAAGATACTCCCCCTCAACAGGCGGAGCCTCCTCCACGGGCATCTCCCCCACTACTGGCTCCATCGGGGCCAATGCTTCCGGTTCCTGCATAGTCTCAACTGGAGGCCTCGCCTCCTGATACTCCATCGGCTGCACAGCCTCCTGGTATCCGACAGCAGGCTGTGGAGTAGGGGTCTCGTACCCAGGGTACTGCGCTGGAGTCTCGTAACCAGGATACTGTGCTTGTGGCTCTACTGGAGGAGCAGAATACTCCATCGGTTGGACCGGATCCGGAACCTCACCACCCTGCATCTGCTGCTCCATCTGGTCCTGCGCCTCCAGGTCCGGGTAGGTCTGCTTCACTATGGGTCCCTGGTGTGTTTCTGGCTCCTTGTTCCTCCGCTTCATCATGAACACAGCGATAGCAAGGACGGCAACCAGTATGGTCACGAACAGAACGAAGGTAGCCAAACAAACCAGGGTGTAGAACATCACTGGGTCCACCTCCTCCTGAGGTGTAGTTGTGTTGGCTCCATCGTTGATCCCACCTCCACCGTCCGTGCCATTCCCATCAGTCGTGTTCCCATCGGTTCCGTTGGTGGTACCACCCTCGGTCCCATCGGTCACGATGATAGGGTTTGTCACGTTAAGGTCCTCAAGGATCGTGGTGTTCAGAAGGCCCCCACGATCAAGCACATTCACCGTGATATCATAGATGCCAGCCTCTGCGTACTCATGCATCAGATAGACGACCGCATCCTCCGTATATTCCACAATGTGCTTCTTCCCATCCCCGAAACTAACGCGATACTGGAACTCCATGTCCCCATCCCTATCGAACGGAGCAGTGATGGTGAAGTTCACGGTCAGGTTGTTGTCCCCTGGCTGGACTGCATCTTCATCTATTATCGTGGAACTCAATCCAGGCTCGTCCGGAGCTTCGTTCACATTGGAAATGTTGAACACGATGAACGTCGAGTTCGTCTCCACCCCGTCCGAGACATCCATTTGGACATGCAGCAGGGTGTATGGTACACCCAGTCCAACATCCTCCTGGATTGGTGCGAAAGACAATGAACCGTTCAATGCGAGGCTGAACCTAGGATTCGTCGTCAGGTTACATGAGAACTCGAGCTCATCCCCATCGACGTCAACGGCATTCAATTCGAACTCGTAGAGCTCATCCTCATCCACAGCGACCTCTAGCACCTGGCCGAACACAAGAGAAACTTCTCCGAACTTGTCCCAGGTCGGGATGTCGTTCACTGGACCGATGACGACCTCGACCTCGAACTGAACGAACTCGTCGAAGCTATCTGTACAATTGACCAGGAACGACTCTGTCCCATGACCATTAGGTTCTATAGAAATGATCACACCCAGACTCCCGTTCTTGGCCACCGAGATGTTGTTCCCATCATAGCCGTTCTCCCACGAATCCCCATCCCAGAACTTGAACGTCAGGTTCACTGGATCGTCATCCACAACCAAAGCCCCTAGATCAACATCGAGGGGTGGATCGTCCTCGAGCATGTTCACCTGATGCGTGAACGTTCCAGCAAGCTCTGGAGCATCGTTGAACGGTGGCTCCTCCCCCACGAACGTGTTCTTCTCCTCCAGTCCACCATCATCTACCGCCCGCACTACATACCACCACTTGGTGCCGTCGGTCTCTCCGGCTCCAGGGTCCGTGTAGTTGTCAACACCAGCAAGGACGGATGTATGCAATGTCAACCAAGGTCCAACCTCCAGGTTCGCCCTGTAGATGTTGTAGGCAGCAACATCGTTCCGACCAGCTCCATCGTCCGGTGACAAGGTCCAGTTCAGGACGTTGCTGAAATGTGTAGCATCCCAGGCTACGGTCAATCCGGTAGGTGGACGAGGAAGTGTCGTATCGTTGGTCCGGAAGGTGAACACGGGTGACCTCACGATGAACGTTCCATCGGAGACCTCAGCATACCAGCTGTACCAGCGTCCGTGGTCCAGACCACTCCATGTGACCGATGCTGTAGTATCGTTCGCCACACTATTGTCGCTACCGATGAACGAATCATCCGAAGCATTGAAGAAGGAAACATCTGTGGCAATACCACCATCATGTACGATGTCCACGGACAAGGAAGGTGAGAGAACGACATCGCGCGTCCCATTCGCTGGGAACGGGTTAGACGGAACACGTGGTGATGTCACGGTCACCTTCTCGAATCCCCAGGGCTGTGTATAGGTCGTCCCGTTCGGGTTCGTAAGAACTGCCCGGACAAAGAGTCCATCATAAGCAGAATAGTTGAACGAAGCTCCATTTCCTACGACCGTGGTACCAGGGCCGATCCACTGGATGTTCGTCCAATTGGCTGCCGTAAGTGTGATAGTAGTGTTGGTAAAGTCCATCCCATAGATCCTGGGGGTCAACGCCCACCCGGTCCCTCCGGGTTCGTAGCAGAAGTAGAACGCTCCAGTCTCCCATGACGTGTTCAGGTCTTTGTGGGTCTTCTCCTCCATGAGCATGAAGTTGTAGTTCCTGTACCTGTGCTGGATATGATGGAAATCATCATTGGATATGCCCCAGACTGGCGTATCTGGGTATGTGTTCTCGTTGATCTTGTCCCATAGCTTTCGATCGTTAGAATACCGGTCGCCTTGGTTCAATACCTCCAATCCCACAAGCTCAGGATAGGTCTCATACAAGTTCTTGTAATATGGCCAATCCGAGGTATCATTATACCTCCCTGGATGGTTCATCTCGGCCTTACCGCCCTGGGTCTGGACATCGTTCAATGCTGTATACTCACAAGCAGGTGAGGTCAGTGTGAAGTTGTGGAATCCATTGCAGTGGTGGGAGTTCGAGAACTCGTTCCCACGAACAGCAAGCATACCAAGCCCAGCAGGGTTCTTTCCATAACTGTTCCATGGCCATGTAATGCAATTGTGGTCTGTGATGGAGAGGATGGTATAGTTCCCATGGGAGTATAGGTCGATGACCTGGGCAGGAGATAGGCTACCATCAGTGTTGGTAGTGTGTGTATGGTAGTTCGCCTTGTACTGGCCCCATTGGTCCCAGACAACATCGTCGTAGGGGTTGACATTGATCCGGACCTCCTGCCACTTACCACGTATCTCCACCTCCGAGGTCCCGGTATCCATGACGAACAAGGTACCTAGGAACAAGGCACAAACAACCAGAGTTACAACGATGGTCCGGTCCATGAGAACACCCCACAACAAGGGTGATGCAACAATAACAGAGCAGAGTTAAAAGATTGCCTCTAAACTCCACCATAACGCCTGTCCCGCTTCCCGAACTCCCCAACCGCCTGCCTGAACTCCTCCTTCGTGAAGTCAGGCCACAGGACATCAGTGATGTAGATCTCTGTGTAAGCAAGCTGCCAGAGCAAGAAGTTCGACACGCGCAACTCCCCACTGGTCCTGATCAACAGATCCGGGTCTGGAAGCTCAGGGTCGTAGAGGTAGTTCCTGAACTTGTCCTCGTCCAGAGAATCTATGACAGAGGGGTCCTCTGAAGCTTTGGCCGCGATGTCCTTGACAGCATTGAGGATCTCGCTCCTTCCAGAGTAGTTCAGGGCTAGGTTTGCATGGATCTCGGAGAACTCCACCGTGGCATCCTCTACCCTCTTGATGAGCTCCTGGGTATGGTCAGGTAAAGCCTGGATGTCCCCAAGGGCCTTGAAGCGAACCTGCTCCTTGACCATGAAGTCCATCTTCTGTTCCAGATAACGTGGAAGGAGGTCTGCCAGGATGAAGTCCACTTCCTTTTCTGGTCTGGACCAGTTCTCGGTAGAGAAAGTATAGAAAGTGAGGTACTCCACACCGAGCGCCTTGGCCTCTTCGACGATATCACAAAGGACCTTCGCCCCACGCTCGTGTCCGTCGATACGATCTTCGCTTCCCTGCTTTTCCGCCCATCGGCCATTCCCGTCCATTATGAGCGCTATGTGCTTTGGAGACCCTGGCAAGGTATCGAAGCACTGACAATTGTTAAGTGTATTTAAGGTCTTTGGAAAATATCCAATGCTGGAGTGAAAGTGAATATTACTCTCTGGGCGGCCTTCTCATCTTCAAAAGGAACCGTGGAGCAACCGCTAAACAGACGAGCAATATCAACGCCAATCCCACGATAAGAATCGCCCGGAGCATCACCGAGAACGGTCCTTCCGTGGTCCCGTCATCATTGTCCACCTCCACCGTGAACGTCTCAGAAACAGAGTTGCCCTCCTCGTCATAGGCTGTGACGGTAACTTCATGCTCACCATCATCCAGTTCGTCAGTGAACAGAGGATAGGTCCAGTCATCCGTCCCCTCCTCCTTGATGAAGACTCTTTCATACCCACCGTCAATCGAGAGTGTCACATCCACAACACCAACATTGTCCGTAGCCTCGGCACGGAAAATGTAGGTTCCCTCGATCACCTCGTCAGGAACTGGAGCGATAACATCCAGGGTCGGGTCCTCCGTATCGATCATCGGACCGATTCCATAAACGTAGTTCTGGTCGGTCCCAATGATCACCCGACCAGGAGCTAGAGCCGGACTCCCTTCCAGTGCTCCATCCAACTCGAGCTTCCAGGCCACGGTCCCGTTGGAACTCCATACCATGTACAGGTCCCCAGCTCCATTTCCGAAGCAGACCATTGTGTCGTTGCAGGATGGAGAACCTTTCAGGCTCACGTTGGTGCTGATGTTCCACAGCTCGTTGCCATCATAGTCGATGGCCCAGAACGTTCCCCTATCATCACCCACGAAGAACCGCTTACCATCTGTACACGGTGAAGAGAACACACCAGAGTTCACTGGGAACTCCCAGTACACCGAGCCGTCTATCCTGTCTATAGCATTGACCTGGGAGTCGAAGCTTCCATACACCACAAGGTCGTCGACCACACAAGGCGAGGAAGGAACATACTCCGTGGTCCGGTTGTAGATCACCTTCCCACCCTTCGCAGAAAGGCAATACAAGTTCCCATCACAGGAACCGAAGTACACCCGACCATCCGACACTGCGGGGGAAGTGTGCACATACCCACAGGTGGTGAAGTTCCAGACGAGAGTACCATTAGATGCGTACAAACAGTAAACATCATTATCGTAGGAACCGAAGTACACCATCCCATCGGTCACAGCAGCGGATGACTTGATCTGGCCATCGGTCTCGTATGCCCAAACAACGGTCCCGTTATCCCGCCATACCTTGTACATCCAGTTATCGTTGGACCCGATATAGAGATGATCATCCGTCAGGTAAGGTGAAGCTTCTATCCAGCCTTCACCCACGGACACGTTGAATACCTCGGTGCCATTGGACACATGAAACTTCACAAGCCTACCGGCCGCTGTGCAGTACCATCCCTCGTCCCCGTCGAACACAACAGTAGCTGTGATCATTGCCGAATCCTCGAGCTTGTAGGCGATCATGGGGTCTAGAGGCATCTCGAGGTCTGCATAGCCCTGGTTATCAGTACCATTCCTGAAACTTATCCAAGATGAACCAGCGGCCAAAGGTACCAACAGCATGAGCGCTGCACAGAGCCAGATGGTGTATCGCATCATGAATACCACGCGGTACTGGTTTATCAAACTTGCCTATGGTTCCCGAAATTGACTGTCCTAATTCACACCGTATGGTCAATTTAGGGAGAGACCTGATTTGACATAGTAGGACCTATGTCGAAATCAGGTTGTATCCGGTGGGGGCAGGCCCTCTGCATCCGGTGGAGGTAACTCGTCCTCTGTAGGTGCTGGAGCGTTCTCGGCAGCGGACAGGTCGTCCTCACCGCAAGCCTCGCAGGTTGTCTGACCAGCCTCAACGACCGCACCGCATGAGGGACAGACCACATCGGTCTGGGGCGCCTCTTCATCCACGCTCCACTCCACGCCTTCAACCTCAGAGAAGTCGTCCTCACCGCATGCTGGACATGCAGCCAGGCCTGCTCCTACCTCGGCAGCGCAGGTCGGACAGATGATCGGGGCGATGAGCACACGCTCGACCTCTTCCTCCACAGCTCCCTCTTCCACCTCACCTTCAGGCTTCTCCGGTTCCGGAGCTTCCTTGAACTCGCCGATGGTTGCTCCGCAGTTAGCACAGACATCAGCACCTGCCGCGTTCTCTGTTCCGCAGGAGTTGCAGGTCACGGACTGCTTGTCCTTTGCCTCTTCCATTGCATCATCATACTCGGTCTCCTTCTTCTTGTCCTTGAAGAACATGAAGGCGGCCAGACCGCCAAGGACCAGTGCGAGCAATAGAATGACAGCAAAGATGACGAACACTCCCGGCCCATCGAAGAAGCCTGCAGCACCATCACCATCTCCTCCATCTCCGCCAGCTGGGATGTCCTCGGTGGTGAAGGTCCAGGAGTACTCGTCCTCGGCCTCTCCTCCGACACCATCGCCGTCCGAATCCAGCCTATCTCCAGCTACATTCCTGACGTTCGGAGAGATGGTAACGATGTATGTCTCCTCGTAGTCCAGTTCGGAGTTCGGAACGAACCTAACTGTGAACGAATTCGCCGTGGGGCTATACTCGAAGGACCCCTCGACTATGGCTCCGGTCCGCTGGACCTTCACAATGAAGTTTGATGGGATGTAGTCCTCCAGAAGCTGTTGGTCGAAGGTGGCTGTGATCGCTGAACTCACCAGAACTCCGGTCGAACCATCTGCAGGCTCTACCGAGGTCACCTCTGGAGGCACGGTCACGTTGCCACCACTTCCACCATCGCCACCGCCACCGCCACCTGTGGACTTGTTGCCGTAGACACCGTATACCTCCAGGCCGGTGGTCACGTTGTAGTGGATCTCCCTGCCAGTGATGTCGTGGACGATGGGCACCATGGTGTATCCACCGTTGAAGCTGTAGACCACAAGTGAGTCAAGCGCTGATATGCCTGGTATGGTACCCGTGACCTTGTCCACAGCATCCGAGTAATCCAGTGTCACAGCGGCCCAAGCATAGTCAGGGATGTCCGTGGTAACATTGAAGAAGAACCCGATGTCAGCAAGACCTGCGGGAACAGAGGCCGGGGTCGAAGCCTTATTGATGGTCATCGTGTAGCCAGGGTATTGGTGGAGCACCCTGATGGTCACAGTGACGGTCTTTGCGGCCTCGGTCACGATGTCAGCTGTGAACGTATCAATAACAGATGTGTTCACAACTACCATCACGGAAGCGGTGTCGTTCAGACCGCCTGGGTCCTCGACGTAGAGGGTCACCTGGTGTGTCCCCCAGCTCAAGGATGTGTTCACCACAGGCGTGGTTCCGAGAACTCCATCCTTGGACGAGATCCACTCGTAGGTGATCGTATCATTATCTGGATCAAAGGAACCAGAGCCATCGAACGTGATTATCTCACCAGCCAGGTGATATGACACCGGACCAGGGGTAACGATGATCGCAGATGGAGCTCCTGGGATGACGACCTCGCCCTCGATGACCTCTATCTCAACAGAGGTCTGGTTGGAGTTCAGCTTCTCGTCGGTGACGGTCAGCGTGATGGTGTGGTTGCCGATACCGATATCAGAAGCAGGTATCGAGAACGCGCTACCATTTCCTTCTGCAGGGAAGATCGGTCCAGATATCGAGGACGTCCAGGTGAACGAAGCAATGTCCATGTCTGGGTCTGTGGAGTTCAGAGCGTCGAACTCTATCATGTCGGACACAGAATACTGCGTTCCATCCATGGGCTTGTTGATGACTGCCACAGGAGGCCTGGCCAGGAAGGTGTGTGAGACCTCAAGGTCTGAAAGCTTCACCTTGCCAGCACCGGAGGAACCGATAACGATCGGTATCGTCACATTGCCAGCTGCATCGGCCTCGCCCCTGTGGGCTGCGATGTAGGTGTTCACAGCGTCCGCCATGTTCCCTGTGTTCAGGGTTGTCGCATACTCTAAATTCAAATTATCAAGCTTCAGGGCACCGACCGAGGTCAGGTCCACGGAGAAGTTCATGGACACGTTGACGAAGCCGTTTCCATACATGTCATAGTGGTCTGCAGAGGCTCCAGCTAGATACGTATTGAAAGCCGTAGTAAGATCACCAGAGGCGACCTTCGAGTCCAAAAAGTCGGTGTGGCTCCACTCCGCAGCCATGTCACCGTCCACATCGAGCATCGGGTCGCGTGGGTTGGTGTTCACGGCAGAGGACAATGGGAAGAACAGTCCGGAGCTCATGTTGTAACGAGCGATACCACCCTGGGTTCCCAGATACAGTATCGGGGAGTCCAGAGCAATGGACTTGACGAAGTTCGATGGAAGCCTCTTGTTGGTTGTGTTCCACTTCAGGGCCTCCCATCCAGCAGCGGTCTTGTTCCACCGCTCCACACCAAGGGAAGTGCACACGTAGATGTGCGTGGAATCGGAATAAAGCGTAGGCACGGTGTTCGATGGAAGGTCCCCGTTGGAGACGTTCCAGATAGTGCCTATGGTACCAGTTAAGGTAGAATGAGCAACGCCCTCGTAGGTCGCGATATAGACCGTTGTGCCATCCACGATGACAGAATTGATGTCCTCTGCAGGAAGTCCATCTGCAGAATCCCAGACATCGAAGGTGCTACCTCCCTTATCATAAACGGTCAACCCAAAGGTCGAACCGATGAACAGCTTCGTGGTGGATGCATAGAACGACTTGCAGTAGTTGTTCGCAAGACCATCAGCCGTGGTCCAGTGGTCCCAGGTCTGGGCTCCGATGTTGTAGATGTCCAGACCGCCAGTGGTCCCGATGTACAACTTTCCGGAGTCCTCCTCGATGAAGTTTATCAGGTTCGAACCCAGAGGAATGGAAGCTACTGAGCTTGTCCAAGCGGTGAGGAACTGATCGTTCTCGATGTCATACCTGTAAACGCCTGCGCCCTTGGTCCCGATGTACATGATGTTGTTCGGAGCATCCACGTAAGTGCATGATATCCCATAGCCGCCAGGAAGACCGTCGGCGAAGGTCAGAGGGTCGTCGAACAGCGAGATCTGCTTGTTGTAGATGGATATGCCAGCATCGGTTGCGAAGTAGATGGCAGATGATACACCACCGGTCTGGGAATTGAACACTTCCACACCATTGATGATGTTCTGGAGCGGACCATTACCGGTCAGCCAAGCTTCGGAAGCCACACCCGTGCCAGGGTTGTATGGCACGATACCGTTCCCATAGGTTCCAAAGTAGACCATGGTGGACGCTGCAGCGGCCTGGATGTTGTTTATTCCAAGGTCTGAAGCAGTAAGTCTCATGCCCTCCTCGGTCAGGTTGTTCTTGGCGAACATTGACACTCCGGAGTCGGTCATGAAGTAGATGTTCGAGGCATCGGAAGCTACAGCCTGGATGTCGTTCTTGACCAGGTCATTTGAAGCGTTCGTCAGTTTGGTATACGCTGTAGAGGTCTTGTTATACACAGTCCCACCAAAGGTGGTACCGTAGTAGATGAAGTTAGCATCACCAGATACGCAGTTCACAGTGTGATGCACAAGGTCTGGCGTTGTGATGGTGGACCAGGTCGGGGATGCTGGAGTAGCAGTATAAGAAACACCGCCACCAGCATGGGAGATGTAGAGCCCACCAGTGTCGGAGTAGATGTCAGTGATCGTACCAGCTGCGGTAAAGTCGCCGTTTGTCAGGTTCCACCTTGCATCGAAGAAAGTGGTGCCCTTGTTGTACCTGTCAACGGACTCAAAGGAACCGACGTATACATAGGTCGCGTCCACAGCAACAGCAACAGCGTCCAGGTCTCGAAGCTGGGTTGTCCAGGTAGTAGCCTCGATCTCCTCGAGCGTCTTGTCGAAGATGGCCACGCCGCCCTGGGTCGCCAGGTAGACCTTGGTGGTGTCTATCGCGATATCAGAGACCACTGGATGGGGTAATCCAGAGGAAACTGTGTACACGGTCCGTGATCCGTCGGTCTCCCTGCGAACAGCTCCGCCAGAGGTGCCATACCAGACATCACCGTTGGAGCTGTCGATGGCCACACACTCGATGTAGTCGATGTTGACAAAGAGGGAACCGTTGAAGTTGGAACCCAGCCCTTCGATATCGAAGGAAGCTGCACTTACTTGTGTTCCGACAGGCAGACTGAACTTCACATCGTCGTTGTACTTCTGGGGTGTATCGAAGAGGACGGTGGTGGAGTCGTAGCCGTCGAACTGCTCCATCTTTCCAAGGGAGCCGGCGTGATTGAACTCTGGGTCACCTGTAGCATCGCCGATCCAGACCGACACGTTGTACGCAGAATCGCCAGAGACTGGCTCCCCTGTCAGATTGAACGAGAAGCTTGTCACGTTAGCGTATGCGTTCAAAGAAACAGTGGTCGTCGCATCGGTACCAGCTGCATTGAACGTCACGGTCGTGTTGAGATCGTCGGACGGACCGAAACCGGCCCTGCTGTCTGCAGATCCCACGGTAGAGATTGCCATGAGCGAACTGAGCAGTAGTACGAAAGCGATCAACAGTGTCCTACCTCTCAGTGGCATGTCGTGTACAGAATCATGATCGAGCATCATGTCACCCCAACGCCTGCATGGAAAGCCTGCGCGGTCGAATCCAATGTATTATCGATAGATAAAGATTTTCCAATCCAGCTGAGCACGTGTCCGAGTAATCCGGAAAACACAGTTTTCCGGCAAAGGTCTAGAAGGGATCCATATACACCTTTGCCCTTGCTGGGCTTACTCGGACACGTGCTTGCACCAGAAATATCTTATCTATGAACTGCTACATCTATAGGATGCACTTGAAAAACCGGGAAGAACTGTACACTTATAGTACGTTCGGACCCGCATTTTTGATTAGTACAACGATTAGAACGATTCGAACTATTATCGGTATGTATAAAACCTCATTTCACAAGAATAAAAGTTCTAGTATCCAGGGGTTAAGAAATTGCAGTATAGACCACTCCTCTCAAATAGCGCTTTTTCTATTATAGTCTCTTATATTACTAAGAAAGCGCACCAAAAGACTTATAAATCAATTCGAAACACTTTCGAATATACTTATATACCGCTAGCCGAATCTTCCTACTGGTGTGAGCTATGGCTAGGCTTAAGGTAGGATACAAGATACTGATGGGCGCACTTGCCCTCGTTATGATAAGTGCAGCGTTCACTGGTGTTTATTTCTTATACCAGGCCAACCTCTTCAACGTGAGGACGTTCATAGTGGAGGAGACCGATCATCCGATGCCACTGTCGGTTGAGCCTCTTCTCCCGAACTCCCCGGTCGTTGTAGATATGGAGGATGACTTGGACACTAGGGCCAGCGGCGGAACCCTCAAGTGGAAATATACCACGGCTGAGGGTGAGCGGTTATCATCTCCAGCTCTCTGTGACCTTAACGGTGACGGAACGCTGGAAATTGTGATCGCGTCTGCCGGTGATGCGATATATGCGATTCAGCCCAATGGGGCTCCTTTTTGGTCTACACCTTATACAGATGATGTGATAGACTATATGGGACAGACCTCGGAGACATCCGGTCTCGATTACGAACCACCGAACCTGTTCTCCTCTGTGATCCCTGCCGATGTGGACAGCGGACCTGATGAGGAACTTATCGTTGGTGTCGAGAACGGCGCTCTTTGCCTGCAGCCTAACGGCGACCAGGCATGGAAGAAGGGTCTGACCACTGGATATTACTTCTCTACCTGTGGTGTAACAGACCTCGAGGGTGAGTGGGACGGCAGGAAGGACTCTTTGGAGATCATCTTGGCCTCTGACGACAACAGCCGAAATGGCTGGATGGAAGCGTTCGACGCTGTCGGTGGCTCGATCTTCAGGGAAGAGGTCACCTGTGGCGGTGAGGGCGGTCTTATCGCCTGTTCCATCGCTTGCGGCGATCTCGACGGTTCTTTCGCCGACGAGCGCGAACCCGATCCAGAGGTCGAAGAGGTGGATACCGAACTTATTGTCGGTAACCACGACAAGGGTATGAGGATCTGGAAGCGTGCAGGTCAGCAGACCAGCGGCAAGCCGAACTACGATGAGACAACGTCCGGTATGCTTGCAGGTCACCAGACCTACGCTACCCCGGCCATCGGTAACTTCACCGGTGACAGGACCTATGAGATAATCACCGCTTCGTGCGAGGGTTATCAGGTCACCTGGGAAGGCTGGGGCGGTAAGATCTACGCCTACGACCCATCTGGAAACCTGCTCTGGGACTTCTCTACAGGTTCCTCACGTGCAGGTATCTGTTCATCCCCATCTGTTGGTGA
>JANQNL010000005.1 GCA_028279585.1 Thermoplasmatota archaeon
AAGGAGAAGTGGGGGAAACCTCGGTCTGTAGAGAAGCAGTCCGTCATCGATATGTCCAAAGCTGGACTCTGGACCTTCGATGATATCGATGAGAAGAACAACGATGTCAAGATCGTTCCACACTCCCCATGCCCTGTGTTGACCGGTATCAGGGGTACTGAGCCAGACACCTTGTATCAATCTGGAGCCATGATAAAGTATGGTGAGCGGCCATACAGATGGACCCTCTTCGAGACGAACCAGGGAACGGATGATCACATCGTTGGATGGACTCCCCTGGAACTTGTGAAACCATATGCGTCGTTCCTGGTCCAAGGGACCATCGGGACTTTCCCAAGGATCATTCAAGGCGGCCATGTGATAGTGGAGCTGTTCGACGATCCTGAGGCGGAGTCCACCATCGACCTTGCTGCTTACGAACCCACCAAGGGTTTCAGGGATGTTGTTCGACAGCTCGTTCCCGGAGACAAGGTCGCAGTATGTGGAGCGATGCGGCCGGACCCACTGACCATGAACATTGAAAAGATCAAGGTCCTCAAACTTGCAAACGTCAGCCAGAAGGTCGCCAATCCCAAGTGTCCAGAATGTCAAGCTTCAATGAGCTCTGTTGGTAAAGGACAGGGATACCGCTGTAAACGCTGTGGGACCAAGGCCACCGAGAACGATGCTACGTTCGAAAGGATGGAGCGCGACCTGAAGCTAGGATGGTATGAGGTGGACCCAATAGCACGCCGCCATCTCTCCCGCCCGATCTCTCTGGGCACAGAACATCTGGACTCCCGACTGTAGAGACTGCTTGGGGGAGAATTGATATACGACCTGCTGGTTTCAGAGCACTGCGTGTTCCAATGCTGATGGAAGAGGCGAAACGTAACAACCCCCACCCACTGTTCAAAGCTGTAGCTGAACAGGAAGGAGTCCCTGTCGAAACTATCATGAAGGGCGTAGCCTCCGGAAGGATGGTGGTCCCTGCCAATGTCAACCATAAGGACATCGATCCAAGGGCCATAGGTGAGGGTCTGCGCGTTAAGATCAACGCCAACATCGGCACATCCAAGGACTTCATAGACGTGGATGAGGAACTACGCAAGGCCGATGTGGCCGTCAAGTATGGTGCGGACGCCGTCATGGACCTCTCCACAGGAGGAGAGATCAACAAGATCCGCAAGACCATCATCGACCATGTCAGGGTTCCTATCGGGACCGTCCCCATCTACCAGGCTGGGCTTGAGAAGGCCTTGAGCCCAAATGGAGCTGTGGTGGACCTAACTTCTGACGATCTCTTCAACGCTATCAGGAACCATGCCCTGGATGGTGTGGACTTCATCACTGTTCACTGTGGGATCACGAAGCAGACAGTGAAAAGGCTTTGTGAGAACCCAAGAACCACTGACGTGGTATCTCGGGGAGGTTCGTTCCTCACAGCCTGGATCCTTCAGAACGAGCAGGAGAACCCGCTGTATGCGGAGTTCGACTACCTTCTGGAGATATGCAAGGAATACGAGATGACGCTGTCCCTTGGTGACGGGATGCGTCCAGGCGGTATCGCAGACTCCACAGACCATGCCCAGATAGAGGAGCTCATGACACTTGGAGAGCTCGTGAAGCGTTCTCGCGCAGCAAATGTCCAGGCAATGGTCGAGGGACCAGGACACATCCCGGTCCACCAGATAGAGGCGAACGTTCATCTCCAAAAGAGCCTCTGTGATGGAGCTCCATTCTATGTGCTCGGCCCACTGGTCACCGATATCGCGCCAGGATACGATCATATCGTTGGAGCCATCGGGGGAACCATCGCTGCACAGGCCGGAGCAGACTTCCTTTGCTACGTCACCCCTGCAGAGCATCTTTCACTACCGACCATCGAGGATGTTCGGGACGGGGTGATCGCCTCCAAGATCGCTGCTCATGCAGTGGACCTCATCCGTGGCATCGACCTGGACAAGGACCACCAGATGGACGTTGCCAGGCGTGACAGGGACTGGGACAAGATGTATGCACTGGCCCTGGACCCTGAAAAGGCCAAGGAGAGGCATGAGGAGCGATTATCCTCCGAAGATGATGTATGCTCCATGTGCGGTGAGCTCTGTGCGATAAAGATCACAGAGGAATACCTCCGTCCGAAGAAGGACGAGTAGGCCTACTCTGTTGTTAACAAGTTCTTGAGCAGCGGAGCGAACGTCAGGTCCTTGATGACGATGCTCTTGTTCAGAGAGTGCAGGTTGTTGACAGGATTCTCGTATGCGAACCCATGGTCCTTGAGCAGCTGGGCCCTCTGCGCCTTCTCTTCCTTGAACTCATCATAGTTCCTGTAGAGCGAGAGAATGATGATATCAGAAGGCCTGTGGATCATGAAGAACACTGAAGGCGATGCCATCACGCTGTTCTCGAGTGCACTGCGGTCCTTTGGAGCAAAGGGACTTATCTTCATGTGGAACAGGGACAGGATCTCCATGTCCAGTTTCTTGAAGTCCGGCACGACGATGGTCTTTATGATGTTGATGCTCTCCAGCCATTTCTTGATATCCGAAACGGTGTGCCTGGAGTATCCGATGACCTTGCCTATCTGCTGGGAGTTCATCTCAGGATTTTCCACCATGGCCTGGAGGACCATCTTCTCGGTCTTGGAAAGTTCCTGGAGGGTCTCTGGCTTGAACAGACCATTGCCGTGACCCTCGCCGTAATCCTCGGGAGGGACGAAGTCTGGTCCGAGCATCTTCTCAAGAAGTGGATGGAAGTCGAAGAACCGGATGACCTTGGACAGCTCGAGCGGGAAGTACACCTCTGTAGGAAGTGTCTCTCCCATAACATCCAGGTCCACGAACAGCTCTGTCCTGATGTCATTGATGCGCTCCATTGTAGTATAGTTCGGCGAGAATGATATGGAAAATCCCCTATACACCTCACCCACAGAATACACGATCTCGTCGAAGACCTCTACCTTCTCGGAGGTCCTCTTGGTCCTCTCCTCAGCAGAGATCGACGGGTTGAACTCTGTATAGAGCACACCCATGAGTTCGCATCCCAGGTTCTGGACCTGTGGGATCTTGTAGACCTTGTAATACCCGCGGTCCCTCAGACGATGCTTGATCGTGGTGAGGGTCGAGTGAACGATGCCCAATCGCTCGGATAACTGCCTATCGTTGAGCTGTGGGAATCGGGTGAGTCCGTAGAGGACCAGTCTCTCGTTGTGGGAGAGGTCGCGCTTGCGCATGAGCGGAGGAATAATGACGTATTAATTATACATTTCGATAAAATTCACCGATTCTGCCGGCAAACGGCGTTGATTTCGTCAAATGTAGGGAGATTTTGGAACAATTGTTAACGCGATTTCGGGGAAAGGGCGTTCAAGTCGAAATTGTGAGGAGGATAAAAGGAATAAAAAGTGCAAGGATATTCTGTTAAGAATATATAGCGACTAGAAGATGGTAAGATCAGAGTTGCAGGAGAAGGATCATGAGCTATAGACAGTTCAGTAAAAGAGCAAGGATACTCGAGTATCTTGCTTACCTATCCCCGCTTATCGTAGGCATACCTATGATCGGTGTCTGGGTAGTATTGCTCATAATGGACACATCCTTAGGGATCTCGATACTTCCATCATGGGTGATCTGCCTGTCCCCCTGCATTATCTTCTCATTTATTGTAGCAATCGCGATATTTGCTACGTTTGCCATCTTATCGCACTATTTCATCTTCGCCCGATATATTGGAAACCAGTTCAAGAGGAGTCGGAGATCTCACGATGTCAAGTACACTTACTTTCCACCTGCAGTGACTGTGGACGGGCATAAGATCATATCCATGCCGGTTTCTAAAAGAACATCAGGTTCTCTGATCATATCTACAGAACCTAATGACACTGGGCTGATCATGCAAAATCTTCAATTGCTCTATCAATGGAAGATCAGTTTCAAGGACTTCGATGGAAATATGATTCCTGTGAAACGAAAGACGTGGATAAAAGAGATGAAAAAGCTCGATAGGGAAGGTATCAAGTTGATCTGGGTCATGTCATCGAAGGACAAGATCTCCATGCGGCTGATATATAATAAGGATGACATAACACAACTGGTCAAGGACTTTGATATGCTACAAGGGTATTTTGCCAGAATGAGATCATATCGTTAAGGAGACCTGATAGCATGAACTCCCCCAACGACCGCATCCGCATGATCCACGACGGATGGGAGTTCGCCATAGGCTGGGCCCAAGGTAAGTCCCACCAACACTTCGCGGACATCACCGAGGCCCTCTCTATCCCCAAGCACATCCTCGTTGAAGCGGCCAACCCATACGCAATGGAACCCCTTACCATAGAATTCTCAGACGATCCGAACACGAAGGAGTTCTACTTCTTCCAGGGATGGACCCTTTGGGTCGTCTCCGGCGAGATCCAGGGACCGGGATACTACCGGTACGGGAACGCGGACGTGCGGTGGTTCAAGGACCCGACCACGGGAGAGAAGCTCACCACGAGGGAAGCGCTGAAGCGGTTCTTCTATGACGATTCCGAGGAGAGGATGGCGCAGGCCGGTTTGAGCAGGATCGGGCTGCCGCCGAAGATCGCGAAGATCGAGTGACGCGATATCAGGTCACAGAGATGGATCGAATACTCCGTTGAAGAAGGATCGTTCATTATTTTGAACGTTCGTTCGATAAAATGAACGATGGCCAAGGCTGAAGATCTTCCAACGATCCGACACCGGATCCAAATCACCCACTTTCACTCACCCCCCATGTTGGAATTTATAAACAACATAGGAAATCAGTCGATAACAATGTTATTGTTTGAATAGATGGATAAAACATAGCAAAATTTATTACACGATTATAGCATAATAATGCTAGATAATGGTGATCCCATGCCAACGATAAAACCGGTGTCCGAACTGAGGAACAACTTCGCAGGAATATCCGAGATATGCCACGCTAATGGAGAGCCAGTGTTCCTTACGAAGAACGGTAAAGGAGATCTCGTGGTCATGAGCCAGGCACTTTATGAGAAGTACATGGCCATGATCGACCTGTATCAGAAGCTCGAGGTTGCGGAGAAGCAGGAAGCAGAAGGTGCGGAATGCTTGAGCCATGATGAGGTCTTCTCCAAGTTAAGGAAGCGAATGAATGCCAAGAAAACATAAGGTCGTCTTTTCACTGGTAGCATATAGAGACCTCGAGGAGATCCTTGATTACATCCTCATTGACGACCCTAAAGCCGCTGTTGATATGATCGACAACATAGAAAGATCGACAAAACGGTTGGAAGGGTTTCCAGAACTTGGGTTCACTCCAAAGGACCAAAGGCTGGAAAGGTCAGGTTACAGGGTCCTTGTTGTAGACGAGTATCTCGTTTTCTATGTCATTGATGGAGATCTCGTTAGGATCCGACGAGTGATCCACGGTAGTCGCAATTATGCACAGATATTGTGATGCTGAGAATAAACAAGTACGTGTTGGACCAATTTCATCCACCCCTCCTACAGAACCTTTTATACAACCCTTTTGATTGCCAGTCGATAGCATGAAGCAGCCCAAGTGGATAAACAAGAAAGAATACCCCTTCGACTCGCACTATTTCAAGACCCCAGTTGGCAAGATGCACTACGTGGACGAAGGTGAGGGCGACCCCATCGTAATGGTCCATGGCAACCCTGCCTGGTCGTTCATGTATCGTGGTCTCATCAAGGAGTTCTCCAAGACACACAGGTGCATCTCCTGTGACCACATCGGCTTCGGGTTGTCAGATAAACCCCTGGACTGGTCGTACCTTCCGAAGGACCATGCCAAGAACTTCGACATGTTCATGGAGTCACTGGACCTCAAGAACATCACACTAGTGGTGGTGGATTGGGGAGGACCTATCGGTATGTCGTATGCTGTGAACCATCCCAAACGGATCAAGAACCTGGTCGTCAACAATACCTGGTTCTGGTCGGTCAAGGGGAACTGGTATTACGAGATGTTCAGTGGAGTGGTTGGTGGACCTTTCGGCAAGTTCATGATAAAGAAACGGAACATGTTCGTCAGGGATGTGATGCCAGCTGCTTATGGGGATAAAAGGAAGCTCACACCAGAGGTCATGAAGCATTACTTCAAACCCATGGAGAAGGTCGAGGAGAGAATTGGTTGCTGGATGTTTCCAAGGGAAGTAGTGGGTTCTCACCAGTGGCTTGGCTCGCAGTGGAAGAAGATCAAGAAGATCAAGAAGAAGAACGTGCTCATCGCCTGGGGGATGAAGGACATCGCATTCAAGCAGAAGGAGATGAACACCTGGAAGGCTGTGTTCCCACAGGCTCGGGTGGTGACCTACAAGGATGCTGGGCATTTCGTTGCTGAGGAGAAGTCGAAGGAACTGGCGAAGGAGATGCGGAAAACATTTTCCTAAATCTTTGTTAACATCGACCTCTATCACCCCATAGAGAGATATCATGATATTTCCAGATCCAATAACATCCCTTCCCCGCGCAGACATACCCCTACCAGGCCTCAAAGCGTTCCTGTCCCAGGCTCCAGACCACCAGGTGCTTTTCATGGAGTTCGACCAGGACGCAGAAGTAGGTGACCACTCCCACGAGGCACAGTGGGCAGTTGTCCTTGCAGGAAAGCTGGACCTGACCATCGATGGCGTCAAGCATACCTTCACCAAGGGAGATTCATACTACATCCCTGCAGGCGTTGTCCATTCTGCCAAGGTCTATGCGGGGTATGCTGACGTAACCTTCTTTGACCAGAAGGACCGTTACGCCGCCATCGAGGACTAGGATGGCCGACAAAGCACTGCATCGAGAAGTGTTCCTTCACAAAAGTGACAGGTACAAGGTATTCCTCTCCGCGTTCACATTACTGGGAACGTCATTGCTGATACTTCTGGTGTTCGTCAAGGACCATGATATCCAGTGCTTACTCCTATGGATAATGATATTTGTTGTAGGGCTTGTATGGGTCGTCTATTTCAATATCTATAACATGTTGCAGATCCTGGACATCTATCAAGACCATATTATGATCAAGTCGCCCAAGATGTCCTATCTGACGATGTTCATCTTCTTGCTTTCCAGAAAGCTCATCTTGCCAATGGACAAGATACTGATAGCTTGTCCTAACATCTTTCACCAGAATGGAACTATCGCTATCCGAGGTAAGATATACCGAGGTGTGGAGATCTTCGAGAACCTCGACATGATCGAGAAGAAAGCTCCAGCCGTGGTAACGGTCCGGTTGAAGAGGAACAAGTTCGACATCAAGAAGAAGGACCTTATCCGGTTGTCTCGTAGTTATCAGAAAGAATACATTGAGATAACCAACAGCATGACCAGGCTGGGATCTGTGAAGAATAAGATAGGAACATTCGGTAAAAAGAACTACATGCAGCATTTCCAGTTCTATATCGAAAGTGATCTACTACTGATATGTGACCCCCAGTATCTCCACCAGCCAGGTGTATTCTCACCCCCTGGGAGGTACAAGAATGCTGACATCATTCCGCTCCATACTTCCAAGCCGGACAAGGTGTTGAAGATCATCCAAGAACGTATCAACTAACTTTTTGTGTGATAACCACCCTATGGTATTCATGGCCAAGTGTCCCAACTGTAAAGGAAAGATGAAGGTCATCTCAAAGAAGAGGACCTTACCAGACCCAGAATACGTGGACATGTCAGATGAGGAGCTCATCGACTTCTTCGCAGAGGACATCACTGGCGACTACAAGGATTATGGTGTAACTGTCGTCCGGTATCAATGTACCAAATGCGGCAAGAAGTACAAGCGCAATGAGGACAAGGGGAAGGAAGTCAAATGACCGAGACAGAACTTGACGAGCTCCTGGACAAAGAAGTCACACTCTACGGCATCGCCATGGACGCCAAGGGTGGAGCGGTCCTCATGCACCAGGGAAACCCTATATATATCGAGGGGTTGGACTTCTGGCCAGACGAGCTGTTCAAAAAGAAGCTCAACGTTACAGGAACCCTTGTTCTCATCAAGCTCATACCCGACCCTACGATCTCCGAGGATGGAGCCATCAGTCAGGGTGCAGAAGGGATGCAATACGTTCTTAAGGACGCAAAATGGGAGGAGTATTAATGCCAGCTGAATTCACAGCAGAGATCACGATCAAAGCACCAAGGAGCGTTGTGGCTGCGGCCATAAACGATCCACAGAATGCACCCATGTGGAATGACACACTTGTCAGTGTAGAGATCCTTGAGGGAACTCCTGGCCAGGTCGGGGTCAAGGCACTCTTGACCTACGCACAGGGTGATGCGAGCATCTCTATGACCGAGACCATGATCGCGTGCATCCCAGAGGAGATGTATGAAGGGGAGCTTGTTGGTCCGTTCATGACCATCAAGGTCACAACCACCCTCAATGATACCCCCAATGGGGACACCCACATGGTCCTGCGATGGGTTGGCACAAGTGAGCACATCTCGGACGAGGATTTCCAAAAGATCATCGATGAGAGCACCCAGGACTCGGCCATCAAAGACCTGAACACACTTCGGGAAATGATAGAGACCAGGGGTGCGAAGTTCTACCAGTAGGAGCTGACATGCCGAAGAAGAAGAAAGAGGAGATATCGCTGGTCAACGCGGTGTGGAAGAACGATGTTGAGCTTGTAGAGAAGAAGCTCAAGAAAGGGGAGGACCCAGACCAGCATGATGAGGATTTCAATTGTCCGTTGACCATTGCTGCCCAAAAAGGAAACCTTGAGATCATAAAGCTTCTGATAGAGGCAGGAGCGGACATCGACCGTAAGGATGGCTACCCTGAAAGAATGTTCTGGGAGAAGGTGTATGTCTATGGCAATAGGACGGCTATCGGACATGCAGCGAGGAACGGCCACATTGAGGTCGTCAGCTATCTCATAGAAGCGGGGGCGAACTTCAATATCATGGATGTTGATGGAACATCACCGCTCCAGTGGGCCATAAAGAAGAACCATCAGCCAATTGTCGACCTACTTCTGGAAAATGGTGCAAAAGCAACGACCAGAGGTTCCAACCGTGATAGACAACTCGTCATGGAATTCATAAAAGGTAAGGACCAAAAGAAGATGAGAAGGCTCCTTGAAGATGGGGCCAATGCGAATATGATAGTTGATGATGATGAGACATTGCTCATCAAGGCCATCACTGACAATGACCTGGACTCTTTACTCCTGTTCCTAGAGTTCGGAGCAAAGGTCGACTGTACTACAACCGGTATGAGAGCAACACATGATCCTGTCGAGAATTCACCACTGAAGCATGCATGCTGGAGCAACTTTCCAGAGGCTATCGGACCATTGGTCGAGGCTGGAGAGGACCCCAACCAGAAGGACCAGCATGGAAAACCGCTCATCTTTTGGGAGTGTGGTCGAGGCCGTTTCGAGGTGGTCAAAGCCCTGGTGGAGGCTGGAGCAGATGTACATGTGAAGGATGGTTATGATGCAACTATCCTGATGGCAGTTCCACATTCATGGCATCCTGGAAATTTCAAGAAGTGGCCCGAGGATGATCTGAAGGTCTGGGACACAACCGGCATGAAACTGACGAAGTACCTTCTCGGTCTCGGAGTTGAGGTGAACCAGCAGGATGTCCATGGTTACACTGCCCTCATGCGTGCAGCTCTATTCGGTCAGTTAGGTATTGTCAAGGTCCTGATGGAAGCTGGAGAGGACCCATACCTTGAGAGCAAACAAGAAGGGATGGCCATCGATATAGCTCGAAAACGGGGGATGGACCATGTCGTTGAGTTCTTTGAAGAATACCAGAAGGAGCATCCCCCGCCAAAGAAGAAGTTCTCCCTCAAATCAGTCTTTAAAAAGTGAAAGGTACTCCCCGTATCCCTCCTTCTCCAGATCCTCCTTTGGGATGAACCGTAGCGATGCTGAATTGATACAGTACCTCAATCCTCCAGGCCCAGGTCCATCATCGAACACATGGCCTAGGTGAGAATCCTCCTCGGAGGACCTGACCTCTGTCCTTATCATGAAGTGTGAGATGTCCTTCTTTTTCTTGATGCTCTTCTCGTCCACAGGCCTTGTGAAGCTTGGCCATCCAGAGCCCGAATCGAACTTGTCCTTGGAACTGAACAGCACCTTACCCGTCACCACATCCACATAGATGCCCTCCCGATGGTTGTCCCAGTATTCATTCTGGAACGGAGGCTCTGTGGCACTACATTGGGTGACCTGGTATTGCATATTGGTCAGTTCCTTCTTCAGCTTCTTTTTGTCACTCACGTCTTCTTTCCCCTCCATAGTAGCTTGAGTGAATCCCGTCCAGATGCTCGCTTGTACATACAATAATGGAGTCTGGACTTCTTGTAATACTTCTGGTGGTATTCCTCTGCAGTGTAGAACTCATCAGCAGGAAGTATCTGTGTGGCTATTGGGTCCTTGAAACTCTTAGCTACACGTTTCTTCGATGCCAGCGCAAGCTTCTTCTGTTCCTCGGACGTGTAGAATATTGCTGTTTGGTATTGGGTTCCTCGGTCTGCGAATTGGCCACCATCATCTGTGGGATCGATGCTGTGCCAGAACGCTGTGAGGACGGTTTGGAAGTCTGTCTTGTCCGGATCGAACACCACCTCAACGGCCTCCATATGACCGGAATGGCCACTGCAGACCTGCTCGTAGGTGGGGTCCTCGAGATCTCCTGCCGTATAACCCGATGTTGCACTGAGAATACCGTCCACCTTGGAAAATGCAGCTTCCGTGCACCAGAAGCATCCACCTGCAAAGATCACTGTTTCCTTTCTTCCCATACAAGAATTCACGATATTGGAAGGTTTAAGGCTTTTGGACAACCTCCGCACGGCAATATGAGTATGCACTCTTGGAAAAAGCTATAATCCACACCGTGAATACTTACACGAGGTGTTGATATCGACTTCGATATGGATAGGACGCCCTTCACAATCATGAGATGGACTGGAAGGATACTCGCCACACTCATCGCGATGATCATCTTGCTTACTGTTACAGCTATGATGATAGGCAGCGATGAACCCTTCGTCTGGGAGTCTGTCGCTGTTGTCATCTTGTTCGGTTCCAGCGTGGTTGCCGGAGCCCTCTCATGGTGGAAGGTCAAGATCGCAGGATACATCTACATCTTCCTGGCTGCATTGTTCTCGATATTCGTGATGTTCTCTGCGGGAAGGAATCACTGGATGCCCATCGTGATGGTGGGAGTGCCACACCTAGCGGTAGGCCTAATGCTGTTGTTCGGTTGGTGGAAGGGTAGCCCTGATTTCTATATGAAATGGTTCAAGCCTAAAACGGCTTAAGCTTCCCTGTAAACGTAAAAGACTTCCCACCCATCGTAGAATACGAGCGCCCCTTTGTTGTAGTTACGGATCTGGTCTCCCCATTTGCGAAACCAGTCCTCGTATAGAACGCCAACCTGCCAATCCGCATCATAATCGCGCTCTATCTCTGCATCCTCGAGCATCTCCTCGGTCATCTTGATGTCGACCTCGAAGTCTACGGGCATTCCTTCGATCTCTGTGTCGATGTAAACATCGTATGGCATCGATGGGTCAACGATGTGGAGTGTTATGTATGTTTTGAGAAAGTATTAGTTGTGCACGTTACCTACTGTATGTATGGACCTGTTCTCGGAACCAGAGGAACCGACCGCACGTATAGGGGGTGTCATTACGGAGCTCCTCGGCCCATCTGGTAAAGGCCATTTCGAGGACTATGATAGGATCATCATCGATATGGATGGTGATGATAAGGTCGTCTATTACTCATGGCCAGAGAAGATACCGTTCCCGTTCAAGATCGGTGACACCTTCGTCATGGTCAAGCGCTATGATCTGATCCAGATCCACAGCACCGTCCAGACCTCGGTCCATGATGGCGATGGGAACCTCGTGTTCGCAGCTTCCGACTATGGCGATATCAGCTTTGCCACAGGATGGAACATGGAGTGGGGGAAGGCCAATGGGGAGTTCGATGGTGGACCAGGTCATAGAGAGCATGAGATGGTCCTGACCTACCGGGGTAAGACCGTTAGGTCCCATGGAGATTGGAGAACGTTCGAGTTGGAGGAGAGAACCTGGTTCGTCTTTGCCCTTGGCCAGGAAGCTTTCGATTTCCATTCACAAGAACCTGGAGACGGTCCACCATTGGAGATGCCATGCGACTATAGTCCAAGCTACTCGATGTATACTCTGTTCTCATGCGAAGGGTCATTCCCTGGCAAAGGTCCAGATGATAGAGAGGATGATTCTGAGCCATCTGATCTTAAGGCTCCGCCTTCGTTCGATGTCATTGATGAATGATCGACATTACCAATAATCAGCTTCAGGCTCATCCGGTTTCGCAGGTCGTTTCTCCCCGCATTCACACGGACAACATATGGCATCTTTACGTTCATCCATCGATAGACCTCGTTGCTCTTCCTTCTTCAACTGGACCTTCCCACAACCTTGACATTTCCAATCCACACGAGGAAATTCTCCGAGGAGTTTACCGATGGCTTTACGAATATCATCGTTACAAGGTTCTTGCAACTTGTCCACATATCCTTTCCACTGCAAGTAGAATAAGTTGTCTTCTTTGACAGGAGGAATTCCCGTGACAGCGTCTGCGCATGTATAGCAATAGTTCCCATAGGAGTATTCAGCAACCATTTCGCCGCAT
>JANQNL010000044.1 GCA_028279585.1 Thermoplasmatota archaeon
TTCGTAGAGTGGCACCATGAACTCGAGCTGCTCGACCTCTTTAACACCGTTGTTCACGGTCTCCAGGGCCTGTTCGTACTGACCGCCGTCCGTCTGTGCTTTAGCATTCTCGATGCACTGTTCAAGTGCGCTGGTGTTCATGTCGAGCTTCTTGAAATCATCCAAGACCTCGAAGAGGGAGGCGATGGCCTCGTCGCATACCACCTTGTTCTGGTCGACCTCTTCACCGGCTTCGGCCTCTGCAGGAGCAGGTTCAGGTTCTGCAGGGGCAGGCTCTGCAGGGGCAGGCTCAGGCTCACCCTCTGCTGGAGCTGGTTCAGGTTCTGCTGGGGCGGGTTCCGGCTCAGGTTCTGCGGGTGCAGGCTCCGGTGCTGGTTCTGCAGCCCCTTCTGCGTGAAGTGCATCACACATGGCCAGAACATCTGTAGCGATCTTGTAGGTACCTTCCAGGTCACCAGACCTGATGGCAGGTTCAGCCTTTTTGAACTCCAGCTCGATGTGGGAGATGTCATGGCCTGTCTTGGCCTCTTCCACAAGCCGCAGCTTGACCTCTTTGAGCTTCTCCACGACCGTTGCCTGGTCCATGCCTGGTTCGGGTGCGGGTTCTGCGGGAGCAGGTTCAGGTTCTGCAGGCGCTGGTTCTTCAGCTGCAGGTTCTTCGTTCTGCTTGTTGTACTCATCAGTGAGCTTCTGCAGATAGGTCAGGACCTGCTGGGCGTAGTCACGTGCCCAGGAGAACTCTCCTGACTTGAAGGAATCCATTGCCTGCTGCATGTATCCTTCACCCTCGGAGATGTCCCATCCAGCTGATTTCCAGCTGTGGATCTCCTGTGATGCGAGATTGATCTTTGCAAGTGCCTCGTCCTGCATGGACTGGCTAGGGGCTGCTGGTTCCATTGGGCCCTTGGTCATTGCCTCGTCGATGGCGTCCAAGAGGTTCCCTACCTCATGGGCCACTTCCATGGCCTTGTCGAAGTCGTGGCTCTGCATCGCAGGTTCTGCCTGTTTGAACACTTCCTCGACCTCAGAGGTGTCTGCGCCATTCTCCTTGAGAGCTGCCATCCTTTCTTTGTGGCCGGAAAGAGCTTCTATCACCTCGGTGGTCTTGACCTTGGTCTCGAGCTCGCCGGTCTTTATCTCGGCGTCCACGACAAGTGACTGAGCGGAGTTGGGATTCTCGTTGAGGTCACGTTCGGCCTGCGTCAGGGATGCATCGACCGCCGTGATATCCTGGCCCTTCTGCTGTAGAGCCTCCGAACGGATACGCAGATCGGCGATCTTTTGAGAGACCTCTTCGGGGTCCACGGTTGGAGCGGCCTGGGCATTGGCGATTTTTTCCTGGACCTCCTTTACGACCTTGAAGACCTCATCATGAGCGCTGTTGCGCAGATGGTCCTGGGCCTTTGTGAAGACCTCTTCGGCCTCAGTTGTATTTACGCCGTTCTGTTTGGCGTCGAGAACGGATTGGCGAGTTGTATTGAGGTGCTCGATGGCGGCCTGCTCCATAAGCTCCTTGACCTTCATGACACGGGCCTCGAGCTGTGTCTGGTCGCCTCCCTCGATGAGCTCTTTGGCCTGTCCGCTGGCCTCCATGCTCTGATCGATGAGGGATGAACCGAGTCCGAGCTCCCTACCGACCTCACCCATCTTGTTGTAGGCTTCCAGGTCAGCTATCAGCCCATCGGTCTTTGCCCTATCCTCATCGTTCCTTGCCTGGAACTTGGCTGGACCTTCCTCGATTATGGTCCCTATTTCTCCGATGTAGCGTTCGATGGACTTGATGTCGTTTATCTCCTTTGCAGAGTTGCCCTTTGCAAACTTCTCTGCAAGTAGCTTCGAGTCCTCTTCCAGAAGTTCCACGCCTTCTGCTTTGGCCTTGAGCTCGTCGAACTTCTTTGACACCTTGTCAAGTTCGATGGCCTTCTCTGCAGATTCAGCCTTCGACCTGAAGGCCTTGGCATGCTCCACCATCTTGGCCTTGTCGTCCTTTTCCTTTGCGGCTTCGAGCTCGACATAGATGCTTTTGAGCTCATCGTTAAGCTTGTCCGCACCTTCGAGCTCCTTGTAAAGGGCTTCTGCTTGCTCGGCAAGCTGGGAGGACTTTGCCTCGTCAAGCTGGTTGGCAAGCTTCTCTGCCTGGACCTTGGCCTTGTCAAGCTGGTCCTTTGCTCCATCGATGTTCTTGGACTCGAGGTTCTCCTCGACGCCCTTGACGTTCCTTTCGAGCTTTCTGATGTTCAAGCCCAGGTCCTTGGCCTCTGTCAGAGTTCTTTTGAGAGGCGAAAGCTCCTCGGAAATGGACATTATGGCCTGTTGGGCCCTGGCGCTTTCGATGGAAGTGGTGATCTTATTGGAGAGGTTCCTGGCATCGATGTATTCCTTGGCCTCGTGTGCCTTGTTGGTCTGTGCAAGCAGACCTTCCTGATAGGATACATCCAGTCCTTCTTCCTTGGCTTCCCTCATGGCCGCTTCTGCAGCCAGGATCATGGAAGGGATTGCATTAGCGATGTATGTATCCTCGAGCTGGGTCATGGACTCCTGAGCTCTCTGAAGTGTGCCCAACGCGTTCTTGTAGTTCTTTGCCTTGATGCCGTTCTCTGCATCCTGGACGAACGCCTCTATCTCTCTGATGAGAAGTCGCTCTGCTCCTGAACCCATCCCATACTCGATTATCTCGGAGATCTCCTTGGACAGCTTGTTGAACAGACCCTCCGCCTCGTCCTTGATCTGGTCCTTTGGAGAGCTCAAATACCGCCGGGCCTGGTTACAGAGTTCAACGGCATTGGAGTAATCCTTGGTCTTGATGACGTCCCTGGCCTTTTTGAACAGTTCCTCGGGCTTGTCAGTATTCCGCCCTTGTTCTTTGGCCTCCTTGATCACAGACCATGTGTCCTGGAGAAGCTCCGTTGCTGCCTGATACTTCTCAGCTTCGGATTCCTGGGACACTTCCTCGGCCTTTTCAGGGACCGCTGCGGAATCGCAAAGTTTGATGGCTTCGTTCATGTCCTTGAACGCTGCGTCGAAGTCCTCGGTCTTGACAATGGTCCGTGCCCTTGTGAAGGCTTCCTTTGCGGTTTCGATGTCCTTGCCGTCATCTTTGGCGGCAAGTATCGATGACCAAGTGGACTGGAGAGCAGCCATCACAGCTTCCTTCTGTGCCTTTTTGGACCATTCTACGGCCCTGGAAAAGTCCTGCGCATCGATGGCAGGTTTGGCATTTTTGAAGCTCTCTGTGGCAGAGTCTACGTCAGCTCCGAGACCTTTAGCGGTCTCGATATGCTCGCGGGTCCTTGTCAGGCTGTCTACAGCCTGCTGCTGGGAGATCTCTCCATCGACCATGCTGACTACCCTGGTAAATTTTGCTGGGCCATAGAGTTATTCATTAATAAACCTAACCAGTTTGGTACTGGTACTTACAAATAAATGGCAAGGGGATAGGATAGCGGTTTTCAGATACTGTCAAAAGAGTCGGCGATCTCTTCCATTCCAATGCTCTTTCGGTCCCTTTCTGAGGCGAGACGGCCTGCCTCTTTTGCCATCCGGCGCAGCTTGCTCAGGGCCACCACGGCCTTGATGCTTTCGAACTCGTCAGAGATGGCCTGTTTGTCCCGGGACGAAAGCCTCTCCTCCATCCTGATGACACAGGTATCGAGCTCGTCGAGGACGAACTCGCGCATCTCCACACAGGCCTCCTGGTCCGCTTTCATACCGGTCTCTTCCTTGATGAGAAGTCTGATAGAATCCAGCCCCAGGGGAAGCATGCCTGAATAGCCAACATCGGAAACTGGTTCTGGGCATTGGATCCCTTCTGCGGTTTCACCGTCCGCATCTTCAGAATCTTCTTCAGCAGGTCCGCTGGCGATGGGTAGATGTCTTGCCTTTATCGTCCGCATGTTCTCCCCCATGGCCTTGCTCTCGCCGACCTGTGTAAGCTGCCTCACACGCGCCTCAGCTTTGGCCTTAAGGGTGATGGCCGCTTCAGAACTTGCTTTTAGCTCGGTGTGGTCTGACATTATCCCCTTGACCCTATTGAGCGACAGTTGTGGCGAGTCCAGGTCCAGGAGGGTCTTGGTTTCTGGGTCTGTGGCCAGGACCTTTTGCTCCATCTGTTTGACCTGTGTCACCATCTCCTCCTCGATGGTCCTTTTGAGAAGTTTCTTTGCATCCTTGGACAGGTTCAAGGAGGTCACGGTCTTGGCGATATTGCCAATGCGGTATTCGGAGAGACCTGGGGACATGAGTGCGAGAGATAGCTGGCGGTAATTATAGATTGACATAGCCGAGCTGACTGTAGAGCGGGGGAGAGGCGCGAACCGGTCAGCTCGGCTGGGCGGGGGGGCTGGGTGGGGGAGGGGGGGCAGCCCCCCATATTTATACCAGCCAACCGCCAATGATTAAATAACCATCAACCCATGCCACACCGAGGTGTCACCATGTCCATGTCAAAGCAAGAAAGGGTAGAGTTCATCTCCGCCATCCTCACGGCCAGCCACATAATCAACACCAACCAGTCCGAAGAGAACTTCTCCGAGATCGTCAACCTGTATTTCAAGTACTACCAGGTGATGAACCAGAAGCTCCCGAGCTGAACCATCCAGGGAACTAAAGATGACCAAGATCGCCATCATCGGAATAGCCCACATACTGCGTAGCAGGGCACTTGTAGACGAGCTCATCACCGAGAGGTCTCCAGACGCAGTATGCGTGGAGCTGGACCCATTCAGGTACCGTGTCCTCATAGGCATGGAAGAGCAGGACACAGAAGAGGTCCCGTTCATAATCAAACGCCTTGCAGACTTCCAGGACAAGATGGCCGAACGTACAGGTGCTATGAAGGGAGAGGAGATGCTCTCCGCCTGCAGAACCGCAAGACGGCTCGGTGCCAGACTATACTTCATTGACCCCATAGGAGACATGGACTTCAAAGACCTGTTCAAATCCATGGGCATCAAGGAAAAGGCATACATGGTGGGCTCCGCAGTATCTGCGCCGTTCATTCCGAAGAAGGTCGTGGACAAAGAGCTGGCCTTCTACGAGAACCACGAAGAAGAGGTCATGACAGCCCTTGAAAAGAAGATGCCCACCCTGTCCAAGAACCTCATTACCAACCGGAACAAGAACATGGCTGGGGCGATAAAGAAGATCGCCAGAAAACACGACCGGATCATAGCCGTCGTAGGGGACGGCCATGTCTCGGGCATCCATGAGATCCTGAAGAAGGCCAAGGTCGGTGAGATAGAGATCATCAGGCTCAAACAGATACGAAGGATCCTCGAGCAGCGTGGATTGAAAGAAGGGGAGGGTGAGAACCCGGAGGATTTCAGCGACCTCCGGTCCAGGGAATCAACGATAAACCTGGTGGTGCACCTAGCTGAATGGAACTATTATCCCTGGCGATGATGCCAAGCTTACCTTCCGAGATATCGGGTATCTTCTCCAAGGCTCTGTGCGAACTTGAGCAACAGACCCTTCTGCTTGTCGGTGAGGTTCACCGGCGTCATTATCGAGACCTTGACGTGCTGGTCTCCCCTAGCTCCCGAGTTCGAATCCCAGATACCCTTGCCACGGAGTCTGAAGATGGTTCCGGTCTGTGTGCCTGGAGGTATCTTCATCTTTGCTGCTCCCTCGAGCGTCGGGACCTCAATTTCGGCACCGAACACCGCCTGGGCGAAGGTGATCTGCTTTTCACAAAGGATCTCGTTGCCGTGCCTCTCAAAGATCGGATGGTCCTTGATATGAACGACGATGTAGAGATCGCCGGGTGTGCCGCCGTTCTGGCCGGGTTCACCACGACCACGGATACGAAGTCGAGCTCCCTCGTCAACACCTGGTGGGATCTTTACTGGAATAGAGTCGAATACCTGGATCTGTCCGGTCCCGTTACAACGGGCACAAGGGTAAGGAACGATACGGCCACGGCCATGACAGACCTCGCAGACAGCTGTGGTCGTCTGTGGCCCATATGGTGTGGACCTGGTGACGTTCACCCTGCCTGTGCCGTTACAGTTCATGCAGGGCTCTGTCTGGGTGCCGGGTTCTGTGCCTGTGGAGCTACACACATCGCACCCGGAGGAACGCTGTAAGCGGATCTCGGTCTCCAGGCCAAAGGCGGAGTCCTCGAAGGTTATCTCAAGGTCATAGCGAAGATCGTTACCGTTGACTGGAGCGTCTGAACGAGCTGTGGCGGACGACATGGAACCGTCGCCGTTCGCGAAGATGTCCTCTTCCTCGTCCTCATCGTCCCAATCTGTAGAACCGCCTCCGGCTCCGGAGAAGAGCATCTCGTCGTACTTATCCCTCTCAAGGGGATTGGAAAGTACGTCGTAGGCCTCCTTGACAAGCTTGAACATCTTAGCTGCTTCATCGTCCTCGGGGTTGAGGTCGGGATGGTACTGTCTGGCGAGTTTCCTGTACGATTTCTTGACATCAGCTTGCGAGGCGTCCGCATCGACCTCAAGGATCTCGTAGAGGTTCTTCTTCGCCAATCCATCACCGTTTTTTCAAGATATGGTTCCCTAACAGATGCAGCGTGTCCCTACTTACGCTGTAGCCGGGACTATTTCTTCAGCTTGCCCTTCTTCCCGCAGGCTGGGCACTCGATGGATATTGGCCTGGCCTTGGACCAGACCTCGATCTTCTCCCCACACTTGCATGGGATCTTCAGAGGCTTCTTCAGAAGGTCGGCCTTATCGATATCCTTCTTGTCACCGATGCCGCCGATGTACTCCTTCTTCTCTTCCTCTTCGGGTTCATCCTCTGGAGGTGCCTCTGGCTCCTCTTCCTTCTTCTTCTCCTTCTTCGGAGCCTTCTTCTTGTCGCCCTTCTTCGGCTTTGGACCCTGTCCTTCCTTGAGGGTGCCCTTGGCACCGCACTCTGGACACTTGATCTTCAAAGGCCTATCGTCGGACTTGATCGGAATTGGTGTCTTGCACTTTGGACAGTCGATGGTAGGATAGTCCTCCTCCTCCTCTTCCTCTTCTGGCTCCTCCTCGGCTTCCTCCTCCGGTGGTGCCTCTGGTTCCTCCTCTTCCTCTGGAGGCTCCTCTGGCTCCTCTTCCTTCTTCTTCTTGTCCTTCTTTGGCTCTTCCTTCTTCTTCGGAGGTATCTCGCTGTCTGCCTTCAGTGTGCCCTTTGCACCGCAGTTCGGACACTTGATCTTAATTGGACGCTCGGGTGAGCTGACCTTGATCTCGGAACCGCACTTCGGACAATCGATGACCACAGGCTTGTACTCGTCATCGTCATCATCGTATCCGCGCTTTGCAGCCTCGGCATACATTGTGGCGAAGAGGTCCTGGGACATCTCTGTGAGCTCGTCGACGGAGTCCTTGATCTTTCGGACATCGTTGCCCTCAAGCGCACGCTTTGTGTGCCTGACCGCACGCTCGGTCTTCTTCAGCTTGTCCTTGTCGAGCTTGTTGCCAAGTTCCTCGATGGCCTTCTCGGTTGAGTAGACCAAGGCATCTGCCTGGTTTCGCAGTTCCGCGATCTTCTTTCTCTTGCGGTCCTGCTTCTCGTACTTCTTGGCGTCCTCTATCATGTTGCCGACATCTTCCTGACCAACACCGGAATAGGCGGAGATGGTGATCTCCTGCTTCTTGCCGGTTCCAAGGTCCTTTGCGGAGATGTTGACGATACCGTTTGCATCGATGTCGAACTTCACCTCGACCTGTGGGATACCCCTTGGTGCAGGTGGTATACCGATAAGATGGAACCTGCCGAGCGTCTTGTTGTCGGCAGCCATCTCCCTCTCACCCTGAAGGACGTGGATCTCCACAGAGGACTGGTTGTCCTGGGCAGTGGAGAATATCTGGCTCTTTTGGGTCGGGATGGTCGTGTTCCTTGGGATGAGCTTGGTGCATACACCACCAAGGGTCTCGATGCCAAGGGACAGTGGGGTAACGTCCAACAGGAGAACGTCCTTGACCTCACCGGTCAGGACACCAGCCTGGATGGCTGCTCCCATTGCAACGCACTCGTCCGGGTTGACGGACTTGTCCGGGGACATCTTAAGGATCTCCTTGACGGCTTTCTGGACCGCTGGTATCCTTGTGGAACCTCCAACGAGGAGGACCCTGTCGATGTCCTTTGGCTTGATCTTCGCATCCTTGATGGCACGCTTTGTTGGGCCAACGGTCTTCATGACGAGTTCGTGTGTGAGCTCGTCGAACTTGGCCCTTGTAAGGTTCACATCAAGATGTTTTGGACCTCCCTCATCTGCAGCGATGTATGGCAGGTTGATGTTGGTGGAAAGCCTTCCGGAAAGCTCGATCTTGGCCTTCTCGGAGGCGTCCTTGAGCCTCTGCATAGCAGAAAGGTCGTCGTGGAGGTCAATGTCATATTCACTTGTGAACTCGGTTGCCAGGAACTCGCTGATGGCCTCGTCGAAGTTGTCGCCACCAAGCATGTTGTTACCGCTTGTCGCCTTGACCTCGAACACACCATCGCCGATCTCGAGGATGGAAACATCGAAGGTTCCACCGCCAAGGTCGAACACGAGGATGGTCTCCTCCTCGGCCTTCCCAAGTCCGTATGCCAAAGCTGCGGCCGTAGGCTCGTTGATGATCCTCAAGACCTCAAGGCCTGCGATCTTACCTGCATCCTTTGTGGCCTGCCTCTGTGAATCCTCGAAGTAAGCAGGACAGGTGATGACAGCCTTTTCGATGTCCTCTCCCAAATGCTCCTCCGCATCACTTCGCAGCTTCTGGATGATCATCGCAGAGATCTCCTGCGGGCTGTACTTCTTGCCGTCGATGACCTTCTTGTACTTGGTCCCCATCTTACGCTTGATGGAGGAGATGGTCCTCTCCGGGTTCGTAATGGCCTGCCTCTTGGCGATCTGTCCTACAAGCCTTTCTCCGTCCTTTGTGAAAGCTACTACGGAAGGGGTAGTCCTGGTTCCTTCGGAGTTAGGAATGACGACGGGTTCTCCACCTTCTAATACTGCCATAGCGGAGTTCGTTGTCCCCAAATCGATACCGATAACTCGTCCCATATTTTTCCCTCCTACAACATGAATAACGTTGTCATTGAAGTTGACTTTTCAGTGGTTCAGAACCACTGGTCAAATGAAGGTTATCCCAATCCCACTCTTTACATATAAGGTTATTGTAATAATATTCTCATTGGTAACAAGTGATACTGGAGGGGGCAAGTTCTGCTGTCCGGAGGGTGTCCTCTGCCGATGTAGATATCAATGGTCCGATGACTTGGACCTGACGAAATGGCGGGCCTATTTTCGGGATCGCTTCTTCTTCGATCCTGCCTTTTTCCTCTTCTTCGGGGGCTCGTCATCCTCGTCCGCCCACTCTGCATCCTCGATCTCTTCTATGTCGTCGAGATCGTCAAGATCATCATCCTGTTTGGAGGACCTCTTTGACCGTTTTCGGGACTTTTTGGGAGACTCGTCCTCATCATCTGCAAAGTCCTCGTCGAGGTCCTTCTTCTTCCTCTTTCGGGAAGGCTTCTTGACCTCTTCCTCCTCCTGCTCTTCCTCCTCTTCTTCAGGTTCTTCTTCCTTCGGAGGTTTCTTCTTTGAGGTGGGCTCTGCCATCGCAACTATGACACGGGACGGTTTCAGGACATAATCGTTCAAGATATAGCCGGGGTCGATCTCCTCAATGATGGTACCATCCTCAACTGATTCATCCACCCGCATCTCCAGGGCCTCATGGACGTTGGGGTCGAAGATCTGTCCTACAGAATCTATCCTTTCTACGTTCTCAGCGGACATGATGGAAAGCAGCATCTTATGGATCTGTGTCACACCTTCCATGAGGCTGTCGACCGATTTCTCGTCAGATGAGTCCATGCTCTCCACGGACTTGATGGCACGCTCCAGGTTACCCTCGAGCTCGCATACCCTTTCCATGACACGGCGAGCCGCCTGCTTTTCCTTGTCCTTGAGTGCGTCCCGGTTCCGCTTCTTGATCTTCTTGACCTCTTCGCGCTCGCCGTTGAGCCTGTCGCGAAGTTCATCGAGATTGTCTGATTTACGGGAGTTCTCCTGGCGCTCGTACTCCAGCTCCCTGATGGTCTCGTCGAGGTCCTCCTGGACCGCTGCCATCTTGGTCTGGGCCTTGTATACCTCTCGCTGTTTGGTCACGACCTCTCGCTGCATGGCCTGGATGGCCTTTGCATACTCTTCGAGCTTCTTTTTGACCGCGGGATTGAGCCTGACCTTCTTCGCTGAAGGTTTTGGTTCATAGATCTCACCGGTGACGTAATCATCATCGTCGTCATCATCATCGTCGTCCATGGACCAATCGATGGCGAAATCGTCTTCCTCGTCGTCATCTTCCTCTTCCACCTCTTCGACCTCTTCCTTCTTCTGCTTCTTCTTCGAGGTGGACTTCTTAGAGCTTGCCGTCTTCTTTGCGCTCTTTTTCGAGGACTTCTTGGCCATGGTATCACCGTGTTCACAAAGGTCAGAGCATACGCTCCCATACCGTTGTTGGCGGTGAACTGTTATCGCGGTATTTAATCGTGTCTAGTAGAAATCTGTGCCGCAATATGGTGCCATACGAGTGAAAATGGGGGTAGAAGGGTGCAATGTCTAGTAGAAACCGTGTAAAATACGCAAGCTACGCTACCCTTGCCATGCTCTTGTGAGAATCTAATGATGTTACAGCGATTCACTCATCGCCATAGAGTGTCTCAAGCTTGAACATCGTCCCGGTCCCCTTGAGGGTGTTTTGCACCATGTCACCGATCTTGATTATCGAGTCGATGTTGGAATCCTCGGGCCACTCATAGACGTAATCGTACTGCCCTTCCATAGGCTTGAAACCCATGGAAAGAAGCCGCTCTGTGATGTTCGAAGGCTTCGAACCCTCGCTGTTGAACCATACCACGAGATAGGTCCTCATTTTATCACGCAATAATAACCGGTTGCGTGTATTTACCTTTTTCCCATTAGGTTGTTGATAGGATGCTGGACAGTGCCAGATGGACCGCTATGGCCATGCAGGTCGACTAGCTCCAACCCCGACCCTTACGTCGTGATGATGAGCTGTCCTCGGAGCGGGATGAGCGGCCACGACCTCTTGAACGGGAGCCCTTATCGTCTGATGCTTCCTCTTTTCCACGCCTACCCCTTCCTCGTCGGGAAGATGGGGCCTCCTCATCCTTTGCCTTGCCTCTCCGGCCCTTGCGCCCTTTGTCCTCTTCCTCTTCCTCCTCCTCATCCTTTCCGGCCTGTCGGGCACCGAAGATGTAGATGCCGAGGATGACGAAGAATATGATCACTGCAAGCAGAAGGAACCCTACAGCGAGGAATATCGCAGGGCCTGATCCGGTAGGAACATCAACTGTCCCATAGGTCTCGTCCTGAACAATGGCAAAGTTCGAGTCCATATCATCACTGGCCTGTGCTTCCACCGAGATGTTGTGCTCTCCGGGGGAAAGGCCATAGGTGAACGTGTAGGTCTTTGTCTCACCGACGTCAAGCTGGTCGACAGTCTCCTTCACCCTCTTTCCATCCACAACGAGGTATAGGGTGAAGTGGGCCCAATCATCACCAAGATTGGCCACCGTTGCAGTTACAGTGATGGTGGCCTTTGAGTCCAGAAGACCCATAGGGTCTGTGATCACATCGAAGCCATAAACATCGATACCTTGTGGCGTCTCATCAATGAGGATCGGAACTATCCAGGTCTTGCTCACACCACCCACCGAAGCGACGAGTGTGTAGTTGTTATAGCCGGTCCTGATAGGTGCTTCTGGTCCGATGGTGAACGTCATGACCGAGGTCTCACCAGGCTTGATGGTATCGGGTGAGAACTCTACAGAGACATCTGTGGGAAGTCCCTGCATTTGAAGCTTTATGGCATCTATCTCGTATTCGGATAGTGCTTGGACGACGTAGGTGACGGTGGTGTTTCCCGTAGCGTTGAGCAGGATGTTGTCACCAAGGGTGAACTTCAGGTCGAAGTCAACGACCTTCAGGTCCAGAACGCGCACCCAGATCTCAATGGAATCTGTGATCGATGCGTTATCGACGGACTTCGTCACTATGGTGAAGGTGTAGTTTCCTACCTCTGCATCCTCGTCGATGGCGACGTTCGCGTAGAAGTACTTCTCTTCGCTGAGGTCGAGGTTCCCAGTGCCAGGTTCCATAGTCACTGTCACACCAGGGTCCGTGACCTCTGTGGGCGTTGTCCTTTTAGGGTCCCCTTGTGTGAACATGATGGTCTCTGCGACCTCTACAGTAACGTCGCCTGTGAAATCTCCTCGTGATGTGACCGCTAAAGCGATATTGCCGAGGGATCCCTGAAGCTTTTCCAGATTAGGCCCAGTGGTCCGGTCCACAAGCTCGATGTCGATGGACTCGTAGACGTACTCGATTATCGTCAGGGTTCCAGAGTAACCGATGACAATGCCTTCACCACCCGGATGGTTGGTCAGGTAGTTGCCGATGGAGGCTCCGTTGAGCTCGAACTCGATGGGGTTCTCCGTGTCCCAGACATTCTCAGCTGCCATCTGTGTGCCGTCGTCGACGATCATCACAGCGACGTTGGAATAACCAACAAGCAATGCTTCGTCACCAGGATGGTCCGGATTGAACTCTCCTACATCCAGACCCTCGATGCCTTTGACCTCGTCGTTCTTTCGAGACTGCCAGAGGATCTCGTGATACCACTCACCCTCGGCTGTTGCATAATGCATGGTCGCATTTCCGGAGAGGCCCACCGTGCAGATCTCTGTTCCATCATGGTAGGAGCAGAAGTCACCGAACGCTGAGTTGGAAAGCAGTACATTGCCCCCATCGATGTTGACATCGTGCCAGATCTTCTCAGACTCCCATCCGGTTCCGTTCCACCAGACCTCGATGAGGTATCCTGCGTTTGATGTGCACAGTATCTCCTCACCTGTCCTGAACGGATCGAAGTCGCCGACCATGACATTGACCAGAACGTCCTCTGCCCAATGCTGGTCCGAGGTGAACGAGCCGTTGGGTTGTTCGTAAAGGAACGTCGTGAAGTTCGTGGTCCAATCCACCAGGACTATCTCAATTCCGGCATTGTTCGGGTCGAAATCTCCGTAAGCAACACCGAAAAGGTCTGTCTCTGTCGAGTAGATGACCTTGTTCTTCCACTGCTCGTCCTCGTAGTACATCAATCGAGCATTCCCGGAGTATCCAACGAAGAGGACCTCGTTACCATCATGCTGGGACCAGACGTCGCCAATGAGCACATCCAGGATCGGGAACGGCTCGTCGTTGTCGTCCTTGTCCACATAGATGATCTGTGCATCCCAGGTGTTGGTCCCGGGGTCGTGGCCGAGCATGGTCACTCGACCGTTCCACGAAACGACGATGATCTCTTCATCGCCATCGTTGTCAGCATCACCTGAGGCGATACCTCCAGTGAGCAGACCTGAGGTCGTGTAGAACTCTGTGGCCTTGAACTCACCGAAGTCAGTGACAGTGTATTCTATAGGTTCGGCCTCTTTCCGTGTCGGCATGGCCGTGGCCGTCGATAATATAAAAAAACCTGAAAGAAGGACCAGCGATAGTGTGACAAACACAGCTACCCTAGCCCTCCTTCCACCAAATATTTCCGTCTTTGCTTTGTTCATTTTACCACGGGCCTTGTATAGGCTATGGATGTGGGTCCTTATCACTTCTTGGACCCTTTCTTCTTGCCCTTACCCTTCTTGCTCTTGGGCTTGTCCTCTTTCTCGTCGAGCTTCTTGGGCTTGGACTTTCCTTTCTTTTTCGGCTTCTCTTCGGGCTCTTCTTCCTCTCCTTGAGGGTCACGCCCCGAAAGGTCCGAAGAATCTTCAGATTCGATGGGATCCTCCTCCTTTTCCTCCTCCTCGTCATCGCCCCAATCCTCGTCCTCTGGTTTTTTGGAGCGCATGAAGAAGACCACAGCTGCGACCACGAGAACGATTATCAGGGCAAGGACGATGATGCCCAGGATCCAATCCTTGGCAGTGCTGTCCTCTTCCGCCTCCTCGATATCGAAGCTGAAGGTGTGGTCGGCTGCCATCTCGTTGCCAGCCTCGTCGGTGATGGACTTGGAGACCACAATGGTCACTGTCCTTCCCTTGTCGAAGCCGCCGTCATCATCAGGATCGCCGATCTCGCGCAAGTTCGAGATGGTCACCTCATTTGTGCCTGCTGTATAGGCGATGTCGCCTTCGTAGGCCTCGCCCTTACTGTCGGATATGATGAAGTTGGACATGGTCACTGTGGAAGCGTCCAGAGGCTCACTGAACGTGATGGTCACGACACTCTCATAAAGGATGTCCGTTGCACCATCGACAGGGTCTGTGGTGAGAACTGTCGGTGCGACCTTCTCGGCCTCGAGGTTCACGGAGATGTCCATACTCTCGGAGACAGCGTGTCCATTGAGCGTCACGGTCACAGCAAGCGTTCCGTTAGCGACCATTGACTCATCGGTCGTATCCACGTTGATTGTCACCACGCCTCCACCGTAAAGAACGGCAGGGGAGATGGATACATCAGCGAACGCTGGAAGTCCGGTTGCAGCGACATGGACCTCAACATCGTCTGGTGCGTCGATGTAGACCATTGCCGTGCCTGTGGTCTCTGGGTCAACAGTAAGTGTTCCCGCGTCCAACCTTGTTGCGTTCAGTGTGTAGGTTGGAGCATCGAACGAGTAGTATGCATGCATCATCATCGGAGCGACGATGCCCTTTGCGGTTGATCCGTATCCACCAGTGACCGCCTCCACACCAGGGTGTGTTGGGTCGAAGTCACCGATACGGGCCTCGTGGAGCCTGCCAGGAGCATCCCAGATCTCGTAGCTGTTCCAAGTGCTGCCTGTCTTCCAGCAGATGTGTGCCTTGTAGGAGTAACCGCAGGAAATGATCTCGTTACCAGGATTGTCGGGGTTCAGGTCACCGATCCAAACACCTCTGTTCTTTGGATTGGAAGCCACAGCGGATGGGGACTCGGTCATGACGACCTCGTAGTCCCAGGTGGTTCCAGAGCCGTAGATGACAACGGTCTTCCAAGAGTCAGTTCCTACGACAACCTCGCCTCCAGCATTAGTAGAGAGTATATCACCAACAGCGACACGGGCGATCCCTGCTTTAGGGGCAGCACCCTTCTCATCTGTGTAGATGGTCTGGAAGACCCAGTCGGTGCCATCGTGATAGAACTCTGTGGCGTTGACGCCACCGACGATGATAGCCTCTGCACCAGAGTTCGATGCATCGAACTCACCGACCTCGATCTTTTTAAGCTTGCCATCATTTGTGAAAAGGACGTTGCCGACCCAGTCGGTCCCATTGTAATAGATCTGAGTAACGTTCTGGTCGAAGCCTACGACGTAGATCTCCTTACCGTCGATGGTAGGGTCAAGGTCGTAAACGGTAATACCATGGCCCATTCCATCGGTCTCGTAGATTATCTCTGTGTTCCAGTTCGAACCGTCCTTGTAGATCTCGACGACGACACCCTTTCCGGTGTCGGACTCCTCGCCCTCGATCATACCGCACATATAGAGCTCGTTCCCAGCATGGACCGCGTCAGGCCTCATGTCGACGATGATGGGGGTAAGCAACTCACCAACGTGGGTCCACAGGATCTGTGTGTTCCACTGTTCTGTTACATCGTTCCACCAGGTCAGACCGACATTGCCGGAAAGACCGCAGAACACGACCTCATTACCATCGTGCGCAGGGTCAAGGTCACCGACACAGACCCCATCCATCTTCTCTGGGTCCTCGGCCATGACCGTGTTGACCCATGGGGAGATCTCCACAAGTGACAATGCACCATCAGCACCACAGACAGCGACCTCGCGGCCACCGGTCGCAATGCTCAGGTCACCGATGCCGACACCAACTATATCAGACCCAGCCTCACGCATCTCCTCGTTCGTATAGGACGCGCCAGAGCCTGTTAGGATATAGCAGTCTCCAGACATGTTGCCCAAGACTATCTCCTTTCCCACCTTGGTTGGGTCTACGTCGCCACAGGTGGCTGTAACGAAGTCGTAGGCACCGTCCATGAGGGTAACAGAGCCAAAGGTGGCCGTTCCGGACCCATCTGCCTGGGCGCCGGAGGCCTTCAGAAGGTATGCGGACTCACCGGCCATGAGGATCTCGTTGCCATCGTTTGCAGAGTCTGCATCCATGACCGACATATAGTTCACGGTACCACTTATGGTACCAACTTCTTTGGTAGCGTACGTCCCTGCATCGTCGTAGAGCTCGTAGACCTTCGTCCCACCACCGGTAGGATAGAAGACCACGGCTGCTTCGTAGCCAGGGTTAGAGTAATCGAAATCACCGATGGCCACAGGACCCCAGGTCCCGGTGGCATCGTCAGCTGCAGGACCGTCCATCTGAGTGGCGTTCCATGCTCCGCCCTTGTAAGCAAAGACCTCGATGTTATTATCAGCGCTTACGAGAACTACCTCAACACCGTCTGTCATTGGAGTGAGATCGCCCACGGCCATCCCATCGGCAGCGCCAGGTGTAATGCTGATATCGACAATGCTCCAGGAGGTTCCATAGGTTGCCACCTTGGCACGGGACTCTGTAGCATCGTTGCAAAGCCAGAAAACACTGGCCTTCCCTGTCATCCCCATTGGAGCGACCGCGATGTCCAGGACGCTTCCTCCCATACCTGTATTGATGACCTCTTCTGCACCCCACGCATCTGTGGTCCGGTCATACTCGTACAGGGAGATACGTCCCATATCATTGCCAACAACAGCTTCCGCAGCATATCCATCACGTCCCACGTCTGCAAGAGTGAAAGCGGTCACAGTGCCACCTCCAGCGGTGGCTGCGCTTTCGTCCCAGATAACGTGAACGTCACCGACAGCTTCGAACTCGTCTGCTGGACCTTCGTCTCCTGGTATCATGAACAGGAAACCGGTCAGCAGCAGGCAGGCGACCATTATGGCCGCGAAACATCCAAAGTACTTTACCCCGCTAAGACATATTTTCACTATATCACCACCTCAAATCAAGATATAGAGATATATAAACTAAATGGAGCAAGCATCGAATTACTATATAAACTTTAAACAATCGTTGAGTGTGAAAATGGGAAGTTTTTTCAGTTAGGAGAAGGTTCGTGGAGACCATCTGCAGGGATGCTCATGACACACGAAAAGATAGGTACCGATATGGCAAAGGCCTCTGTGGCCTGGGCACTGGAAGCCTTGGATTCTGTGGACACAGTTCGTGAGGGCACGTTCAAAAAGAGCCGAGAGGTCGTACGCGAGTCCTCCTCGATCATCAAGGGCGTCCATCGGGGTGTGCCAGCTGATAGGCTTGCCACCAAGTTCGCTGCGGCAAAAGGAAGCTACGGTGAGATCCTGGAGATAGCCAGCGAGCATCCTGAGGTCATGAACAGCAGTGCTGCGGTGACGGCTGGTCAGGAACTTACCGAGGCTGCGCTCGTTCTTGCTATCGCAAAGGGTGAGGGGTTGCCTGGTGCGACATCGCTTGGTGTTGCTCCTTCAGCTTACCTCATGGGCATTGCTGATACCATCGGAGAGGTTCGCAGAATGTGCCTCGACAGCATGCGCGAGGGAGACCTGGACAGGAGTGAGATGCTCCTTGAGCTCATGGAGGAGCTGTTCGACATGGTCATGGAGGTGGACCTGCCTCACGCGATCATTCCTATCAAACCAAAGCAGGATGCTGCTCGTCATATCCTTGAGCGGACCCGTGGTGATGTTACGTTCGCAGTTACTGCGAAAAGGTTTTCGAACAACCCGGAGTGATCAGACCCAATCCTCTGGAGCATCCTTGGGTGCTTCCTCATCCGGGGTGTCAAGTTCATCTTCGATGTCGTCCTTCCTTCTTCCCTTGAACCCACGGGCCACGATGTAGACCTCGGAGCTCGATTTCCGTGAAGCCTCTGGGGAGAAGACCTTGACGTTGTTGAACCGGTCACGGATCTCTTTGAGAAGGTCTGGAAAGTCCTCTCCTTCGAAGATCTTGGTCACAAAGTTGCCGCCTGGACGCAGGACCATGATAGCAAAGTCCAGTGCATGCTCTACAAGGTATGCGGACCTGGCCTGGTCCATGGAATAGTTGCCGCTGAGTTTGGGGGACATGTCCGAGATTACTATGTCTGCTACATCCATCTCCTCGAGCACCTTCTCCCTGGTGGTCTTGGCGGTCATGTCACCCTGGATGAATATGACGCCTTCGATGGGTTCGATCCTGACCAGATCGACTGCCACGACCGTTCCCTTCTCACCGACAAGCTCCTTCGCCACCTGGGACCAACCACCGGGGGCGGCCCCTAGGTCAACTACCCTGTTACCCTTTTTGAACAGCTTGAACCGCTTGTTGATCTGCATCAGCTTGAAGGATGCCCTGGACCGATGGCCTGTTCGTTTGGCCTCTTTGTAGAAGTGATCCTTCTTGTGCTCCCTCAGCCACTGCTTTGACATCCTATCACTATCGGTTCATATGACGTTGACCATATCGTCGGAAGGCTTGTAGATGACCCCATTGTCGAGAAGCTCCTCGAAGACCTCGTCCAGCTGGTCCTCGGAGATGCCCTTCTCTAACATGACCTCTACCACTTTGTGGAGCGGTGCGGCCCGACCATCTTCGCGCAGGTCCTTGATGATACTGACCACGAGGTCCTCGTATTCGAGTGCGTCATCGTCGGTGAGTACCGGGCTCGTAGGTGGATCATCCGCGGCAGGTGTGGGGGTCTCCTCCTGGGCAGGCTCCGAAGCTGCTTCTTCCTGTGGTTCTTCCGCAGGTTTTTCCTCCGCGGGAGGTTGGTAGATACCTACGTCACTGAAACTTCCATCGTCATCCATGTCCGCGTATGGATCGTCCTCGTCAGGTCCCTCATCCCCCCATCCACTGTCCACGTTATCTGAAGTGGCATCCATTGTCTCGACCTTGATGCCAGCACCTGTGTCTGGACTGTCACCATAGCCTCCTTCATCAAGGCCAGGTGAGGGTGCGACGTGTGAGGAATCATCACCGCTCATAATGTCGATGGCCTCGCCTCGAAGGTCTGCCATCACATAGCGGAGGCTGTCTGCAGCCACAGAACGATAGACCGATGTGTCCACGAAACCGTATGCCTCATGGGCTGCAAGGATCCCTTCGATATGGGACTCTGCAACACCGACCTCGCGAAGCCCGAGGGGGGTCAGTTCGGAAGCATCAGCTGCCTTGTCGAGCTGGTTGAGCCTCTCAAGAAGGTCCTTTGCAGCGTTGTAGATCCAGTAGCTTCTCTCCTTCTGGCTGACCTCTCGGATATGGTCGGGTCTGACCGATACAAAGAACGAGCCTTCCTGGTTCACAAAGCTCCTGACCTTTCCGACCACAGCTACTATGGCTGGAGGTTCTATCTCTGCGATGGCATCAGCAGCCTCCTGCTGATAGCTTCCTGCAGAGAGGAAGAAGTTGCCGCTCTGGTCATAGACCTTGGCATTCCAGAGAGGTTCCTCGGGGGTTCCCTTGTTCTCCTTGTCCATAAGGACCCCTACGAAGTAGAGCCTGTTGACCATACCTCCAAGAGGGGTTAGGATGAAAGTGGGGGAGAACTCCTCCAGACCTCTCCTTTCCTCACGGGCATTACCATACTCGGCAGCGAACATCCTCCAGGCCTTCTGTCTCATCTTCTGTCCGTTGGCCATCATGCTCCCTCCTCATACTTTGCCAGATGCTCCTCTACCAACGGTTCGCGCTCTGGTTCTACTACCTCGATCTCCTCTCCAATGAGGGTGAGGCCGAAATCGTCAGATATGATGTTGCCGCGGATCTGGACCAGTTTGTCCAGGAGCCGCTGTTCGATTAGCTTGACCACGACGCTCTCATCGCCCAGCTCCTTTGCGTGCTGTTCGGCCTTGGATACGTCCATGCCTACCACGGACACTGTTGGGTCCCGCTTAAGGACAAGGGACACAGCTCCGGTCCCATCGTCCACGGTACCTTTGACACGCAGGTCCGCAACACCTTGGACATCACCGTGGGTGTTACAGTAGTTATCTCGGACCGCCTTGCGACACTCCGGACAGCGATAGATGAGCCCGCTTGGCTCTCTGATGTCCAGCATGATGCCCTCTATCAGGACATCCTCGGCACCAGTTCCAGCCTCCTGTAGCTCGCCCATGGACACGGGCTTATCACTACCAGTGGAGATCTCACCGATGGCATCGGGGTCCATCGTCTCGAGCTTGCATCGCTCGTCGAAGTTCAGCTGTGGGAGGCCTTTCCAGTCACGGACATATGCCCCCTCGATCTTGATGACCTCTCCTTTGTTCAGGCCCATATCGTTCCAGGCCGTATACGAGATACGTCCTGTCTCGTCGGCGAGCTTCCCGCCGTATATGGTCCTCTCGTTACCGTCCTTGCCGATGACCTTGGGTATGACGTCCATCACCTTTCCGCTGATGGTCACGGTACCCATTCCAGGTCGCAGGTCTTCGATCTTGACCTCTCTTGCTCCTCCGGCTCCCAGCGGTGGGATGTTGTCGACGTCGAGATTGTCGAAGGTCATGCCCTCGACCTTCTCAACTGACGTGTTGTTGCCGAAGTTTATCTGAAGCTCACCGCGGAACTCCTTGGTGTATGCTCCTTGGATCCGGAGGATGTCCTCGTTATTTATCTCCCAGTCGCCCCAGGATGTGAAGGGGCAATGGCCGGTCTCGTCACCTAGGATGCCGAAGCGGATGCTACGGGGCATTCCTCTGACGTTGACCTCTTTGGTGTCCACGGTCATGACCTTTGCCACGAGCTCGATGTTACCATCTGAGGACTTGATCTCGGATACCTTCCTGACCACCTTGGGGGCTGCCTCGGTCGTGCGTCCACCGTACTTCCTGATGATGGAGCGCTTGGCCTCTTTGAGGACAATGCCAAAAGAAAGGTACTGTTTCAGTTCTTTCATTATTTGCTCTTCTGAGCATGTTCCGTTAAGCGCCTGGTTTATCTCCTGGACATGAGGCGCAAGCTGTTGCTCGTCCATGCGAATTCCTCTGCAGAAGGCCCCATAGAGGGTTGGTGCTTTAAAGTCTTTTTTCGAGTACTATAAGAGGCAAGAGGTACGCCATGTATCGGCATCTCGACACCAAACAAGAAACGCGCCGAGCATGCCCGAGGGGGAGGGGGGAGGGCCGGCGGAGGCGCGCTGGGGGGAGGATGGTGGGACGGTGGGGATCTATCGCCAAAGGCGATATTCCTATGGATGTATGCGAGAGAAACAGATTTAATCGATAAACTCTTACAACCGCCTGCACCCAACGGTGCGGGGGGACGCATGTCCATAGACGAGTTGTTCGATGACATCACCACGAAACTTAACGATGTAGGCCACATCTCATGCATGTCCTTAGTGACCCAGGACGGGGTTCCAGTGGATTCCAGGGGACACGAGGTGGAGTTCGACAAGGACATCACAGCTGTGATGGCGGCCACCATGTATGCTGCCTATTCCAAGTTCGTGGAAGGTCATGGTAAGAAAGCCCCAGGGTCCACCCTCTTCAAGGGCAACACGGCCACTGAATACCTGGTCATCAAACCGCTTGGCCCTAACATGATGTTCGTGGGAATGGTCGACGGCGTCAAGGACGTCTCACAGCTTGAGAAGGCTGTGCAAAAGATCCCACAGAACGAACCGGAGGTGTGAGAATGGACACACATATCCCTATCTATCCACAAGCCGACGACCTTGTGGTCCTCATCAACAGCCTGGACGACGTTGTAGGCATAGCTTCTGTAGGCATCCTCTACAAGTTCGGAGAGAACCTTGGAGCAAAGTATGCTGACAAGGTGGCCATGATAAAGAAGGAGAACGACGAGCGGTTCCAGCTGATGCTTTCGAACCTCAAGTCCTCGGCCTGGTTCATGGACGTGATCGTCAAGGAGAACGATGACGCGAACGAGCCTGGGACCCTGGTCTGTGTCAAGGACCTGTTCGAGGAGAAGGCTGACAGAGCGCACTGCGACTTCTTCAGAGGATTCCTCAAAGGAGCGGCCACAGAGATCTATGGCCAAGGCCTGTATTGCGAACAGTTGAAGAACAGGGCGGACTGCAAGGAAGCGACATCCGTCTTCCTGCTTACGGAGATGTGAGGCGATAGAATGGAGCGGATACCAACAGGCATCACAGGTCTTGATACGATCCTTGCCGGAGGCTTCCTGAAACCCTCAACGGTCCTAGTGGTCGGGCTTGCTGGAAGCGGTAAGACCACGTTCACGATACAGTCTCTGTTCACGAGCGCTGCAAAGGGTGAGAAGAGCCTCTATGTCACGGCCTCTTCCGAGACCATCGCAATGATCAACCACTACATGTCAGCTTACTCCTTCTTTGACCCTACCTTCTATGAGAAGGAGCTTATCATCTTTGCAGATATCTCATCACTTGTTGAGGAGAACTACCTGAGGATAGTCCCATACATCCAGACCCTGATCGAGAAGCATGACCCATCACGCATCGTCCTGGACCCACTGACCGGAATGACCTACGACCTTGACGAGAAGGAGAAGCGCAAGTTCCTGCGAACGCTATTCACCAACATCAAGGGATGGAACACTTTCACCATCATCACAGAGGAGATGACGCACGACCAGGTGAAGTCATCTCTGGTGGGATACATGGCCGATGGCATCATCGAGCTTGGTATCATGGAGACAGAGGAAGAGGTCCTCCGATATCTCCAGATCCCGAAGATGCGGGGCACTCATCATACAATGATAAAGCAACACATGGAGATGGGCCCGGACGGTCTCACCGTTACCGGCCAGCTCTTCGGTGGAAGATATTGAAGCTACTGGTCAGGAAGCTTCTTCTTGCAGCCTATGCAGAAGTTGAACTCTGGATCGTTCTCCTTGCCACAGTAAGGACAGAACTTGGACCCGGAGGCTTCGTCCTCATCGATAGGTAGGAGCTCCATCTCTGGGATATCATCAGGTGCTGGTTCTGGCTCTGGAAGCTCAGAAGGAGTGGGGAGCTGCTGACCGTTTGGTACAGCCATTGCAACACCCATAGAGGCCTTCTTCGCTGCCATGTGCTCATCCATTTTCTCGACGATCATCTCCTTGCTCTTTTCAACAAGCTCTAAACTGACCTCGTAGTCCATGCTGTCAAACGCAGCGCGAGCCCTACCGAGAAGGTCTGCCTCCTCCATGGACCCGATGTTCTTTTTCATGTTCTCTTCGAGCAGGACCTGGACCTGTTCCAGGCTCTTGGCTGCGAGGAGGTACTGGGACTTGTCCACACCGCAGGCCTTGACCGCGTCCTCTGCTCTCCAGCGGACGTGCTCGTGTGGGTCCCTGTGCATCTCGAGAAGGATAGGGATGGAATCTCGAACTAGGAGCGGTTCTCGGGCTCCGAGAAGACCGATTATCTGGGCCACCCTCCAACGGACATGGTGGTAATCGTCGCCAAGGGCATCCTTGAATTCCTTGGTGTGGTCCCGAAGGAGCTGGGGGGCCATCTCACCGACCTTGAACACGGCATCCGCAAGGCTCTGGCGGACCTCCTTATCGGGGTCGTTGCGCATGTAGTAGACCATGGAGGTCAGGTCCTTGGCCACGTTGTTCGGGTCGTGCTTACCGATCTCACCAAGGGCATAAGCAGCGTGAACCCGAATGGCCTTGTCAGGGTTCTGGAAGGAACCTATAAGATACTGGACCACGACCTTGGGGGAGCTCTTACCCCACTCGATGATGAGGTCCCTGGCCTTCTCCTGGACCTGAGGTTTCTCATGGGTCGTACACTTGAGTGTGGCCGGGATGGTCTTCTCATGCGATTTGTTCGCAAAGAGCCTATTGAGAAGCTTATGCGCATAGTCCGACACAACGGTCTCTGTGTCGTTGAGCGTCGTCACAAGGTGTGGAATGACCGTTGCGGGCGATGAGTTACCCACAGCTTCTACTGCCCTTGTGGCTGTGTACCGCAGCGAGTTGGGATCGTTGGGGTTCTGGGCCTTGAAGAACTTGTACTTGTAGGAGTCACCCATGCATCTGACCATGAAGAACACGGAGTTCGAAACGGCTGCAGGGTTCGCAGCTCCAATGATGCCAAGCGCTCGCAGAGCACTGGCATAGAGCTGGTCCAGGCCCCATTTCGGGTTCTCTGGATGGTAGATGGGGAAGTTGAGACACTTTGCGATGGTCGTGACTGCTGGAGCGCACTGCTGTGGATACTTTCCCCCGACGAAACCGAACCCGTTGTTGATGCTGGTAAACGGATTATAGCTGTCGAACGGTGGATTGCCACCCTGGGAGATGGCGTAGTTGAGGGCTGCGACCATGTGGTTGACCTGGCCTGCCATCATCTGTGGCTGTTTCTGGCAAAGCGAGTAGATGCTGAAACCAGCTCGGCGGGCCACCCCTTCGTCGGAGTCCCTGCATGCCTTGGCCAGGGCTGGAACTATCTTAGGGATGGCGCTTGGAGAGGAAAGGCCCAGCTGTCCCAACTGTTCCGCAGCCGATCTTCGGCTTGCGATACTGGAGGAACCCAGCTTCTTCACGGCCTTCTCAACAGACATCGGACACCTTCCTCGTCCTTGACCCTACCGCAGCTTCTTCTCCTTCTTGAGCTTCTCCAAAAGCTCGTTGACCTCTTCCTTCAATCGAGCTGCCTCTGGGTCTGTCTCGAAGTGCTTTCGCACAGGCTCCAGTGCTTCGTCGACCCTGTTGGCGACAGCTGTCTTCAGGTCTCCTGGATGGAGCTGTTTTGTCTCGAACAGGTCCTCGAGCTCCCTGTAGGAGGTGATAGTGAGGTTTCCACCCCACTTCTCTGGCCTCTCGATCTCCAGGGTCGCGAACTTCTCGAACACGATGTACTTGCAGTACTCGAGGATGGGGTTCTCCTCTAGCTGGCCCTCTGGACAGTAGGCCTTCTTTATCTTTCGGTGAACGTCTTCTGTGGTATCAGTCATGAAGATGGCCGTGTCCGGCACGGACTTGGACATCTTCATTGCCATGGCCCGCTCCATTGCGTCCATGTCCTCGTTGGGAGGCTGGCCTAGGCCCATGAGCATG
>JANQNL010000055.1 GCA_028279585.1 Thermoplasmatota archaeon
TCTTTGGTGTTGGTCCGATCGACCTCGGGTTGAATCCGCTTATCTTAGTCGCCGGTCTGCCATCCATCCTGATCCTTGCCTTCGGTCTCATGGGATTGAAGTACCTGCGGAACTACCCGTGGCTGCTCGGCTGGTTCCTGCCCATCTGCATTTCTCTGTTGATATCTGTTGTGACCTGGTCCCGGACACTGTATCCGGAACGACACCTAGAGTACCTCGTAGAGCCTCTGTCCATTGCTGCAGCCCTTGGTATCTGGGCGGTGTTCGGTAAGTTCTTCACCAAGGACTTGGGGCGACCGTGGAAGATGCCCACCGTTTCCAGCTTCAAGTTCAATTACGGCAAGCTCGTGCCCATCGTTGTCATCGTCCTCATCGTGGCTACAGGCTTCATGTCAACACCTCAAGCAGTTTCTGGGGATTACTCGCAGGGGATCACTCGAGCTGACGAGTACGCGTTCGAGTATCTCGATGAATACGGCGACCGGAACTACACGGTCGCCACAGACCATAGGCTCGGGACGGTAGTGAACACGACCTATGGCTTTCCATGTACGTTCGAGCATGCGCAGATGATATGGACCCGCGAGAACCTGACGGATTACAGGTTCGAGCTTGATGGGAACGAGACAAGGTATCCGGAGATCGGGTACGTGCTGGTCGATGACATCATGGCCAATGGGACCATCGTGCTGGTGGACAATGGACCGCATGCTACTATCACTATCACGGGATGGGAATACGAGAAGTTCAGGGAGGAACCGTTCGAGCTGGTGTTCAGGGCTGAATCAGATGGGGGTAGGCATTGGGTGGAGGTGTATCGGGTCGACTGGACATCCATCCAGATCAGTGACACAAGATCCGTAGCTCAATAAGGTGTGAAAATAAGCATTGAGCGGAGGACCTCTCTTCTCATCTGGATGGATGTTGGAGACCCGATACACCTCTACTCTGCAAGAACATCAGCCAAGTCTTTCTTTTATTTTCCCCAAAGCTTCCTCCGCCACCATCCGGACCTCCTCATCCTCATCCTCCAAACACTTCTCCAACCCTACTACAGAGCTTGTGTCAAAGACATCTGCATGCTCCGCAAGTGCCCATAGCGCCTCTGCAGCCTTCCTTCGTACCCACACACCCTTGTGCTCGAGGCAAGCATTGAGTTTCTCCACCGACGAGGCGTTGCCGATGTGGCAGAACTCCGCCATTGCCCCCAGGGCAAGAGCGGCGTTGGAACGCACCCACATGTCGTCGTGCTCCAGGCACGCGTTCAATGGAGCGATGCTGAAGGGGGAGCCGATCTCCAGGGCCCTTGCGAGAGAGCCTATGGAACCTGCGGCGTTGATTATAACATCGGACTGGTCGTCGCCCAGACACTTGTTGAGGCCTGCGAGGGCATCCTCGGAACCGACCTTGGCACCTGTGGCCAGGGCCCCAATGGAGCCTGCGGCGTTGAGACGGACCTCGTGGTTCTCGTGGTCCAGAAGAGGAATGAGCGGAGCGACGGAGTCTGCAGAACCGAGACCGAGACCTGTAGCGAGCGAGCCTATGGCTGCGGCCACGTCCATGAGCATGTTCTCGTCGGTCTCCTTGAGGCACTTGTTGAGTGCTGGCAAGGACTCGACGTCCCCGATCTCCATATAATGTGAAAGGACCCCCAGGGTCGAGGCTGCGGAGATGCGGATCTCGCCGTCGTCGTGTGCGAGGCACTTGTTCAGGCCTGGGACCGAGGAGTGGTCGCCTACGCTTGTGAACATCGCCAGAGCGCACAGGGCGCCTACAGCGTTGGAGACAGTGTCGTTGTCGTCGCTCTCCAGAAGGTGATTGAGGGGCATCAGGGAGGCGGTCTGGCCAAGCTTCGGGCCCTCGGCCAGTGACCATATGGCAGCTGCAGCCTCCGAGGCCACACGCTTGTTGTCATCTTTGAGGCACTTGGTGAGAGGTTCCAGGCTGGACACGTCCCCCAGGCCCTTGTTGTCCGCGAGCTCGCTTATAGCCTTGGCTGCCTCGATGCGTATCTCAGGATCGGTGTCGAGAAGACCGTCGTTGATGTCAGAGATATCCTTGCCGTGGCCATATCTCTGGAGTTCAGAAAGCTCGCTCATCATCTGGATGAACGTCAGGGTGGATATTATAGATTACTGTGGGTGGGTTCGGTGGTTGATTCGAACGCTGCTCCAAACTCTTTATATATGTATCTTAGAATAGAACAGGCAATGTGGGGAAGGTATTCTACCATTATTGCGGGGTTCCTGGTCGTTCTTCTCATCTCCTTTCCAGTCACATTCGGAGAGGATGGACCAGGTCCACGAGACGATGTGGTAGACCACTTCCAGTCAATAAATGGTGAGATAGATCTCAAGGATTACCTGCACGGCATCTTCTACGGTGCGAACGGTGGTAGTCCTTACGGTGATTCCTTGGGACAGTCCATGGTGTCCGGGGACTTCGATAACGACGGTTACCTCGACATGGCACTCTCTGCGGCCAACGCTCCCCTTGGTGGGAACGGCGCACCTGGAAATGGGGAGATCTACATCTACTTCGGCTCAGCATCTCGCGTTTACGTCGGAGAGACCGACCTAGCCACCGAGGCACCGAACGTGACCATCCAGGGCATCAGCGCCAAGGAGGGAGCTATCCTGTGCGGAGCGGTCCTGAAGGTGGCTGATTTCAATAACGACTCCTACGACGACCTTCTCTTTTCAGCCCCATACAAGACCTATGACTATCAGTACAGTGGCACGGAGGGAATGGTCGGGATAATGATGGGCAAGAACAGGAGCGCCTGGTCCACGTTCTACACGAGCGAGGGTGCGGACATCGTCTGGGGTTACTATGGAGCTGATAACGGTGCTCGACTAGGTACCGACCTTGCCGTTGGTGATGTGAACGGTGACGGGTTCGATGATTGCCTCATCGGGGTTCCAGGCAGACGAGAGGCCAGTCCGAACACCCAACGTGGTGGAGCCCATATCGTCCTGGGGGGACCGTCCATGAACCACATCAACGTCATGTCTGACCAAGTGCATCATTCATCTTCACTCGTCAAGCTCTTTATAGCATCCGGCTTTGAGGGATGGGGTGGGACCGGGGTAGCTCTGGGAGACCTCAACGGCGATGGATACGACGACATGATGGTGGGGACCTACATGAAGGTCGGCGGTTCCTATCCGAACTCCGGCGTGGTATCTGTGGTACTCGGCCATCCTGATATCGAGACCATGAACAACACCCTTTGGCTCGAGGACGAGGCTAACGTCACCATCTACGGCGATGGCGCAGGGGACCAGTTCGGATGGACCCTGGACTCCGGGGACCTGGATGGGGACGGTTTCGACGATATATTTATTGGAAGCCCCAAGGCGGACGGGGTCAGTGATGTGGGGGAGAACCGGGGTGAGGTGGCCGTGGTCTTTGGGACCGATGCCAAGGGCACAGGACTTGGGCCCTGGGGGACCAACGACACCCAGATGTGGACAGACCTTTCTGGCGGGGTGTTCCAGACGTTCAAGCTCATTGGAACCGATGATGAGGACAGATTGGGCTACAAGCTGGCCACAACAGACATCGACGGGGATGGGACCGACGACCTCATCGGCTCTGCCTTCTTCGCAGACGGGCTGGACAACAAGCGGGACAACTCCGGCGAAGTCCTGATCGCCTACGGAGCTGATAGATCGCTGCTTCCTTCTTACATGTCCGAGTCCAGGGGCAATGTCGACGTTAAGATCTATGGTGGCCACGAGTACGATCTGCTCGGTGGATCGGTCATGGTAATGGACGTGACCGGCGATGGCATAGACGATCTGCTGATGTCCGCTGTGGAGGCCGATGGACCGGATGGTGAGCGAAGGAACTGTGGCGAGATCTACGTCCTCAATATCATGCCGTTCGCCTGCCGAGGGTTCGAGCTCTTGGATGGTTATGATGTTACGAGCAAGACCATCACCGGTGGGGATGTGTGCTTTTCCGAGTATCAAGATAACACCTTCCGGACGATGTTCTCGTCCAGGTTTGGGATCGACGACATCGAACAGGTGAACGTGACCATCGACCCCGACGGTCTGAACATAGAGTTCGGAGCAACCATCTCAGGGACCAGTGCTGTGATAACGGAGGTCAGGGACCCGACAGATGTCATCCATCTGAACGCTCCTGCAAGTTCTGTTTACATTGGTGAGAAGGATTGGATAATCCTCGATCTGAAACTGAAGTTCGCATGGGACTTCCCGACAGAGGAGCACCTCAATGTGACCATAAGAACACGCAACGCAACTGGCAAGGAGCTTATCGACCACTTCCCAGCCGTCTTCAGGGTCGAGAACGATCTCGATCTGTACTCCAATCTGAAGTTGAGCGCTCCAAGCTCGGGCAATGTTACGCTTAACGGCTCCTGGGTCAGACCACACGAGCCAGTGCAGCTCTCCGGACCGGTCGTGGTCTATGAGGGTTCCATCCAATGCTCACCCCATATGGATGATTATTCACTCCAGTTCACAACAAGCGAGGGGTCGCTCTGGCCCATCACAACAAGGGCAGATGGTCGGGTGAACACCGAGTTCAACGTCGACGTTCCACCCACGGACGATGCTCGGGTGACGCACTATCTCGACATCATAGACATCGGGACCGATGGAGGGTACACTGTCACAGAGGACGTCTCTGACGTCTCATGGATATTCAAGGTGGATGGTGATGGACCGACCATCCATGACATCGATCTTCCAGAGGGGTCCACGGTCATAGATGGTGTCGCCTACGTCCACGAGGACCATGCGAACGTCACCTTCGGCAGCGTCGACGACGATGTGTTCGTAGGAGGAGGTAGCACCACAAAGCTCGGTGAGCATATCCCTTACGACACCATGGGCATTAGGGACGTCTGGGCAACAGTTGGTGCTCCGTTCGATGAGGAGAACGCGTCTCACTTCAGGACCATGGGAGGTCTTGAGGGACGGTACTACGACACTCCGAACTACGACCAGCTCTCGTTCGTCCGGACCGACGAGACCATAGACTTCTCCCAGGCCGATTGGGGAGTCTGGGCCCCCAACGACATCATGAACGTGGATTGGTTCAGCGTGCGCTGGACCGGCTATCTCTACACGAACTACAGCTCAACTTACAACTTCTACATCACAGCAGATAATGACGCCCGCCTTTACCTGGACGATGTCCTGGTCTATGACCAATGGGACTACGGTGGCAGTGGCCATGTTCCGCTCTATTTGGAAAAAGGGTTCCATCCGATAAGACTGGATTACCGGGAACGTCAAGGCGTCGCCCACTGCAAGCTCGAGTGGCAGGTCTCGATACTGGACAGGGAGGTCATCCCATCCTACAACCTGTTCCATACCGGGGACACCGTTCTCATTGACGACCTGGCCGACGGTTCGAACATTGTATCCCTATGGGCCGAGGATTGGTTGGGGAACATTGGGCCGGTGGAGACGTTCGAGCTGCTTATCGATACAGCCGCACCCACCATTGCGTCAGGGTTCGAGGCTAACACATGGTACAACACCTCCTCACCGATCCTTCCGATGATGCTCAACGATACCGAGTCCATGATCGACCCCGCGAGCTTGGAGTTCAAGGTGGGTGCGGGTGAATGGTTGGAAGGATGGTCGGGCAATATTTCACCGATCCAGACCACTGACCTATCACAGGGTTACACAGGATATGTGTCCCCTGAGGGTTTGGGAACTGGGACGCACACGCTTGGTCTGCGGTGTAAGGACCGTGCCCAGAACCCATCGGCCGAGTATAGCTTCGACTTCAAGGTGGACGTTACGCCACCAGAGGTCTGGCTCGAATACGATACGGAAATTTGGGTCAAGGACCATGGTATCGTGAACGTTTCAATGTACGATGCTCATTCTGCCATGTCCAATGGGACCTTGATGTACAGGACGAAGCATTCTACTGATGCGGCATATGGACAATGGAGTTATGTAGACATCGAGGTCGATCAGGACATCCGAAAGGCCTACAGCATCGTTCAGCTTTGGTTGCTCGAAGATGGTGTGACCTACGTCCAACTTGCGGCTGGAGACTCTGTTGGGAACATCAATTCCACTTCTGTATTCTCGATAGTCGTCAAGGTCCCTCTTCGGAACTATGCACCTATTGCTGTGCTTTCAGCACCCATCCCGAACGGGACGTTCATCTCTTCTGAACCGATATTCTTCAGCGCCTCAGGTTCATGGGACCCCAACCCTGACGATAACGCTTCATTGAGCTACACCTGGTACGAGGACGGTATGACAATCTTCAGCAGCGGCCTACAGTTCAACGAGTCCCTCCTACCAGGCAACTACACGTTCATGCTCGAGGTCTCGGACGGCAGGCTCAAGACTGAGGTTTGGTTCTGGATCCTGGTCCTATCCCCAGCTGATTATCATTATCAGTTCGATGGCACCGATGGAGATGGGGATGGGGACGGTGGAAATCCTGTGGACGATATGGACCAGACCCAGAGACTCGTCCTGGTAATGGTCCTGCTGCTAGTTGTATTGCTCCTGGTCCTGACCTTCGTGATAATGTACATGTATACGCGGAAGAAGGGAAAGCAGACCAGTATGGCCATCGGGTCCTCGGAAGCTCAAGAGGACGATGAGACCCTGGCCGATGATGATTGGCTGGACCAGAGGGCGCAGGTTGCCTCCAGCGTCACAGAGGACGATCTGGACGAGGAGGCAAAGAAGCTCTATGGGAAGAAGAAAGGAAAGAAGAAGAAGGGCAAGAAGGGGAAGAAGAAGATCGATCCAGACATGGAGCTGGAAGCCGCTGATGAGCTCGATGCACTTCCACCTGCTGATGAGATGGAGTGCCAGGAAGCAGGTGAGTCGGACATCGAGTTCGATCCGATCGGATCTGACGATCCTTCGGACACTTCGGGACGTTACCCTCAGGGGGACGATCTGGAGGACGACTTCGACGAAGATCTTGACGAGGACGAGGACTACTTCCACGACCCCCTGGAAGATGATGACCTCTTCGATGACGAGGACGACGACGATCTGTTCGTCTAAAAAAAGCACTCATTGTGTTCTGACCATCGGTCCTTTCCTGATGGTTTTGGAGCATGCTACGCATGCTCATGCTCCAAACTTATTATATAGTAAACCTTGTTTGTAAAAGACAATGCGCCCAATATACCGGCTTGTTACAGCAGTGTCGATATCGTTGCTCTTCCTTATCTTCATTCCCTCTATGTTAAACCTTGGCTCATCCACCGAGGCCGCTCCATCCCAGATGACCAGGGATGACACGACCAACGAGTACAGGAGCATACGCGGTGAGATCGACATGGGCGAGTACCTCAACGGTGTCATCTACGGTTCTTACGGTGGTAGCCCTTATGGATACGGTCTTGGCCAAGATATAGCTGCGGGAGATGTTGATGGCGATGGCTATCAGGATATCATCGCATCATCCACACCCAAGGACACCCCAGGAGCTGCGAACATCATATTTGCAGAGGGCCCAGAGGGAGTGTTCGGACAGGTTGACCTCAAGGGGAACAATGACATTGTCCAGCTTGGCTCATCCGAACAGTTGGCAGTCGGTGATCTGAACGGGGATGAGTACGATGACATCATCACCGCGGTTCAATCCTTCAAGGGTGTAGGTACTGTTAGTATCTATCTCGGTCGATCTAGAGCCAACTGGAGCACAGGCGTGGGTCCAGACTTCTCGTTCGGAGGCCCTTCCGGCATGGGGTGCAGCCTCGATGTTGGGGATTTCGACGGTGATGGCATCGACGATGTGCTCGTAGGATGCATGGGCATGAAGTCGGGAGCAGATGTCATTGGAGGAGCCTATCTGATAAGCACGAACGGTTCCATCCATAAGGAGACCACGTTCTACGGACCGGCCGATAACAGCTGGACCGGCCAGGGATGTGCCATGGGAGATATCAACAACGATGGTTTCGCAGACATCGTTATCGGTACTCCTCGTGTAGATGGTGGTTCTGTTCCGAACTCTGGTTCCATCTCAATAGTGCTCGGTCGACCTGGTGGCCTGCCTTCCGCGATCGCCCTGAAGACGCTTGCTAACCTCACAATCTTCGGTGAGGACAGCGGAGACCGGTTCGGGGGCGCCATCTCATGCGGTGACGTTGATAATGACGGTTATGAGGATATCCTTGTTGGAGCCCCAGGGGGAAATGGCAGGTCCAACGAGAGGGATGATGCTGGGGAGGCGGTCCTGATCTTTGGTACAGATAACCCAAATCTTGGATTAGGCAAATGGGGGACGGCCCAGCAGCCGGTCGGGATAGATGTCTTCTCAGGTTCTGTTTCAATAAAACGGATCTATGGAAGTGATGACGAGGATGAGATGGGGATGAACCTTTTCCTCAACGATATGGATGGGGACGACCATAATGACATGATCATAGGCACCATCTGGGGTGACGGGCGCGACAATAAGCGTGATGAAGCAGGTGAAGCGTTCGCCATCTATGGAAGGGCAAGGTCTGAGCTACCGTCAGTGTTCGATAGGGCTTCTGATAACCTTGATGCCATCTTCACAGGCGGTTACGACTACGACCTCATGGGCAACTGTTACATCAGTGAGAGGGGAGCGGATGGCACCTGTTACCTCCTTCTAGCGGCCACCCAGGCGGACGGACCAGATGGGGAGAGGCGGAACTGCGGAGAGGGATACCTTTTCAGATTGCTGCCTTTCATGAACAAGGGCATGGAGATCGTCAATGGCTATGACCTGAAAGAACATGTTTCCGAAGGAGGGACCACCTGCTTTGCCCAGTACAAGGACGATTACGTGTTCCGACACAAGATATGGTCTGCCCAGGGACCAAGCGATGTCTCCGATCTCATTATGACCATCGATCCCGAAGGTCTGAACATCACTATCGATGTGAACCTGAGCGGGGCCCATCCATTGATCACAGAGTACAACGACCCGGACGACCTGGTCGCGCATAACATCCAGGATCTTAAAACAGAGGCCCAACCGAACGGGGTCCTATACATCGATATACCCCTGAAGTTCTCATGGGCGTTTCCCACAGAGGACCTGCTTGATGTAACGGTCCGTATCATCAATGCCTCCGGCATCAGGATAACAGACCCGTTCGAAAGCTGCATGAGGGTCGAGAACGACCTGGACCTGGAGGGTGAGTACTATCTCAACGCTGCAAGCTCTGGGAACGCTTCAATGAACGGAAGCTGGATACGACCTTACGAGCCTATTCAACTGCACGGGTTGAAGGTGGTTTACCAAGGTTCTTTGGACCGAGTCCCACCAAAGGACGACTATGGTGTCACGCTCAGTACATCCCGCGGGTCTCGATGGGTTATACCGACCTTGACCAACGGCAATGTCGCCTACGAGTTCAACGTCGATGTTCCTTCGGAAAACGATGCCAGGGTGACACATGATATAGACATCATCGACATCGGCATGCCAGGTGGCATGGCAGTTACGGAGGACGTTTCCGATATCGATTGGGTATTGAGGGTGGATGGGACCGGTCCAACCATCATGGACATCGAGCTGCCCGAAGGGTCCACTGTCATCGATGGAGTGGCCTATGTACACGAGGACCACGCCAACATCACGTTCGGTTCCATATTCGAGCAGTCCTACGTTGGGGGAGACAGCGAGACCAGGTATGGTGCTCATATCCCTTACGATACCCTTGGAGTGCGAGATGTATGGGCAACAACTGGCACGGTCTTTGACAAGAGCAACGCTTCGCACTATCGAACCCCAGGGGGACTTGTGGGCAGGTATTATGATGCTCCGAACTGCGATCAACTTTCATTCGTCAGGACAGACCCTACGATCGATTTCGACCTCAGTGACTGGGGAGTCTGGGGTCCGAACGATGTGATGAACCTGGACTGGTTCAGCGTCAGATGGACCGGATACCTTTATGCAAATTACTCGTCAACATACAATATCTACATCACAGCTGACAATGATGCACGGCTATACCTCGACGATGAGCTTGTGTACGAACAGTGGGACCAGGGAGGAAGTGGACATATACCTATCTTTTTGGAGAAAGGATTCCACCCCATCAGACTGGACTACCGGGAGAGGATGGGGGTTGCCCAGTGCATACTCGAATGGCAGGTCTCTGTGCTTGAGAGGGAGGTCATCCCTTCCTACAACCTGTTCCACACGGGAAACACGGTCACCATCGAGGACCTGACCGACGGACAGAACACCGTGCAGCTCTGGGCAGAGGATTGGCTGGGGAACATAGGTCCAGTGGAGTCCTTTGAGCTTCTCATTGATACCAACGCTCCGACCATCGAAGCTGGGTTCGATGCGGCCACTTGGCACAACTCTTCATCCCCGGTCCTGCCCATGATGCTCTATGATACCGATTCCATGATAAATCCCTCTAGCCTCGAGTTCAACGTGGATGAGGGGGGATGGTTGGAGGGTTGGTCAGGGAACGTATCACCTATCCAGACCACGGATCTTTCGAAGGGTTATGCAGGGCTTGTATCACCAGCAGGACTAGGTACAGGGACACATACGCTAGGACTTCGGTGCCAGGACAGAGCCCAGAACCCTTCTGCGAAGTACAGTTTCAATTTCAAGGTGGACGTGACGTCACCAGAGGTCATGTCCGATCATGACGGAACCGTATGGGACAAGGATTTCGGTACTGTCAATGTAACGGTATATGATTCACACTCAGCAATGGCGAACGGTTCATTGATGTACAGAAGAAAGAACCCGGGCTCTGCGGTCTACGGTCCATGGATCGAGATAGATGATTACTTGTTCGAGAGCATGATGGACACAAGGTATCGGTTCACGGTGATCGACCTTTGGCTGCTGGACGATGGCATCACCAGCATCCAGATAGGTGCCAGGGACTCTGTGGGGAACCTGAACACATCCTTGGTCATTCCAGTTCTCGTCCAGGTACCACCTCGGAACTACAGGCCTATCGCAGTGCTCGCTGCTCCCACACCTAACGGCACCTTTATCTCATCAGAGCCTGTGTTCTTCAGTGCGGCTGGGTCCTGGGACCCGAATCCTGATGATAACGCGTCCTTGAGCTACACATGGTACGAGGACGGGATAACCACCTTCAGCAGTGGCCTGCAGTTCAATGAATCTCTCTTACCAGGTAATTACACCTTCATGTTAGAGGTCTCGGACGGCAGGCTCAAGACTGAGGTTTGGTTCTGGATCCTAGTCCTGTCCCCAGCAGATTACCACTATCAGTTCGATGGTTCGGATTGGGATGAAGATGCGGACGGGGAAAATCCCATAGACGACATGGACCAGACACAGAGGCTCATCCTTGTCATGGCCCTTTTGCTAGTCCTATTGCTCCTGGTCCTTACTTTCGTAATGATGTACATGTATTCCCGAAAGAAGGGAAAGCAGACCAGCATGGCGGTCGGTTCATCTGTGGCCCAAGAGGATGATGAGACCCTTGATGACGAGGGCTGGCTGGACCAGAGGGCGCAGGTAGCTTCCAGCGTCACTGAGGACGATCTTGACGAAGAGGCCACGAAGCTGTACGGCACGAAGAAGAAGGCCAAGAAGAAGAAGTCCCGCAAGCTCGATCCTTCCTCTGAGCTTGAACCACCAGAGGACCAGATGGCATTGCCCCCCTCATCTGAGGAGTTCGAGCTGGATGACGATGAGGAAGATGATATGATCTTCGATGACATCGGCGATGGCGATGAGGGTGATGATCTTTTCGATGATGACCTAGACGACGATTATCCCTTCGAGGATATCGAACTATAGAATATATTGCAGCAAACAAATGGTGAGAACATGAGCTCTTATGTAGGACCACGCACTGCCAGGTTCATAACGATCGTAGTCTTGGTAATGGCCATTGCGTTCATGACCAGCGGAGTGGTCATCGCAAGGCCTACAAGGGACACGACCACGGATACGTTCAAGTCTGTCCAGGGCTACATCGATCTCAACGAGTACCTCCATGCTGTGTTCTATGGGGAGCGTGGTGCATCACCTTACGGTGACTCCCTTGGTCAGGCCATGTGCGCAGGTGACGTCGACGGGGACGGAATGCCAGACCTCATCATCTCCTCCCAGTATGCAGATGGCGAGGACCGTTACCAGCAGTCGGCTGGCGAGGTCTACATCTACTTCTCAAAAGGGCCAGATACGTTCATGGGTGAGTTCGACATCGCAGAGACAGTACCTGATGTCGTCCTCGAAGGTGGGAACTGGTCCCCTGCTGAAGCTGCCCTGAAGTGGGTCCAGATAGCACCCATGGGCAAGTACGGCTTCCAGATCAACGTAGCTAACTTCAACGGCGACCAGTACATGGACCTCGTGGTCTCTGCAGCGGACCTATCACTCAACGCTCTACGAAATGGGATGCCAAGTCGCGCCAAGTACGGTGAGGTCTACGTCTACTACGGAAGGCCCAGGGCAAGCTGGCCCCAGGTCATGGACGGTAGGAACGATGCCAACGCCAGATGGACCGGGAATCCTGAGAACGGAAGGCTAGGCCACAGTTTGGACGTTGGGGACTTCAACGGTGATGGTAGCGACGATATCCTTGCAGGCACCCCAGGCATACAGGACCATATAGATCAGAGCGTCAAAGGCAACAGGGGCGGTGCCTTCCTTGTCATAGGCAACGATAACATGGAGCGTCTCAACCAGACCATATTCGTCGGTGGCAGCAACCAGCCCACATGGAACGTGCCTGACTGCTACTACTTCCAGTGTCCTGGCATAGAGGGATGGGGTGGGACGGGTTCCTGTCTGGGGGACGTGAACTCTGATGGCTACTCCGATGCTATCATCGGTACATACACGGCCATTGGTGGTTCACTACCGATATCGGGCGGTGTCCACGTAATTATCGGAAGAGAGGACATGACCTCGCTCCAGCCGATGAACTATGTGAACGAGACCGCCAACCTCACCATCTACGGTGCAGACAGCAAGGACTACTTCGGTTGGTGCGTCGAGACCGGTGACTTCGATGGTGATGGTATCGAGGACCTCATGGTCGGTGCCCCCCAGGGTAATGGATGGAACAACGCTAAGGACGATTGCGGAGAGGTCTACATCATCTGGGGAATGAACCATACTGGATCTGGCCTAGGTCTATGGGGGACCAACGACACCCCACTAGAGATGGACGTCACAGATGGCATGCTCGGGGCAAAACGGATAATCGGGGGAAATGACGAGGACCTGTTCGGTCAGCGGATATACGCAGCAGACCTGGATGGGGACAACAGGACCGAGATCTTCGCTTCCAGCTTGTTCGCGAACGGTTACAAGGAGACAAGGGATGGAGCAGGTGAGCTTGTCATGGTGTACGGCCGCGACAGATCAGACCTGCCTGTAGTCTGGGAAGAAAGCAGAGGCAACATCGACTCCATCATCCTAGGCGGCCATGAGTATGACATGCTCGGTGGGGCCGTGGTCATCCTGGACGTCAATGGTGACGGTATCAACGATGTCATAACCTCCGGCATCGAGGCCGATGGACCGAACGGGGAACGCCGGAACTGCGGTGAGGTGTACATCCTCACGGTCCTTCCGTTCGGTACCCGTGGAATGGAGGTCCTGAACGGGTATGATGTGGGTACCAAGGCACTTGCTGGTGGTAAGACCTGCTTCTCCGAATACAAGGACTATCACTTCAGGCTCATAGTCACTTCTGCTCGGGGATTGAACGATATCAAGCTCATCAACTTCACACTGGACCCAGGAGGTGCGGATGTAAAGCTGCAAGCAGACCTTCGCACTGGGACCGTGTTCTCTGAGGTCTCGGACCCGAACAACTATGTTGAACTGAACACAGGCCTTTGTTCTGTTGCCCAGCAGCCCAATGAATGGATCCATGTGGACATGATGATGGACTTTGCATGGGACTTCCCCACAGAGGACCTCATCAACATCACAGCAACTATCACCAACACCACTGGAAAGAAGCTTACAGATGAGTTCGTCGAGGTGTTCCGGGTAGAGAACGACCTGGATCTCCATGGCAACCTGAAGCTCGAAGGTGCAATTTCAGGCAACGTGACGCTCAATGGAAGCTGGGTCAGACCCTCGGAGCCTGTAGGCATATCTGGTATCAAGGTCGTGTACGAGGGGTCCACCCAGTGCGTCCCAGACCAGGCTTACTATGGCCTGGAGCTCAACAGTGAGAAGCCAACTAAATGGAACGTTCCTAACGCAGCTTCCGGTCAGTATGCCTTCGAGTTCATGGTGGATGAGGCCTTTGTCGGTGATTCAAGGATGCACTACGACATCGACATAGTAGGCATTGGTGGTGAGACCGGACCGGACCATGCCGTTGACGTATCTGAATGGAACTGGACCTTCAGGATAGACGGGAACGGTCCGAACATCCAGGGGATCAAGCTTGTGGAGGGTTCCACCGTTGTTGACGGTGTGGCTTACGTCCATGATACGCATGCAAATGTCACCATCGAAGGAGTAGTGGACGAGGAGTATGTTGGTGGGGTGAGGTCCACAAGGTGGGGTGAGCACATCGACATGGACACCCTGGGCATACGGGATGTCTACGTTACACATGGTGCGGCCTTCGACGTGTCGAACGCTACTCCGTTCCGAGAGATGGGAGGGCTGGAGGGCAGGTACTACGACCTACCCAACTTCGATTCACTGGCCATGGTCAGGAAGGACTCCGAGATCGATTTCGGGCTGGACGAATGGGGTGTGTGGGGGCCGACCGACACAATGAGGAACGATCACTTCTCGGTCAGGTGGACCGGTTATCTCTACTGTAATTATTCTTCGACATACAATTTCTACATCTCTGCTGATAACGACGTCCGTTTCTTCCTGGACGACGAGCTGGTGTATGACCAGTGGGACCACTCGGGCAGCGGGCATGTTCCAAGGTACATGACCAAAGGGTTCCATCCGATAAGGTTGGACTACCGGGAGCGTGTCGGTGTGGCGAGGTGTACTTTGGAATGGCAGGTATCTATACTCGATAGGGAGGTCATCCCACCCTACAACCTGTTCCACATCGGAAATGAGGCCATGATGGAGGAGATCTCCGAGGGGACCAATACCATCTCCATGTGGGCCGTGGACTGGCTCGGCAACATAGGTCCTTTGGAATCCTTCGATGTCCTCATCGATACAACTGCACCGACCATGGAGGCAGGTTTCGATGACGAGACCTGGTACAATGTATCGGACCCAGTTCTGGCGTTGATGCTTTTCGATGCAGAATCCGCTATCGACGTGGACCTGTTGGAGTTCAAGTTCGATGATGGACCTCTGTACACGTCCGTATCTGGAAATCTTTCGCAGATCTCTTCACAGGACCCTAAGGCAGGATATACAGCTTACGTCCGCCCCCAGGGACTTGCCAGCGGTGAGCACACCTTGACGGTCCAATGCTGGGATAGGGCCTACAATCCATCTGGGTTCTCCGCATATCCGTTCAAGGTGGACGTCACTGCTCCTGTGATGTCCATGGAAGCTCCTGATAAGTTATGGGAAAAGCACACTGGCAGGCTGAATGTTTCTGCATACGACCATCATAGTAACATGACCGGAGGTCAACTGCTTTGGCGCATGGCTCAAGGCAGGCATGCGGAGTTCGGTGATTGGCAGGCGGTGGATAATTCGACCTGGGTCATGTCTCAAGAGGGTAAGCTCCTCTCAGCTCTCTTCGACATATGGTTGCCAGAGATAGAGGACATCCGGGTCCAGATCGGAGCCTATGACTCCGTAGGCAACTTCAATGTCACGGCTGAGTGTGAGATAGACGTAAAGATCCCCGAGACGAACTATCCGCCTGTGGCTGTGCTTGCAGCTCCGATCGTCAACAAGACATACATCTCGACGGACCCGATATTCTTCTCCGCCGAGGGTTCCTGGGACCCCAACCCATCTGACAATGGATCCCTTGCCATTAGATGGTACAAGGAGGGCATCGACCTGTTCGGTGCGAACATGAGGTTCAACGAGACTCTCTTACCTGGGAACTACACCTTCCTGCTCACAGTGTCCGATGGAGAGTTCACGACCGAACTGTGGTTTTGGATCCTGGTCCTGTCCCCCATAGACTATCACAACCTGATAGATGATGGAACAGGTGGTGGTGATGGGGATGGTGACAGTGGAGATGAGGAAGGGTTCTCGGACACCGAAAGACTGGTCCTGGTCATGGCTCTGTTGCTGATCATACTGCTACTGATAGTCGTGTGCATACTGATGTTCCTGTATACTCGTAAGAGGTTCAAAAAGGACGATTTCGAAGAGGAGGAGAAGGACGGGTGGATCGACGAGCGGGCCCAGGTCGCGTCCGAGGTTACAGATGATGAGAAGGAAGCTGAAGCTGCTACGCTCTATGGAAAGTCCTCGAAGAAAGGGAAGATCCAATCGAGCCGCAAGGGCTCTCGGACCTCTCGGGATAAATCCCTCAAGGAGAAGAAAGGAAAGAAGGGAAAGAAAGGTAAAGCAAAACTCGACCCAGATATGGAGCTGGAGGCATACGACGAGCCAGAGGCCCTTCCGCCAGCGGAGATGGAGTTCCATGAAGCCGAGGACTCTGACATCGAGTTCGAGGATGATGATGAGTTCGAGGACGACTTTGACGATGATGAGATAGATGACGGCGATGACATGTTCGAAGATGTCCTCGACGATCACCTGGACGATGATGACCTCTTTGACGACGATGATGATGACGATCTGTTTGACTGATGGTCCGGCAATAGCATGAACACGCTCTGCATTCTCCGAAACGAAAGAAGTTTGGCCGATGTTCAGAATATGCATTAGCTATCATTTGATTCTGCCCATCGGTTCTTTCCTGTAAGTTTCGGAGCATGCTTTGCATGCTCATGCTCCAATAATAATATATATCAATACCGTGTCCGAACGCCTATGTCCACCCGAAAGGCCAGCCTTATCATAACAGCGATCCTGGTATTCTCGACCCTCATGATAGTCATGCCAGCCTACAGTGCTGATCCTGAATCGAGGGATGATATCGTGGACACGTTCCAGTCCATCCAGGGATACATCGACCTGAGTCAATATCTTCATGGAGTCTACTATGGCGAGATCGGAGGAAGTCCTTATGGTGATTCCCTTGGGGAATCCGTGACCACAGGAGATCTTGATGGAGATGGAGATCTGGACCTCATCATATCCTCATTGTACGCAGAAGGTTATGACGATGCAGGGATAGGCGACGGCGAGGTCTACATCTACTTCTCTGACGGACCAGATTCGTTTGTAGGTGAACATGACCTCTTATATGAGGCTCCAGACGTGGTCATCAAGGGTGGTAACGATAGACCGGATGAGCTTTCCATCGGATGGCATACAGGATCAGAGAGCCATTTCGGGTCGCAAACAGCAGTCGGAGACCTCAACAAGGATGGATACGAGGACCTTATCGTTGCAGCCCCAGAGATATCCCTACTGGAGATACCAATGCCATTTCGGGCCATAGGATGTTTTGGTGAGATCCATATCTTCTATGGCAGACCACAAGCCAGCTGGCCCGCAGAGATCGATGCAAGGAACGAATGTGATGTCCTTTGGAGGGGAGAGCACGAGAACGATAAGCTCGGCTACAATCTCGATCTTGGTGATTTCGATGGAGATGGCAATCTAGACATCCTCTCTGGAGCTCCTGGACGAAATGATCAGATGATCCCGGTTTACCAGAATGTATCCAAAGTC
>JANQNL010000088.1 GCA_028279585.1 Thermoplasmatota archaeon
GATATCGATGGAGACGACCTGACATACTCCTGGGACTTCGGTGACGATTCCACTGTATCCGAGGACATCGACCTTACCGGGCCTACCCATGCCTACGAAGCACCTGGAACATATACCGTTGGACTGACGGTCTCCGACCCCTCTGGTGAGGAGATCTCCACAACCTACAACTTAACTGTCTCTGCCGACTTCGATGGCGACGGAATGGACGACGAGTGGGAAATGGACAACGGCCTCTCCATCACGGATAAGACCGACGCCGCGAAGGACAAGGATGGGGATGGAGCCACCAACCTCGAGGAGTTCACCGCTGAGACCGATCCATCAGACGAGACGGATAAGCCGGAGGATGGTACTGGTGGAACAGGCGGAACCGGTGGAACCGGCGGTACTGGTGGAACGACCGGGGGTAATGGAACTGACACCAATACAACTGGCGGCTCTGGAACATCCAACAACAACGCGATGATGATGCCACTAGCAATTGGCGGTATCATCGGTATCCTGCTGCTTGTGATAATAATCCTTGCTCTTGTCCTTGCCATCGCAATGGTCATGCGCAAGGGAAAGAAGGAGGAACCAACACCTCCACCTGCAGAGGAGCCAGAGACCACACCGGAGACCACGCCAGAGACACCGGAAGAGACTCCTGGACCAGAAGCGCTCGAACAACCAATGACCGAGACCGCAGCTCCAGTGGCACAAGTTGAGCCTGCATACCAGGCCACCCCCGAGCAGGGCCTTCCAGAGCAGGAAGCGGTCCCGCAGCTCGCCCCTGCTGCCGAGGCAACGACACCGGAGGCGGAGCAGCCTGCTGATGGTCAGAAGGTCTGTGATGTGTGCAACCAGCCGGGCACGTTCTATCCAGAGCATAGTGCGAGCTGGTGTGCAGGATGTCAGAGATGGTACTGAAGATCAAGCCTATATGTAACCCGACCAGTAGATTCCCGACCAGGGCCTGTTTCTCATGGCAGGCCCATTCTTTCTTTTACAATATCATTTGATACAAAGCGTAGGCACTAGTACGAATTAAGGAAAAGAAAAGAAGGTGCAGAAAAGCAGAGCTTTTCTGCGTTAAGCTTGAGGAGTGCTTACTCCATTGTGATGGCGCCCTGTGGGCAGGTATCGACACATGCACCACAGTCGACGCATGCGTCTGCGTCCACCTTGGCAAGATCGCCATCCATGGCGATGGCCTCGGACGGACAGGCTCCCACACATGCACCGCATCCAATGCATTCGTCCTCGCTTATTACAGCTGGCATATTTTATACCTCCAGGCTCCGAAATCCAATGTTCGATTATATACTTTTCCCACAGTCCATTCGTCATCCAGTGACATGTGGGGATGCAAAAAGAGCTCTGGGTTGTTCATAAACACGTGACCTTTATAAGGGATACTTCCAATCGTTCCAACGGAGGAAGATATTGAGCGCTCGTTCCCTGATAGTACGTGTCTTCGATATTTGTCTTAACCTCGTTGTCTATGGCCTAGGCATAGCGCTCCTCTGGCCCTTCCACAAGATACTCATCTTCTTCTACCTGGCCGCTTCCACCATAGGGATAATGTGGTTCATTGCGACCATCTGTCCACATTGTGCAAGCTTTGGAAGCCAGTCATGCATGACGGGCTTGGGATACTTCTCCTCATTGCTTTTCAAGGCACGCGACAGGAAGGGATTCCAGAAAGCTTTTCTTGGAAACATATGGAGCACGTTCCCAGGTTGGTTCATCCCGATCTTTGCCATGGTATTTGTGTGGCTGGACGGGGCCGAGGTCTGGTACATGGTGGTATCAGTGATCTTTGTCGCATATTCCTTTGTCCTGTTCCCGCTCTACTCCAAGTACTTCCACTGCGTCAAGTGCCCGCAGAAGGGTGATTGTCCGTATCGGACCAACCCCTTCAAGAAACAATAGTGGGAAAAACGTAAAACTGGACGCGTCAATGTGATACTATGGCCCGTATCAGACGAGGCGGCTCCCTCGGTGAAGCCCCATGGGTATACTCTCCAGAGGATTCTTATGCATGGTCACTGAAGGGTCAGACCGGTGGAGTTCCCAATGATCCAGACGGCCCGGTCCTGACAGATGTGGTCATATCCCTCAAGGTCCCGGCCAAGTTCAAGGTACCCACGCTCGCCAAGGAGGTCTGGGATTCCCAGGGGCCCTATAAAGGGTGGGACAAGCAGGTCCAGTCCCTACTTGGATTGGTCGAGCACTTCATGAGGGGCTCGAAGCTTTCTGGTTCCACAAAACCGATACGTTTGGAATGGAACGAGGTCGATCTTTATCACGATCCATCCAAGCCCATCTCGTTCGAAAGGAGCCTTGCTACGTTCGCATCCAGATATGCACAGAAATGCAACGAGGAGATGAAGGACCTCCCTTCCTGCTCGTTCACAGTGAGCTACCTTGGAGCTATCTCTGCCAAGCTCAAGACCACGATCCGCCTCAAACGCGGGGGCTCCTGGCTTGTGACCCAGGAGGTCATCGGCTCCATCAGGATGAAGAAGCTGTTCACTATGCAAGAGGCAATGGAGAAGCGTCTACCTGGACTAAAGCCCAGGTGATCAGAGCCCGTCTGTGGCCTTGTGAAGCTTTACGACCGCCTCGACAGCGCTCTTTGCTCGCTCTATCCGTTCTTCGGCCTGAAGCCTGTTCATGCCTGGGCCAGAGATACCAAGACCAACTGGCTTGTTGAACTCCAGTGAAAGGTCTGTTAGCTTCCTTGCGGCGTGCTGGATGACGATATCGTCATGGTCGGTCTCTCCCTCGATGACAGCCCCTAAGGCCACTACAGCATCGATGTCTTCCCTGTTCAGAAGCTTCTTTGTGGCGAGTGGGATGTCATAGACACCTGGTACCTTCACCACCTTTTCCACTCCGACGTCCAGGAACTCTGCATGGGCCTGGGCCCTTTCCAGCATGGACATCGTGATGTCGTAGTTGAACTCGGACACAACTATCCCTATCTTCATTTTATCACTCCTTGTGTTGATCTTTATCGTAGCGGCTTCGCATCCTTGAAGCCTTCTCGCTGCCCAGTGCCAGCCAACTTCGTCAACTGGTCGGGCTTGAACAGTAATAGATAAACGTTCTTCGCGTGCTCCCTGGCACGCTGGTCCATGAGCCACTTCAGCTCCTTGTCATCCTGTCCTTCATCCTCATGGACGAAGACCTCGATGATGTGCTTTCCTTGCTGAAGCTGGCACTGGATGATGCCCTGGGATGCTTCATGGGCACAGACCTTGTCCTTTTCCTGTGCGCCTGGCATTCCAAGGGCCATGACGATGTCGCAGCCTTCCTGTTCGAAAAGGATCTTGCATGCGACTGGGAGGTCCTTGATGCCTGGGACCGTGTACCGCTTTATTTTGACGGTACGGCCAAGGGTCTGGAGCTCTTTGATGGCAGCTCCTCCCATATCGTACCTGGCGAAGGTGGTGTCTGCGATACCGACGACCCTGCTCATTCTCCGCCTCCTTCGACATCGTCTATCATCTTCTGGTAGGTCCACCAGTCGATGATGCGGCTGATTATCTTGCGTGTTCCGTCGAGGTCGGCATCATACTTGCCAAGCCTCTCGACCTTGATGGTCAGTCCACGCTCGGCTGCTTTGGAAACGATGGTATCAGGATCACTTTCCTGGTCGAAGCCTAGAACCACGATGTCTGGTCTCAGTTCCTCCACAACCTTGAAATGGTCGTTCGGATCGCCCACGACCGCCTTGGTCACCGGCTTGAGGGAAGCGATAAGTTCGCACCTCATCTCTGCTGGTGTTATAGGCTCATGCTTGAGCTTCCTCACGGTGTCATCGTGCGCTACAACTACCACGAGCTCGTCGCCCAAGGCCAGGGCTCGCTCCAGAAAGTGGAGATGCCCAAGATGGAGGATGTCGAACACCCCTGTCGCCATTACTCTGACCATGTTTCCCACGCATCGATGATATCCTTGCCGCTTATAAACACGTGCCCACGCTCATTGGCATAGCTTTCGGCAGATGCCTTATCCCGGGCCTTGCCAGTGTCCGACATCATCTCACAGATGGTTGCCGATCCAACAAGCCCGGCCATGACGACCAAGGCTGTACAAAGCTCAGTGTGTCCCTGTCTGGTCTTGGTAAGTCCCTCATGGGCAACAAGTAGATGGACATGGCCAGGGCATCTGAACACGGAACCGAACTTCTCAATGGACTGTGGTTGTTCCCACCCCACGGTCTCTTCGATGACCTTGGCAAAGGAAGCGATCGTGTTCGCCCTATCGATGTCCGTGATGCCTGTGAAAGTGTCCCTGGCATTGACCGTAACTGCGAAGGATGACTTCGCATCGTACGGGATGTCGTTCGGTACCATGGCCTTGAGGATCGGATAATCGTCGATGGCCTTGGCGTAGATGTCCACAAGGAATGGAATGCCGAACCTATCGGCAATGGCCGGAGTCATGGTAGTGCACACCAATCCTCCCCCATCCTTGCGAAGCTGCCTGATCTTCTCCTCTGTGGCGAACTGGCTTGCAATGGTAAGGTCTGTCTCCTCCTCCCGGCCGTCCGCGTCATAGACACAAACGACCTCGCCCCGCTTCAGAGCCTCTATGGCCTCTTGCACACTTGCTCCTAGTTCACTGTCTGGTACCATGCTATCGAGCAGGCATTCATGGAGGAGTATATAATAATTTTGTAATTACTAATTTACTTGTAGCAATTACTTCTGGAACATGCCCGATGCGTCCCTATGAGGGCCTCCGAACTCGTCGATGGTCGTTAATTGCTTTCCATCGAACACAGGTCCGTCCGAACAGATGCAGAATCCTCCCATTGCACAGGCGTCGCAAACTCCGACCCCGCACTTCATGTATCGCTCCAGGGAGGCCTGGACCTCAACATTTGCAGCAAGTGCCTTATCGACCACGCCCTTCATCATGATCTCTGGGCCGCATGTCAGGACCAGATCGAACTTGGAAAGGTCCAGCTCGTCCATCTTCTGTGTCGTGAAACCTTTGAAGCCCTTCGAGCCGTCATCGGTGGTGATGTGGACATCCCAGCCAAGCTTCATTGCTAGGTCTTCGAACACGAGGGCGTGAGCGGTCTGTGCTCCGATGATGGCTGTGACGTTCCTGCCCTCCAGAACAGATGAACCAGAACCGAAGGGGGCAACGCCTATGCCGCCGGCCACGAGCAGGACGTTCTTGGCATCCTTCAGCTGGAACCCCTTGCCGAGTGGTCCGCGGACACCTATGAGGTCTCCTGGCTTGACCTCGCACAGGGCTTTTGTGACCGGGCCGATAGGGAGTATGGTAATGCCGAAAGGACCCGGTGTGTCCACGTATCCTGGCTGGAACGTGACCGATAACGGGACCTCTCCAACACCAGGAAGCCATATCATGAAGAAGCTGCCGAAGATGTCGGAGGGGGCCATTTCTGGTGCTTGAGGTAGGTCGAAGTGAAGGGTCTTTACCCCCAGCCCTCCTTCGTCAATGACGTTCAGGACCTCCACCGTATCCATCCTTGCCCTGCCTTTCATTCTACCATCCCCTTTCCGATTATCTGGTCGATGCTTTCACATCCCTTCCTGTCCAGGTAATCCTGAAGACCCTCGTTGATCTTACCGAACACCTCTGGACCCTCATAGTAGACGGCTGTTCCGACAGATACCAGTGAGGCTCCGGCCAAGAAGAACTCCACAGCATCCTTCCAGTCGGTTATTCCTCCAACACCGATGATCGGGACAGTGATGTCAGGGCTGGATGCAAGTTGCCAGACACAGCGCAGGGCGACCGGTTTGAGAGCAGGCCCGCTGAGGCCTCCAGTAGTGTTCGCAAGGACCGGCTTTTGTGACCAGACGTCGATGGTCATTCCCATGAGGGTGTTCGTTGCTACTATGGCGTCAGCGCCAGCTTCTACCGCTGCTTTTCCGATGTCAACGATGTTGACGACCATGGGGGTGAGCTTGACCCACACCGGAATGTCAACCTTGGCCTTGACCGCCGAAGTGACCTGCTTCACAGCATCTGGGTCCTGGCCGAAACTGATGGCAGTCCCCTGTGCGTTGGGGCAAGAAAGGTTAAGCTCTATGGCGTCAACTCCGTAGGATGCCATCTTCTCTGCAACGGCAACGAAACCGTCTGTGTCTGGTCCGAACACCGAGCCGATGATAGGAACTCCAGCTCCTTTTGCAACCTCTACTTCCTCGCCGTAGTGGTCCACTCCAGGGTTTGGAAGGCCCATGGAATTGAGCATCCCGCCTTCGACCTCAACAAGTGCTGGGAGGTCATTTCCCGGCCTGGGAACAGGTCCTACAGATTTTGTGACCACGCCGCCTGCTCCGAACTGTGCCATCCTTACCATGGAGTGGCCTGTCTCGTCGCGGATGCCGGAGGCGAGTATTACTGGGTTGGGGAAGGTTATCCCGGTGACCGAAGTTCTGAGCATCGGGGGATGATGGGTGTGCTGTATTATTGGTTTATCGATTAGCCCAGTTCCCAGGGCGGGACGGACCCCAGACATAGTATGAAGGTCCATACCTTTATGTACAACAAATCCTTTCATAGGAGAGGTTCTCTGGTTAGAGGAACCCGGTGATTCTGATGAAGGTGTACATCCGTTCTTACAAGATTCCCACCGTCCTCATCATAGTGGGCGGTGCCATAACAGTGATGTCCGGGTCAACCTTCACAGACAAGTTCGAATGGTTCTTACTCGTTGTAGGTGTCTTCTGTCTAGCCCTCGGGATAGCAGGATGGGCATCTGTTCAGGTCGGCAAGCTGTTCAAGGGGGACGGAAAGAAGTACAAGGCAGCTCCTGCATCTGCACAGACCCAGTCCAACTCTGGAAAGCGCCGCCATTGATACATCGATTAGAACCCCCTTGATGAAGGAGGATCGCCATGGGCGGAGACTCGACGCTCGCCGACGGTGAGCTCAAGCAGCGATATCTCAAGATATACATGAAGGCCTTGGAAGAGGCCTGGAGAGATGGGAAGGTCATCCCAGATGAGGAGGCCATCCTTCGTACCTTAAGGGATTCTTTTAAGATCACTGACGAGGAGCATGCAAAGCTCGAGTCCAGGGTGCTTCTGAAGCAGGCCATCAAGGACATCGATCCCAACGATACTGACAAGCTCCTCGAGTTCTTCACGAACGCGTTGAAGCAGGACAACACGAACGAGGAAGCATGGCTCGGTCGTGGGAAGGCATACTTCAACAAGGGCGATCACAACCGTGCAAAGAAGTCGTTCGAGAAGGCTACCGAGCTCAATCCAGACATGGAGGATGCCTGGTATCACCTCGGTCTTGTCCTCTCGGAGATGAAGAAGTTCAATCAGGCGTTGGACTGCTTCGATAAGACCATCCAGTTGGAGCCAGAGCACAAGCAGACCTGGCTCGCATCGGGAATGACCCTCCACAAAAAGGGTGAGGACTCCAAGGCGCTCAAATGCATCGAACAGGCCCTTAAGATCGACGATGGTTTCAAGGGAGCCATCATCGGCAAGGGACTGATCCTTTTAGAGGGCTATGAGTTCGAAAAGGTCATCGCGCTTTGCGATGAGGCCCTGGAGAAGTTTCCAGGCAATGAAAAGATAATCAATCTCAAGCGTCAGGCCCAAAAGGAGCTCAATGTTCCTGAGGACCAGTGGGAACCCGAGGTCATGGGTGACTACAGTCTACCTGATGTCGATGATGATGACGATGAGGAGGAGGTTCAGGAAACTGAGCCTGCAGAGGAGGAAGAGGAGGTTCAGGAGACCGAGTCTGCAGAAGAAGAGGAACCCGTTGAGGAGGAAGAGGAGGTTCAGGAGACCGAGCCTGCAGAAGAAGAGGAACCCGTTGAGGAGGAAGAGGTCAAGGAAACTGAGCCTGCGGAGGAAGAACCTGAAGAGGAGCCCGCTGAGGAGGAAGAGATTACCGAGGAAACAGAACCTGCCGAGGAAGAACCTGATCCTATCGAATCTGACGATTCTTCGGACCTTTCGGAACCAACAGGGTCT
>JANQNL010000120.1 GCA_028279585.1 Thermoplasmatota archaeon
CCTTTGGCTCGTCGTCGTAGTCAGGTATGGTTTCGGTTATGGTCGAGATGTCCTGACCCTTGCAATACATGTCCATTACCATGGCGGCCTTGTTACCGATGGCCATTGCCTCGATGGCAGAGCCGGGTCCGGTGACGATCTCGCCACCAGCGAAGACGCCTGGCATGTTGGTTGCGAAGTTGTTCCTGTTGATCTCGATGCCCCTGGACCTGTTGATCTCGGCATCAAGGAAGTTGAGGTTGGCAGACTGTCCGATGGCCACGATGATCATATCGCAGCCAAGGATCTGCTCTGTGCACTCGTTGAGCACTGGATTGAACTTTCCGTCATCATCGAAGACGGAGCCGCACTCCAGTGTCTCGAGGCCTGTGACCTTGCCATCTGTTCCGATGAACCGCTTTGGACCGCGGCTGCAGTGAAACTGGATGCCCTCATCCTTGGCCTCTTCGACCTCCCAGCTGTGGGCCGGAATGATGTCCTCGGACTCGAGCATAACAAGGTGGACCTCTTCTGCGCCCTTTCGGAGAGCAGAGCGGCCAACGTCCACGGCGACGTTTCCGCCACCGATGACTATCACCTTCTTGCCGACTGTCACTGGCTTTCCAAGATTGACGTCCTTGAGGAAGTCGGTGCCAGGGATGACGTTGGCAAGGTTCTCGCCTTCGATGTTGAGCTTCCTGGAATCAGGAAGACCGACACCGATGAAGACGGCCTTGTATTCGTTTTTGAGGTCCTTGATGCTTGGACCGCCAGCCTCTCCTACGGGAGAGTTGGTCTTGATCTCGACGCCGTACTTCTTTATCTGCGCGACGTCCGCCTCTAGGATCTCAGGTGGTAATCTATAATCAGGGATACCGAGCCGGAGCATACCGCCGACGACGGGCTCTTTCTCGAAGATCGTTACAGGGTAGCCGAGCCTTCCGAGGTGGTAGGCGACGGTGAGGCCTGCTGGACCTGCACCGACGATGGCGACCTTATCGGTCTTCTTATCCTCCAGGAACTCTGCTGGGTCCTCGAGGTTGTCACGGACGTAGTCCGCGGCGAACCGCTTCAGGCTGCAGATGTTTATCGCCTCATCATGGTCCTTCCTGTTACACGCCTCTTCACAAGGGTGGTGGCAGATACGACCTATGATGCTTGGCAACACACATCTTTCGCGTATAAGGTTAAGCGCTTCCTGGTGCTTTCCCATTTTGATCAGTGCGACATAACCCTGTCCGTTCACATGTGCTGGACATGCGTCCTTACAAGGTGGCACACCGGCTTTCTCGACCGTGACCTTCAGTGGGACGGCCTGCGGGAACTTTAGGTATATGGCCTTCCTGTTATCGAGCTCCTCATTGAACTCATCAGGGACCTGTACTGGACATTCCTGGATACATTCGCCGCATCCCGTACACTTGTCAAGGTCGACATACTTGGCCCGCTTCAGGACGCTTACGTTGAAGTTTCCGGGTTCTCCTTCAACGTTCAACACGTCAGAGCAGGTCATCAGTTCGATGTTGTGGTGCGAACCGGCTGCGACCAGTTTAGGTGCGAGGATACACATTGAACAATCGTTGGTTGGGAACGTCTTGTCCAACTGGGCCATCACACCCCCGATGCTGGGGCTGTTGTCTACAAGATATACCTTGTAGCCAGACTCTGCCAGATCGAGGGCCGACTGTATCCCCGAGATACCTCCACCGACCACCATGACGGCTCCTACTTTGTCTGTCATTCGTCGATTCCTCCGAGTATTTCAAGTTCTATACGGAATCAGAGCTTTTCCCCCCGTGAACAAATTATAGGCCTTTCATTGGCAGAACACCCGTCGGTGTCATCAATGGAAGGACTGGTCCGTTCGAGATACGCTCTGAATTCTGATTTCGGGAACAAATTTATCAGATATATATTTTAGTTAGCAAAGTTTCGAGAAACGTGACACGCTCAAGGCACTGGCTCCGCGGAATTTCTCGATATGTGAAAAACCGGCAATAAGCGAGGGCTCTAAAAATTTCCAGGGCTTGAGAGCGCCTTGACAGAGACATGGCTCCCCGCGAGTAACACGAATTTATAGAGACGTGTCACGAATTGGTCTCATAAGAGATCGGTGTCGGAAGCGAAAGACGAGCAGAAAAGGACCACTACCGAGATTTCCTGGTGTCAATCTCAAGTGTGACGCTATGACCTTTCTATTATTGAATTCTAAGAGTAAAGAAAACTATATTATCTCTTTTAGAATTGTAGGGCCGGTGATATCTTGGTTTCCAGGCCAATCAGCATAGCGTTTGCAATGATAATGATCAGCGTAGCTCTCTTTGGGCTACTGAACTTCGGAGCCCCACCTGTAGAGGCAGAGCTTTCGAATTCGAACAATCTGACTGGGATACTTCCCATCAGTATCACTTCCGATTCCGACTTCACGCTCGCTAACGGAGTCGTGAGCGGGACTGGAACCACAGCAGACCCGTACATCATCGAGAACTGGTCCATTGATGGGAACGCATCCGCCCACGGTATCGAGATCACAGGTGTTACGAAAGACTTCGTCATCAGGAACTGTTTGATCTTCGATGGAGCGGGATATTATGGTATCTATATCCATGGCGACAGCACCATGCCAAATGCCGTGATCGAGAACGTCAATGTGACAGAGTTCGATCTGAACTTCTATGGTCAGGGCAGCAATGAGCATGCACAGTCGACCTCTACCATAACCATACTGAACTCGACCTTCAAGGATTGTACCCAGGCTTATACCTGGTATACCCGTGGTTACAATTTCAGGACACACTATCTTGGTGGAACTTTAATCATCGAGAACTGCACGTTCGAAGATGCCTATGCAACGAACATGGACATCACATACAGTGATGCTGATCTGTTTATGAAGGATTGCCAGTTCATTGGCGATGTCACAGGTGTGCATTTCCTTTCTCACGACGATAGATTGGGACATATATTTTATGGAAAGAGGCAGTTCGAGAACGTTACCTTCGGAAAGTCCACTACAGGAACACATACGATGCAGTTCCATACTACCAATGGTGGCATCGATATCATGAACTCCACGATCGAAGGTACTCCAGGGTATGGTGTTGAAGCCCCGATGTACCTCAACCTAACCAACGTCGAGTTCTATGAGACCGGTGATTGGGCCGTGCAGATGAACAGTGGTGGAAGCTCTTTCTGTGACTTCATCAACGTGACCATCGACAAATGTAACAGCGGTCTCAACGTCAAGGGTAAGTACAACAATATCACCCAGTGCAAGGTGACAAATATCACAAATACTGTATCGACCCGACCTCTGGGTATATACAGTGCTAATCACGGCTCCTCCAGTGTTAATATGATCTACGATAACACTCTGATCGGCCAGCGCGCTGGTATATGGCTCCAGGGAGACTACGATGAATGTTTCGACAACGTGATCATGGACACCTGGTGCAGCAACGATGACGGGGGCTCCGGTATCTTCATAGATATCGATAGGGAGTGTGTAGTTAGGAACAATACCATCATCAATGCTACGATCGGTCTGAATGCACAGTATGGATATGATGCCACGATCTATGGAAACTGGATAACAGACTCTGATACCGGTGTGTATTTCGACGAATCGACCTATGGTTGCACCTTCTACAGCAACTATGTCTATGATAACGAGATCAACTGCACCGATGACGATACGACCACGCCGAAGGAGAACGCATGGAATGAGACCTACATCATGGGTGGTGGCAACTACTGGGGCAACTACTCTGGTGTAGACAATATGAACGGCGAGAACCAGGATATCGCAGGCAGGGATGGCATCGGCGACAACCCATACTACATTGATGATGGCATCGCTGATTACTATCCGCTGATGAACCTTCCAGACTACGAAGCTCCGACATCCAGGGTCAAGAACATGACCTTCTGGTTCAACGATACCTTCATGGTACCGTTCGAGGCAGACGACAACGCATGGCTAAAAGATATCGGTCTGATGTATTCATACGCTGCAGATAATACGACCTTCGGTAGCTGGGTGTTCTACGACAACATGTCCGTGGACCAGATACATGACGAGGATAACTTCACGTTCGATGCACCGGATGGAGATGGATGGTACCAGCTCCAGACCAACGCAACGGACGCTGTGGGACTCATGGAGGTCGTTGGTATGTACGATCAGCTTGTCGCCTTCGACTCCACACCAGCTATGACCCACGTCGAGCAGACACCAGCCACGCTGAACATAACGAGCTTCGATGTTGTTGTCAACGCTACGGACGCAATGTCCGGTGTGTATATGCTAGAGCTTTGGGTGTCCAACTCATCTGACGGAACCACCTGGAGCGATTACATGCTCGAGGATTCGAAGATGCCTGATGGGAATCTGACCAACTTCACCTTCAATGGTGCGTTCGGCCAGACCTACAAGTTCTACTCCAGGTCCTGGGACATCGCAATGAACTACGAGGATGCCCCGGCAATGAACGATACCATGATCGAGCTTGTTGAGGACATCCCTACTATCCCTGTGACGACCATCAATATTGGTACTCCAATGGTCAGTGGTGATCCTGTGTGGATCACCTCTGCCACCGAGTTCGAGCTCGAAGCCGTGTCTGCAGCTGGCATCGACTTCGCTTGGTACAGCCTCGATGATGGAGCCACCTACGAAGTGTTCACGACCAACTTCACTGTGAACGACACCGTGGACCACATCTTCTATGGCGCCCTGGACCTTGCTATGAACAACGAGACCGCTAACAGGTTGAACGTTTCCGTGGACGATATGGGACCAGTCACGACACTGACCATTGTCGGCAACAAGACCGGGTCCGATCCTGTCTACGTCAGGAACACTACGACCTACAACCTCATGGCCAACGATGCTGGTGTTGGAACAGATAGCATCTATTACAAGGTCGACGACGGTGCTTGGATGATGTTCTCAACGAACTTCTCCATAGCAGCGACCGGTGCCCATATCATCTACTTCAACGCCACCGACCTGCTCGGAAACGTTGAGACCACACAGAACGTTACCATCGAAGTTGTCGAGGATTTGCCAGACCTGAAGATGGTCTCCGGTATGATCACCTACTCCGGTGGACTGAACGATGGTGAGGGAGCAGCTGAAGCTACTGTGGAGCTCATGAACGAGACCGCCGTACTCCTCAAGACTGCAACATCGAATGCGACGGGCTTCTACTCCATCTATGTCGAAGCTGTATCCAATGTCACACTGAAGGTCACTCCAGCAACAGCGATGCTCGGTGAGGTCGGAGTCACTGATGGATATCTGGCAAAGACGACCACGGCCTTTGATCTCATGGCAGACATCACCCAGGACGTCATGCTCGAGCACTACACCGTCCCTGTCGTGGTCCTTCCGACCCTGATGGGGACAGTGACATACAGCGGTGGACCGAACGACGGCGAGGCTGCTATCAACGCTACCATCGAACTCCGTGACTCCGCTGGAACACTTGTCGAGGCATACATCACACCAGATGGTGCCTATGAGTTCCTCAACATCTCTGTTGGTTACAACTACTCTCTCAAGGTGATACCTGAAGCATCCATGCTTGGTGTGGATGGTGTGACCGAGGGATACCTCATCTGGGAGATGGTGTTAAACATCACAGCAGACCTCACACAGAACGTAGCTTTGGCACACTATGCTGATGTGGTTGTCACAGAGTCCATCACCATCACGGCCCCAACAGCTGGTCAGATCTTCGATACCGGTGCGACCATAACTGTATCTGGAACATCCACTGGCCTTGATGGTCAGACGATCACTGTGACCATTGATGGCGTCGATGCTACTGGAACCATCGGAACTGGTGGAGCATGGTCTGTTGACATTATAGCACCTGCAACAGCGAACACGTTCACGATTACTGTCGCTGGTGGAACAGTGACGGAGACCATGTCTGTCGTTGTCGAGGAACCTGCACCTACACCAGATGGCGAGGAAGAGTCATTCTTCGAGCAGAACATGATGTGCATCATCGTTGTGATCATCATCATCGTGGTCCTTCTGGCAGTCGTTGGAGCGGTCATCTTCTTCATGATGAAGAAGAAGGAAGAAGAGGTGGAGGAAGTGGAAGAAGAGGATGAGGACGACTACGACGAGGACGATGAGGAAGAGTACGAGGATGAAGACGAGGAAGAGGATGACGAGGAGTACGACGAAGAAGATGAAGAAGAAGAGGATGAGGATGAAGACGAGGAAGAAGATGAAGAAGAAGAGGATGAGGAAGAGTACGAGGACGAGGAGTACGATAAGGAAGATGAAGAAGAAGCCTATGACGAAGAGTACGAGGATGAAGACGAGGAAGAGTACGAAGATGATGAAGAACTTGAAGACGAAGACGAGCTAGAAGACGAAGAAGAAGAGTAGTCCTCCTTCCAATATAATGGTCCGTCGGTTCCATCGGCGGGCCGTTATCATTTTTTTGCCACTTTATTTTCCTAAACTATTACACGTTTATACCTGCAAGACAAGCTCCTGTCTATGCCCGAGGTGGAACGAAAGACCCGCGGTGACGCCATCAACACTTACCCCAAGTTTGTGAAGAAGAAGTGGGGTGCTGACGGCTACAACGCATGCAAGGAAGCATCAGGTATCCAGGGTGAGCTGAAGACCGGTACCTACTACCCTGACGAGATGATGGTCAATGTCTACAAATGGATCCATGATAAGAAGGGAGACCAGGGCCTTTTGGAGGCTGGCCGGTTCATCCCCGCCAACCTCGGCGTCATCGGATGGCTTGCTCGTTTCGGAACTCCAGAGATGATCATCAAGCGTGTACAGAAGAACTTCGGAGAGATCTACACCTTTGGTCGTGGAGAGGTGGACGTATCCAAACCAGATGTGTCTGTGGTCCAGTTCTACGATATCTATGCTGGGCCAGAAAGGTGTCTTGTCTGGAAGGGCATCTTCGAGGGCTTCATCTCGATAACCAAACGACAAGGTTACGTCGAGAAGACAAAGTGTGCAGGCAAAGGCGACCCATGCTGTGAGTACATCGTCTACTGGAACAAGTCCAGTTAATCCTCTTCTTTGACTATCTTGTCAATACTTGTGTCTTCACCGTCGAACGAGATGAACGAACGTTCTCCCTTGATGACGGTTTCCAGGTGGACCGGCCTCTGCCAGATCTTGTATAGCGCGGTGATGACATCCGTTGCATGGTCGATGTTGAGCTCCCTGCCGTCGAACTTGTGAAGTAGATGCAGATGATCGTCGTCTGGATCCTGTTCCATCTTGACAACGATCACTGGTTTTCCAAAGTTGATTATCTCTATGAGAAGCTTTTCCTTGATGAGCTCCACGTCCGTGCTGACGATCTGGCTCGGCTGGTGCTCTCCGGGCTTTTCATAGACGAACAGCCCGCAGTCCTCACAGACCTCCTGGGTCAGGAACTCCCTGATGAACTGGACGTCGTTGTAGTACCTCCTGACCTCCAGGGCCTTTGCAAGTCCTGCACCTATCCCTTCCTTCTCGTCCCACCTTTTAATGATGCTAAGGTAGATCATGTAGCCTAGCCTGTACGGGTTCAGGCCGTGGGATGCTATAACCTCGGAGTGCTTGATGGCGAACTGGTCGAACTCTGTAAAGTCCAGGTAGTCTCTCAGGATGATCTCCTGCCACATGGTGGCCCAGCCCTCGTTCATTATCTTGGTCATGGCGTTGGGCATGAAGTAGAGCATCTCGTCCCTAATGAACTTGAGGACCTCCTGTTTCCAGGGCTCGAGGTCTGCGTTGGTGATTAGGTACTGGAGCAGGTCCGGGTCCAGGTCGAACAACGACTCCGGTTTCTCGTCCGGACAGATGACCACCTCCTTCAGGTCGCCCAGGTCAAGGTGTTTGAGCGGTTTCAGCTGGACGTTCTCCGCTTTGGGATCACAGAACTGCCCCCAGAAATCGCAGTGCCACTGGATGGAGATACAGATGTCCAGGAACTCCTCGATCTCCTTCTGGCCGATATCGTACTCCAGCTCTCGGAGTCGCTTCTCGTGGTACTCAGCCTCCCTGATCATGTGCTTGTTGGTCTTGGAGAACCAGTAGTTATTCTTGAAGAAGTCCACGTGGCCATAGACGTGAGCGATGACCATCATGTTCTCAACCCTGGAGTTCGAGTCCAGAAGGTATGCCTTGGCAGGGTCTGAGTTCAGGACCATCTCCAGGATCTCCAAAGCGCCCAGGTTCTGCAGCTGCTTCATCTTCCCGTAGTACTTACCAAAGGTCCAGTGCGAGTATCTGCTCGGAAGGACGTAGGCGCCGAACTCGATCATCTGCTGTCTGGAGATGACCTCGAACTCCACAGGGTAGAAGTCCAATCCCATTGCTTGGGCCCGGTCCTTGATGGTCCAGACCTCTTGCTGGATCTCATCCTTACTCATCATCGCAGGTGGACCTCCTGTTGAGGAAACGCTCGATGGCATCGGCCACCTCGTCCCTGTTCTTGATCCCAGCCGTTATCAGATTGTGGACCTTGGGCCCATCCTTCTTAAGGTAATCCAGGAAGTTCGAACCTGTAGGCGTACCGACCTGTCCATAGTAGAATCTCCTGACCACCATCAGGAGCTCGTTCAGTGAGGCCAGGGCCTTTGGGTTGTCCGTGTCCAGGTTCTCTCCGTCCGAGTAGTGGAAGCAGTAGATGTTCCAGGTACACGCATCATATCTGTGCTCGATGAGGTCGATGGCAATGTCCATGGCAGAGGAGAGTGCGGTTCCACCCCCGGTGCTTGCCTTGAAGAACTTCTCCTCGTCCACTTCTTCAGCTTCCGTATCATGGATGATGAAAGCGAACTCCAGGCCCTCGTAGATCTTCTCCAGGTACTTCTTGATCCACCAGAGGGAGACTCGCACCAGGAACTTCTTCTCGTCGTTCATAGAACCTGAAACGTCCATCATAGAGATGATGAGCGCTCGATTGGAACGCTTCATAGTCTCCTCGAAGGACCGGAACCTCAGGTCGCAACGTCTTATCCCACCAACACCGATCTGGTTACCCTGGGCGTTGCGCTTCATGTTCTGGATGAGCGTCCGTCTACGGTCCAGTCTCGCTATCGGCCCACACTTCCTGATCTCGTCGAACTCCAGTGACTCGGACATGAGATTGTCCGGGATAGAGTCGTCGATGTCCGGAAGGCCCAGCTCCTGGAAGGCAAGCTCTACGATCTGGTCGATGTCGACCTCGGCCTCGATGGCATGGTCTGCAGAACCCTCACCAGCCTCGTCACCTTCCCCGGGGGAGTCACCAGGGCCTCCAGGTTGACCGCTTTGCGGCCCTGGCTGACCCTGTCCTCCCCCCCCTCCGCCTACCCCTCCGCCGTCGTTGTTGGAGAACTTGAACTCGGGAAGCTCCAGGTTCTTGATCTGTATCTTCACCTTCTTCTTTCCGTCACCAGTGATGAGTGCCTCATCCATAATGTACTTCTTGATGTTCTTTCGAAGGTGCTCTTTGATCTTGTTGTCGAGCCTGCCCTTGTCCCGTTCTCCACGGCGTTCGAGCTGTTTGAGGGTGTTCTCGTCTATCACTCTGGTTCTTCCTCCTCGGCGTTATCTTCCATGTTGTAGACGGATCCGATGTGGTGGAGCAGTTCCTTGGAACAGTGCTCGCAGTATCCCATGCTGTGGAGCCTCTCGATGATGTTGTCGATCTTGGCCTCCAGTCCCTTCTGTGGATGCTTGACCGTTGTAATGGCCTGGATCTTGTGCCTGTGCTGCTCGTAGATCATCTCGTAGATGGCCTTGCGCAATGGGTCCTCGGAGCGGTAGTTGAAGCCCTCTCCTCGGAGTGCCCAGGAACCGACCTTGGCAAGGATCTGATGCCTATAGGAGTCCGCAGAGTTCTCCGGGATGTTCATCCGCTTCTCGATGGCCTCCATGATCTTCTCGTCAGGCGGCATCGGATTACCGTCAGGGTCCACGACCTCCTTCTGGTTCACGTAGGCGTCCACGTTTGCCAGATAGATCTCGAACAGCTCGTCGGCCTCCTCTGCCAGATCTCCGATGATGGCCTCCTTCACCACCTCCTCTGCAAGGTCTGTGTAGGCCTCGGTGACCATGGATACAAGGTCCTTGTAGTGCTCAACCTCCTTGTCTGAAAAGTGCGGGTGGCGTTTGAGACCTTCACTCAGGGCCACCAGGACCTCGAGCGGGGTGAGACAGTCGCTATCGTCCTGGATGAGAGCTGTTGCGATGGTGTTGACCACATACCTGGGGGAGATACCGGTCATACCTTCCCTGGGGGAATCCTCCTTCATCCGCTCGATGTCGGATTCCGAGAAATGCTCCACTTCCTTTCCGTTGTAGAGGCGCATCTTCTTGATGAGGTCCAGGTTGGCATTCTCTGGTTCTTCGAGCCTTGAAAGGACCGCAAGCATCGATGCAACCTCAAGCGTGTGAGGAGCGATGTGCTTCTCGGTCTTTGAAGCATTCAGCAATTTCTCGTAGATCTTTATCTCTTCGTCAACCCTGAGGTTGTATGGGAAGTCGATCTTGATTATCCTGTCCTGCAACGCCTCTGACCTTTGGTCAGAGATGAACTCATTGTACTCTGCCTCATTGGTATGGGCCAAGATGACCAGGTCTGCATAGATACGCGGGAACCTCGGGGCCTTGATGACCTGTTCCTGGGTGAGGATGAGCAGGATGTACAGGAACTTCTCATCGGCCTTGAGCATCTCTATGAACTCCATGACACCTCGGTTGGAGATGTTGAGCTCACCGTCAAAGACGTAGGCGAACGGGTGCGACTCGATACCGTACTCGCCTATCTTGTTGAAGTTGATGGAACCTACAAGCTCCGAGATGTCCTGGCTCTTTGGGTCGGACGGAAGGAACGTTCCGATACCGAGCCTTCCCTGCTCGGAGATATAGATGCGCTCAACAGTGAACTGAGTGAAGTCCCCATCGTACTCATGCTCCAGTTTGTAGCGGCAGTGGGGGCAGAGGTCACCCTCGATGTAGAGGCCCTTATCGTCGAGCATCTGGCCGCGCTGTTCCTCGGGGATGAGGTGCAGAGGTTCCTCGTGCATCGGGCATCCCTTGATGGCATACATCGCGCCTTCGTCGGTCTCGGAGTACTCCTCCAGACCCTCCTTCATTATCTCCACCAGGCTCGACTTTGCGCTGGAAACGGGACCGTGCAGGAGCAGGATCCTCTTCCTGGTGTCCAACCGCTTGGAACTGGACTTGAAGTAGTCAACGACGGCCTTTATCTGCTCGTCCAGTCCGAACAGCTTGCCCTTGAACAGGTTGTACTGTCCGTTCTCGTCCTGCCTATACGACATGATCATGTTGTAGACACGCTCATGCGCCAGGGCTGCGAGCTTTGGGTTGGCGACGACCTTGTCGAAGTACTCCGTAAAGGTCAGCTCCTCTTTCAGTTTCTTGTCCTTGGCCTTCTTCGAGTCGCAGATGAAGGCCAGCATCTCTTCTGTTTCGGTCATGTTACTCATCCTCCTTTTTTTCGTGTGTAGTTGATCGTACTGCCCCGATGTTCGTTAGCTTGTCCACCAGGTCCATTATCTGTGGGAGGTACTTGCTGTCTAGCTCGGCCTTTTCCACCACGTCCATCACCCTGACGTTGGTGGGCTCCTCGGCCAGATGCCAGGCGAACCTCCCTTCCACGTTGTCCAGTTTTATCCTGTTCCCGATGATGGGTCTGTCCCCATCTCCCAGTACAAGTATCTCAGAGACCATCTTTTTGGAGTCGTCCGAGTCGATGGCCACGTTGACGTCACGCCTCAAAGAAAGTGTCAGGGAGTTTGCAAGGCTCTCCATGTCCTTTCTCCCGACATCCGACCGAAGATCGATCTCGATGGTAATCTTGTCCTTGGACAGCCAGTATTCCTCTGTCGGGCGGGTCGGAGACCTCCTCCAGCGGGAGTTCACAAGCCCAGCTTCCTTCATCTCCATGAGGTACTTCTGGGCTGTGGCAATGTGAATGTGAAGCCGTGATGCGATATCAGAGGCTGAGAGGTATGATTCGTGGGCAAGGACCGCAAGGATCCTTCCTGTCACCTCCTTGCCAAGGACTGCGGCCAGTTTACGCGTCCGGTCCTGCACCGGGTCCTGGTAGGGGTCTCGTATCTGCTGCATGGTTATTCATTAACTTCAAAGTTTATAAAGTTTAGTGTTTGTGTAGTTTCATTGTAACAATTTGAGCCAGAGGTTGTTGCGCGTGTGCGAAATTACAGTACTAGAAAGCTAGTTCAAGACCAAACGAAGGTATATATCCCTGCTCGGGCAATACTTCACTCGGAGGATGAACGGTGTTAGGTCTGTTCAAAAAGAAGGAGGAGGATAGGCCTACGTTCCGTTCTTCCGCAGGTCTTGGTAGATGGCTTGTTCAGACCTACTTATACAGCCTGATAGTCTTGATCTTGGTGGCGGTCATTGCAACTCCGATATTATTCACCCTCTGGCTCAATGGCATGGACGTTGGTCCAATACCCTGTCTTGTTATCTGGATGATCTTTTCGATGTTGTTCACCCCGATCCTCATTGCCCCTACGCAACTGAGATTGCACAGGCACTTTTACAAGGTCACAGTGGACGAGGGAAACATCAATGTCCACAAGGTCGTCCGAAGGGTCCCACTGATCCACACATTCCAGCCTGGTAGGGTCCAGGAGGTGAAGGCCCAGGAGCTATCCTTGATGGAGGCCATCAAGATATGGCCAAAGGTGGTGGGCCCTTGTATCCCAAAGAAGGTCGTATGGATCAAGACCGACCAAAGACCAATAGACCTCTTCTATTCGTTCAGCTGGATCAGATATCTTCATCTTTACAAGGACAAGGATGACTGGGTCGCGGTAGATGTGGATGACCCAGATGAGGTCGTGAAGCTTGTACAAGTGAAGGGGAAAGGGAAGGGCAAGAAGGAACCCAAGGGTTCGATCTACCGTTCTTCCTATTCGAATGCTGGATACTACAAGTTCTATGGAACCACAATGGCGCTTCTGTTCCCATTGTTCATGGTACCGGCCATAGCTCTTGGTGTCTTCGCCACTATCTACACGTATCACTTCTGGGGATTCTTTCCGCTGATCTTTCTGGTAGGTACGGTCTTGTTCGCTTTTGGCGCTGTGTTCCTCATCGCAACAGTGAACCTGAGAATGTTCCAGAAGGAGGGGGAGAGGTACAAGCTCATCATGACCAAGAAAGAGCTGTACATCCACTTCAGGGATTGGGACGTTCAGGTTCCCATCAACAACATTGGCTCGGTATCTCAACCAATGTCACCTGTGTCCGTGGCATTGCGTCCTTTCAAGTTCGTGAAATGGTTGCGTGTCGCATCCTGGGGAGCCGAGAACACCGTGTCTCTCCAGTTCAAAGAGCCCTATTTCATTCTAGAGAGGGAGTGGCCTGGCATCCTGGTGGACGCGGATGATGGGGAGGGGTTTGTGCAGGAGTTAGAGAAGCGGATCAAGTGATATCATGAACGAAGAACAAAGAAAAAAGGACCTCGAACTAATCAAGTATATCCACGACCGGTTTGAGTATATTCTCATTGCGCTAGGGTAACCTAGTCCGATCTCCTGCGCATAGCGCATTTCCGTTCGTACCACAAAACCGTAATATACCCCCGGAGTTCTTATTCCACCCGTGGTCTGATGTCAACCGTCAAGCAAGAAGCCATCCAACTCATCAACTCCCTTCCAGATGATTGTTCATGGGAGGACATAGTCTATGAGATCTATGTCAGGGAGAAGATAGATGGGGGGCTGAAGGCGCTTGAACGGGGTGAGGTTCTTTCTCACGAGGAAGTGAGAAAGAGGCTTGCTGGATGAGATATGGGATCGTATGGACCAAACCTGCGGTCATCGACCTCGAGGCCATCAGGGATTTCATTTCTGAGGATTCAGAATTCTACGCCCAGCAAGTAATCGAGAATATCCTGTCGCAGGCTGAGACGTTAGCAGACATGCCTCATCGTTGTCCACTGGTCCCAGTGATCAGTGGGACTGATATCAGGCACTTGCTTGTCCACAGCTATAGGATAATCTACCAAGTAAGCGAGGATAGGATAGTGATCCTAACGGTTATCCACCAGCGTCGGCAGTTTCCTTGAATTAGTATTCCGGTGGCATGCTCTTGACCTGCGCATAGTTGAACACAGGCCCATCCTTGCACACGTACACATGCCCAATGTTGCACCGACCACACTTGCCGATCCCGCACTTCATCCGGTTCTCGAGCGTGGTGTAGATCTTCTCTGCATCCCAGCCCATCTTCTCCAGATGACCGGTGACGAACTTGATAACGACCGGCGGACCACACACGAGCGCGAACGCATCGTCAGGCTTTGGCTGGATGACCTCCACAAGCTGCGGCACGAAGGCCGTGAAGCAGGTGGTCCCGTCATCCAAGCACGTGTTCGCAGGGTCGTCGAAAT